>CAVPGG010000046.1:0-10399 GCA_963703755.1 uncultured Pseudomonadota bacterium
GGCAGCATGGATTTGATCGATCGCGCTTGCGGGCAGCTCGGCGAGCAATTCCGCATAGTCATCGAGCGCGAGCGCCGCATCTCCGCCGCCTGCATCAAGCGCATCGAGCAGCGCGCGCGAACTCGGCGGCGACGCCGCGACCGCATAACCCTCGCTGTGCAGGTCGTCGAGCAGCGCCAGCACGCTCGCCGGCACATCGAGGCCGACCGCATAGCCGGTGCGTCCTGGCGCGCCCGGATAGTCCGGCATGAGGATCGCGACGCGACGTTTATCGCGCGGCGTCGTGCGCAGGCGCACCAGCGCCGCGATGCGCGCCGCCACCATCTCGACGCGGTCGGGCTCCGGCCGGTTGGCGAGCGCCGTGAAAGCAAGATCCTCGTGCGCCGGCAGCGGATGCTTGAACGCGATCGCGCCGGCGAGGACGCGGCCGTCGAGCTCGGGCAGCACCACATGCATCGCGAGGTCGGCGGCGCCGAGGCCGCGCGCACTTTCCACCCAGGCGGCGCGCTTGGTGGTCGCGATCACGGCCTGCAGCACCGGGACGTCGGCCTCGTCGAGTGGCGTCGGCGCGGAAGAATCATACATGGGCGCATGTTCTTGTCGGTGAACCGGTGCCCACTTCGCCGGAACATGCGCCAACTCGCCGCCCGCCGCAAATCCCGTCGTGGTGATGATCGCGGCGGGCGCGAGCCGCGCCAGCGCGCCGCGCACGAAGGCGGCCGCATCGGCATCCTTCAGGCTCGGCACCATGAGCGGCGCCGCCGCAAGCCCGCGCGCGTCGAGCGCCGTGCAGAGCGCATCGATCGGCGCCATGTCGGCAACGAGCAGCATCGAGCGGTAGAAGGTGATCGCAATCACCGGCCGGCCGGGTGCGAGCGCCGCCGCCAACCGGTCGAGATCGATCGCGCCCTCGCGCGGCAGATAGCCGGCGAGCCGCGGCACGCTGCGCGGCGGCCCGGCGTCGATCTCGGCGCCGGCGTGGCGCGCGAGGCGGCGCAGCAGCGCGACGAGATTCTCCCGGCCGCCCTCGCGGAAGAAGCGCAGCAATGTCGCGAGCTCGTCCGGTGCAAGCGTCGAGGCATCGGCGAGCCGCGGATCGTCACGGTCCTCGCCCGGCAGCAGCGCGAGCGCGATGCCGCGCTCGCGCGCGAGCGCGGCGAGCCGCTCGACGCCGTAGCGCCACCAGTCGAGCCCGCCGAGCAGGCGCACCACGATCACCTTGGCGTGCGCGCCGACGCGATCGATCCACAGGTCGACCGACATCGGATGCTTGAGGTCGCGCAATTGCACCAGCCGCACGCTCGGCAGCCGCGCGCGCTCGCTTGCCCAGGCGGCCGCAAGGCCGCCGAGATCGCTGTCCGCGAAGGACAAGATCGCGATGTCGCCCGGCGGCTGGCCGAGATCGATCGGCTCGACGATGTCGTCGAGCGAAGCGGCACTGGTCGTGAGCAGATGCATCGCTATCCGACCAGCGCGCGCGTGATTGCGGCGCGGTCGATGCCCTTGAGACCGATCACCACGAGCGCGCCGACGCGCGCTTCGGTGGCGGCCCATGGCCGGTCATAGTGGTGCGCGACGCGCGGGCCCACTGCCTGCACCAGCAGGCGCATCGGCTTGCCCGGCACCGCCGCAAATCCCTTGATCCGCAGCACGCCCTCGGCGGCCGCCGTCGCGGACACGCGCGCCGCCAGCGCCGCCGGATCGGTGATCTCGGGCAGCGACACCACGAAGCTGTCGAACTCGTCGTGGTCGTGATCCGCTTCGTCGTCGTGGTGGGTGCGGCGGTTCGCGATGTCGTTCTCGGTCGCAACGCCGAGGCCGAGCAGCGCGCCGGCATCGACCTTCCCGTCCGCGACGGTCACGACCTTGACGGCGCGCGGCAACGCGCGCGCGACAACCGCCATCGCTTTGTTGATACCGGCGGCGTCGAGGAGGTCGCGCTTGTTGAGCACGACCAGATCCGCGCAGGCGATCTGATCCTCGAACACCTCCTCGATCGGATCGTCATGGTCGAGTGCAGTGTCGGCACCGCGCTGCCGCGCGAGCGCGTCGAGATCGGCCGCGACGCGGCCGTCCGCGAGTGCCGCGCCGTCGACCACCGCGACGACGCCGTCGACGGTCACGCGACTCCTGATCGACGGCCAGTGGAATGCCTGCACCAGCGGCTTCGGCAGCGCGAGCCCCGAGGTTTCGATCACGATGTGCTCGACCGCGGGGCGGCGCGACAGGATCAGGTCGAGCGCCGGCACGAACTCGTCCGCGACCGTGCAGCACAGGCAGCCGTTCGCCAGCTCGACGATGTTCTCCTCCGGGCAGGCCGCATCGCCGCAGCCTTTGAGGATCTCGCCGTCGATGCCCACATCGCCGAACTCGTTCACCAGCACGGCGAGGCGGCGGCCGTCCGCATGCGCCAGCACGTGGCGGATCAGCGTCGTCTTGCCGGCGCCGAGGAAGCCGGTGACGATCGTGCAAGGTACTCGCGTTGGCGCACGAGCTGGGACCTGGGTGGAGCTCATGACATGTCCTCCGTGAAGGCGAGCGGCGGCACGCGGGCGATCAGGCCGCGTTTGAGCGGCTCGGGCCGGCCGCGCCACGGCATCAGCCCGTCGGGCGCCGCCGCAAGCAGGCGCGCGCCCTCGATGAGGGCGTCCGCGCCCGCAAGATCGAGGCCGCCGAAGATGTAGGTCCAGGATGTACCGCCGCCATTTGCCCGCATCGCCGCGCTCGGGCCGCGCGTGCAGTTGGCGAGGCAGCGCACGCGCCGCACCGCGATGCCGCTGCCATGCGCGGCGCGCGCGGTCGCGTCGGCGAGCAGCGCGCCCGGACGCGGCTCGGCCTCCGGCTCGTCCGCGCGACGGCACGTGATGCAGACATAGACGGTGGCGAGATCGCCTTCGCTCGTGTCCACCCGCGCGGCTCCACGCGGAGCAACGCTCCGCCTCGGGGTGCCGCACGGTCGAGCGATCCCGCCCGAGGCACCCCGCCCGGGCCGACAATCGTCACGACGGCAGGTCTCCTGGCTCGCGGCTCGGCGCCCGTCACCGCCTTCCCGGGTGAGTGGTCCCAGTGGCTCTGTGGCTCGGGCTCGCCGCTGACAGTTGCGGGGGCAGCTGCGGACTAGGGAATCGAATTCCCGCACCGCATTCCCTGTTCGCTCTCGAAACGAGAGACCGTCGATGCGGGCACTAGAGGGGCCAGCGAAAGCTTTGTCAATGCACGCAATCCCCAGGTTCGCGGGGCTGTAAAATGTCGGCGAATCAGGCAAGATTCACCGTTGAAGTATGGGGATGCGGAGGGCAATTCATGGGCGAGGTCATCGAGGGGCCCTGGCGGCGGCCGGAGGGACCCGACCTCATGCGCGCGCTGAGCGACGAAATCGCCCGGATGACCGCGGCCCTCGAGCGGCTACGCGAGCTGCATAAGCGCGGCGAGGTGGTCGACCTGCGGGCTGTTCTCGACGGCGGCCGGAGCTGAGGGTTAGCTGCCCGGCACGCGAGTGGTCGAAGGCGCAATATGAAGACCCGTAGCGCGATCGGATCGGCCGTTCGCGTGTTCTGAGAAGCTTCGGCGGTGTTCGGCGCGCTCTCACGTCGAAAGTCCATCCCATGCAGTTGCAACAGGTTGGCCGGCTGCGACGCTCTGACTGTATTTGCCTTTTTCGCTGTTGAGCGCGTCTGCGGTTTGCCCGACGGATATCGACGCGCGGTTGCCCCCTGATCCGCCGTAATGCGAGCGCCCCGTATTGGGGTCGGCCACCGAGGCGAATTCCAGCGCCAGAGCGAGCTCGGCGGACGCCAGGGAGCCATTGGCAGCGCCGGTGATGAAAGCTTTCACCTGCGGCCGTTTGATCGCCAGCAAGTAATCGCGAAACAGCATTTCCTGAAGATCGGGCGTAAACATGCGATCGGAGCTCAATTGGAGCCTTGCGATCGCATCTCGCATGGTGGATGGGATTATCTGATATTTTCCGACCGCAAACAGCCGGTTTGGATCGCCTGCCGCTCGTGCTTGCGCGGCCACGACTTGCCCCAAGGTCATCGTCGAAAAATCGATCTGTTGAGCCGGCTGGTTCGCGACGCCGCGGTTGTAGGCATTGTAGCCGCGGGCGCCGCTCTCGCCGCGCGCGATGAGCTGGCCTAACGGTCCTCCAGCACCGGTAATTCCTCCTGGTCCGCCGCCTCCGAACGCCGCTCCCCCTGAAGACGGCCCGCCGGGGGTCGTTGCATTGCCCGCCAACGTCGAGCCATCGGGCGGCATACCGAGGATTTCCGTGCCAGCCGCGACGATGCCGTCCATCACCTCATCGATCGCCGCCTGCAGGTCCGTGGCGATGCGATCGAGCGCGACTTGGCCGGTGACCGAAGCAGGTGGTGGCCCGGCATTGAGCAGATATTTGGAATATCGCGACATGATCTGGTCGCGTGTGAGTCCGCCGGCGGGCAGATCGGCGTCCTGCACGCCGTCGAGAGCTGCTTTGATCGTATTCGCCGGGGTCGTGATGGCCGCAGCCGCGGCTTTCGCGCCAATCAGCTGTGCGAGATACAGCTCATGCGCGCTCGACGCCCGCCCGAGCGCAGTTTGCAGCGCCGCGAAGGCCTGGGCCGTCATCGCCGCGAACATCGCGCATTGATAATCCCACGCATGTATGTCGCTCGCCCCAAGGTCGGTCAGCTTGAGCGAGGCATCGCGCCGGCCGGCGTCCCATTCCGGCTGCTGGAAACGAAATGGGCCGATCTGGTTGTCCTGGGTGTCATTCTTGATGTCGGACCGAGCCTTCGCGACCGCGGCCAGATAGTTGGGAAATACCTGGGAGTTGAGTGCTTTGAGCCAGCACATGCGAAAGAATGCGGAGAGGTCGATGTCGATGTCGGGAGGAACGGGCGATGTATCGCCGACCGTCTCTTTCTGAACCCATCCCGTGACGTCGCTGCCCACGATCCGGATCTGCGTCCACGCCTGGCTTTCCTGGACAATCGCGACCTCGTCACCGGGTCCGACGACATTCATAGTCTTTTGGCCATCCGGTGCCGGCGCTGTCCGCAGTGTTCGGGCCGTCTGCATGAAGGGCATCTCAAGCTCCTCTAGAACATCTGCGCGAGAAGTCCGGCGTCCATCTGGGTGCCGAGATCCGGGGCGATGTTGTTCTTCTTGCGGTATTGCATGATCGCATCTCGGGTTGCCTTGTCGAACTTGCCGCTGTCCGGCAAGGCAGTCGCGGCAAGGTTCAGGCTCGTCCGCAACACGCCTTGGACCAGCTTGATCAGGGCGCTGCCTTTGGCTCTGTCGAGGCCGAATTGTCCGACTTCGAAGGCGTTCATGAACGGTGATGTCTTGCAGTTGGGAACCGTGGCAACGGCCCGCTCCAGCAGGCGCTGAAAGGCCGGCGTGATCGTCACGGACGTTGCGTTCGGATCGACCTGCTGATTCGTTCCAATCAGATAATCCCGAATGGCGACCTGCCTCGGCTGCTGAGCCGACACGCACAACGAGGCATCCAAACGTTTGTTGAACTCGTCGACGAAATTCACGTTTGGCGGAAGCTGGGGTCCGCCCGGCGACAGCTGCTGGCGAACGTCGCGTATGACGACGCTTGCGCTGCTCAGCGGCGACGGGTTCGCGACCGCCTTGAGGTTGGTGACGACTTCTCCGTTGGGACCGGCGAGGTCATGCGCGGTTGTCGCGTTCTGCTCGGCCGTCGCCACGGTCTTGTTCAGGCCGATGAGCGCCGATGCCAGCGTCCCGGCCTGGTAGTAGTGATCGACATCGGACAGCGCCATCGGAAGCGTGTACTGGTCGATCGGTGTCGCCATCTTCGCAAAGATCGCGGCAGCCTGCGTCTGGCGATCGGTCCGCATCTGCGCTTGCAGTGCCTGGATTGTGTTGCTGAGCAGTACCTTGTCGTCGAATGCCTTGTCGGCGCCGGTCACGACCGTCGCGGCGCCGGAGAGAATTCGGCTCGTGCTTGCAACGGTGATCAGCGAGGCTGCGCTCGTCAGTCCGAGGGTGGTCAAGGTGGCGGCGAGGCCCTCTTCCTGCAGGTCCCGGGTCAGCTTGGCCTCGTATTTGTGGTACTCCAGGTCGGCGATATACATGCGCGCGGTGATGATCTGGTTGCGCGCCGAAGCCTGCCTGGCCAGCGACAACTGGTAGAAATTCTCGAGCGGCGGCTCGGCCACCGGACGGATGTTGTTGACGTCTTCTTCAATGCTGATTGGGCGTTCCGGCCCGAGCCTGGCGGTCGTACAGCTCGCGATCAACGGCAGCAGGGCGATAGCCGCGCAGACGCCCGCGGCGGAATACCGCTTCCGCGGAATACGCCGCAGGTTACTTGTGACAACCGACAGACTTCCCCCCCATTCCCCGATCATTGCGGGCCCTCCGTCTCTTCCGACTCGGCCGAGAGTGCGGCGCGCAGCCGGTTGGCGATCACTACGAATGCTGAATCGATGTCGTTCGCGATATGCCGTTGCCGGGTGTTGATGTTCTTGACTTGCGCCCGCCATCGCACCTGGTCGGGCATGCCGGCCTCTTCGAGCCAGAACCGCAGAATGAAGACTTCGTCCGACGACATGCGTGACCTCGGGCCGATATTCGCCGGCGTGAGGAGGTGGCCGATCGGCGGCTCACCCCGAGGCGCCGTCAAAACCGATTTTTGTTCAGGTCGAAGAAAAAGACCGGCAGTCCCCGTTTCGCGAAGGACGTTGCCCAGCTCGCGATCGTGTAGTTTGCCTGGAACGATCCGATGCTGGAGCTGTTCGAGTAAATCTTGGTCGCATCAACGTTTGCCGCCAGCGGCCCGACGATGCCGACGTGACCGACCCGGTTGCCGGTCGTGGGCGAGATCACGATCTCTCCGCCCTCGAGGTTGCTCTTGTCGACCGCGATGTCGCGGCTCTTGAGGACAGCGAACATGCTCGCCGTCGACAGGGCGCCGCCAACGGGCTTGCCAAGCGCGCGCGTGACGACCTGATTGACCGCCCACGCACAACCCAGACGACCGTTGTTGGTCCCCGCGACATTTTTCGAAGAAAGGCCAACGCATTTGACGGCCATGTCCCTGACGCGCTGGTTGATGTCGTCGGTCGGCGAAACCGGCGAAACGCCGCTGACGGGCGTCCCCGGATCCGGGTGCTGGAAGCTCTGGTTGAGCTGGTTGGCGACGGCTGCCGGGACCAGGCCCGTCGGAATGGGAAATACCGTGGTATCCGAGATCAGGACCTCGGGCTGACCGCCGGCGACCTGGCGAATGAGAAACTCGCCTCCGATCTGGTCGTCGACCTTGCGCACGACCCAGAAGCTCGTTGATCCGTCGGTGGCCGTTGCGACCAACTGACCGGCGACGGATGACTCGGCTGCCGCGTCGACGTTGCTCGGCAGGAATTTCTCGAGCTGGGCTGACATCCGCTTGTCGACCTCCGCAAGAACGGCAGCGGTGGTGCCATCCCCGACGGTCAGCAACGAGTTGTTGGCCGCTATGACTTTGTCGGCCTGAGCGGCCGGGTCGCTGTTCTGCGCGTATACCTTGATGAGCGCGTCGCGAATTTTCGTCGTCGTCGGAAGGCCGAGAATGACGACCGCGCCATCCTTGCCGAACAGGTGGCTGAAATAGAGCTCCGCGGAGGTTGGCCGTCGATTGTTGGGCAAGACGGCCGCCAGGGCCTTGGCGCCGTCGGCCGCGATATGTGCGGCGATGAACGGCTGGCTGATCGGATCCTCTCGATCCGCCGCATTGAACCCATCGGCGGCCATGTAGGTCGCCCACGTGTCCGGCATGATCTGGAACGGGCCGAAGGCCTGCGAGCCTCCGCTCGCCGGAATGTTCCGAATGCCGGATTCGATCCCGGCCACCGCGACCAGATAGTAGGTGTCGACGTTGTACTCGAATGCAGCCGCCTGGCACGCGTCGATGAATTGCTGCAGGTCGATGTTCGGATCCGAAGCCATCAGCATCCTCCATTCGCCTTGAGCGCGGTGCCGATTTGTTGCGGCGTGGCCCCGGAGCTGCACGCAGGCAGCGTCCCCGCCTTTGTGGCCGCTATGAGCCGGTTCATCGTCACGAATACTTTTCCGTTGGCGATCGTCGTGGTCGTGCTCTCCAACGGCGTTCCGAGACACGCCGACTTGAAGGCGCGAATGGCCGCTCTCGTTTCGGCGCCGATCGCGATGCGCGGCATGGTCGTCGGGGCGGGGGTCTGACAAAGCGCGCTTTGGATGTCCCGCGCCATGCTCGATTTCAGGCCCCGTTCGAGCGGCGCCGAAGGATCAGGATCCGTTATCGTCGTATCCGTGGGCGGCGGTATATTGGGATTGCGGATCTGCCCGGCCCCTTGTGGCGGAGCGACCGTTGAAAGAAGCAGATTGGGATTCGTGGCGAATTGAGAGCTCAGTGCCGCCCTGGTCGACGAGGGGGACGGGTTCGCGACCGCCTTGAGGTTAGTGACGACTTCTCCGTTGGGACCGGCGAGGTCATGCGCGGTTGTCGCGTTCTGCTCGGCCGTCGCCACGGTCTTGTTCAGGCCGATGAGCGCCGATGCCAGCGTCCCGGCCTGGTAGTAGTGATCGACATCGGACAGCGCCATCGGAAGCGTGTACTGGTCGATCGGTGTCGCCATCTTCGCAAAGATCGCGGCAGCCTGCGTCTGGCGATCGGTCCGCATCTGCGCTTGCAGTGCCTGGATTGTGTTGCTGAGCAGTACCTTGTCGTCGAATGCCTTGTCGGCGCCGGTCACGACCGTCGCGGCGCCGGAGAGAATTCGGCTCGTGCTTGCAACGGTGATCAGCGAGGCTGCGCTCGTCAGTCCGAGGGTGGTCAAGGTGGCGGCGAGGCCCTCTTCCTGCAGGTCCCGGGTCAGCTTGGCCTCGTATTTGTGGTACTCCAGGTCGGCGATATACATGCGCGCGGTGATGATCTGGTTGCGCGCCGAAGCCTGCCTGGCCAGCGACAACTGGTAGAAATTCTCGAGCGGCGGCTCGGCCACCGGACGGATGTTGTTGACGTCTTCTTCAATGCTGATTGGGCGTTCCGGCCCGAGCCTGGCGGTCGTACAGCTCGCGATCAACGGCAGCAGGGCGATAGCCGCGCAGACGCCCGCGGCGGAATACCGCTTCCGCGGAATACGCCGCAGGTTACTTGTGACAACCGACAGACTTCCCCCCCATTCCCCGATCATTGCGGGCCCTCCGTCTCTTCCGACTCGGCCGAGAGTGCGGCGCGCAGCCGGTTGGCGATCACTACGAATGCTGAATCGATGTCGTTCGCGATATGCCGTTGCCGGGTGTTGATGTTCTTGACTTGCGCCCGCCATCGCACCTGGTCGGGCATGCCGGCCTCTTCGAGCCAGAACCGCAGAATGAAGACTTCGTCCGACGACATGCGTGACCTCGGGCCGATATTCGCCGGAACGGTCGCATGCCCCGCTCTCGGGCGAGTTGGACCGCGATGTCGGCATGATCCGCCCGCCGATACGGCGCGACTGCGTGGCGCTCGCGTCCGCAATCACGGACGGATCACGGCAGAATCACGGGGCTGGGGTTGACGGGCCAGGGCCGAGGCGGAGACGCAAATGCGCACTGCGGATGCCGCGCTCCAGGCGGTCGGAATCGGAGCACTGCCGGATTGGCGACCTAATGCGCGAGTGAGGCCGTCGAAAGTCGGTCCCGCAAACGCTGGAAGCCCTCGGCGCTGTCGAGGATCTGGATTTCCTCGATGACCCTGCGGGTGCCCGGCAACGGGGCGATGTTGAGCTCGTGCTTGAGCAGATTGCTCCAATGCTGATAGCTGCGAATGGCCTCGCATCTTCGTTCATCAAGTGCGAGCAGCACCAAAAGGTTTCGCATCAATTCTTCGCGGAACGGATCGAATCGCAGCGCATGCCGCGCGAGGCTGATGGCGTCGTGATATTGTCCGGCGATTCCCAGCGAACGCACCGCAAGCATGGCGGCGCGCAGAAATATCGAATGGAGCCGCTCGCGTTCTTCGAGGATCCAGTCGCCGTCGTCGCCGTCGAGGAATGGCCCCTCATAGCGATGCAGGATGGCGGTGATGGCCGCGAGCTTCTGCGGCTCCAGCGGCGCCGCAGGATCCTTGAGCACCGGAGCCGCGAGGTTCTGCAGGGACCAGATGTCGACATCCAGCCAGGGCGCATTCTTGAGGATGGTCTCGCTTCCCAAGGTCTGCAGGTTCTGGCCGCCCGCACTCTCGGGCTGAGTGGCAAGGAGCTTGCGCAGGCGCCAAATGGCGGAATTCATCGCGCGGCGGGCGCGCTCGGCGTCGAGCTCCGGCCAAAACAGCTCGGCCAGCTTTTCGCGGCGATGACCGCGGTCCGGATATGTGAACAGGAAACTGGCCAATCCCCTCGCGGCTGGTCCGAGCTCGCACCAGACGCGCATATCAATGCCT
>CAVPGG010000047.1:0-15465 GCA_963703755.1 uncultured Pseudomonadota bacterium
ATCTCAGCATCGGGACCATTGGCGGGCACGCTGACCGGGCGCATACTGACCACGACCTCGCCGACGGATGCTCGTTGGAGGTGACTTTTATCTCAACCAAAACGAGGCCCAGGCCATAACCAGGTATGACCAGGAAAACTCACTAGAAATTGGTCGGCGGGTTGATTGTCGATCTGGTCATCTCGTCCTTGTCTTCGAGGCCCCACTTGCGGAAGATCTTCGCGTAGTCGCCTGCTGGCCGGTCGTTCATCGCGCGTCGCCCGCGAGGTCGGCACCGAAGGCAAGCTCGGCGGCCAGGCGCAGGTGCGCGGCGTCGCGGGCACCTGGAAAGATTTGACGGACAACGTCAACTCAATGGCTTCGAACCTCACGGGCCAGGTGCGCAACATCGCCGAGGTCGCGACCGCGGTGGCGCAGGGCGACCTGTCCAAGAAGGTGACCGTGAACGTGTCGGGCGAAATCCGTCAGCTCAAGGAAACGCTCAACACCATGGTCGACCAGCTCAACGCCTTCGCGGCCGAGGTGACGCGCGTCGCGCGCGAGGTCGGCACCGAGGGCAAGCTCGGCGGCCAGGCAGACGTGCCGGGTGTCGCCGGCACCTGGAAGGACCTCACCGACTCGGTCAACTCGATGGCCGGCAACCTCACCGCCCAGGTGCGCAACATCGCCGAGGTCGCGACCGCCGTCGCGGGCGGCGACCTCTCGCGCAAGATCACGGTCGACGTGCGCGGCGAAATCCTTCAGCTGAAGGAAACGCTCAACACCATGGTCGACCAGCTCAACCGCTTCGCCGGCGAGGTGACGCGCGTCGCCCGCGAGGTCGGCACCGAGGGCCGCCTCGGCGGCCAGGCCAACGTGCCGGGCGTCGCGGGTACCTGGAAGGATCTGACGGACAGCGTGAACTTCATGGCCGGCAACCTCACGGCCCAGGTCCGCAACATTGCCGAGGTCACGACGGCCGTGGCGCGCGGCGACCTCTCGCGCAAGATCACCGTGGATGTGAAAGGCGAAATTCTCGAGCTCAAGAACACCATCAACACCATGGTGGACCAGCTCAATGCCTTCGCGGGCGAGGTGACGCGCGTCGCGCGCGAGGTTGGCACCGAGGGCAAGCTCGGCGGTCAGGCGCAGGTGCCGGGTGTCGCCGGTACTTGGAAGGACCTCACCGACAACGTCAACTTCATGGCGTCGAACCTGACCGCACAGGTGCGAAACATCGCCGAGGTCGCGACCGCGATCGCGAGCGGCGACCTGTCGAAGAAGATCACCGTCAACGTCCGCGGCGAGATCCTGCTGCTCAAGGACACGCTCAACACCATGGTCGAGCAGCTGCGCTCGTTCGCGGCCGAAGTGACGCGCGTCGCGCGCGAGGTCGGCACCGACGGCCGCCTCGGCGGCCAGGCCAACGTGCCAGGCGTCGCCGGCACCTGGAAGGACCTCACCGACAACGTCAACCTGCTCGCCGCGAACCTCACCACGCAGGTCCGCAACATCGCCGAGGTGACCACTGCGGTCGCGCGCGGCGACCTCTCGCGCAAGATCACCGTCGACGTGAAGGGCGAGATTCTCGAGCTCAAGAACACCATCAACACCATGGTGGACCAGCTCAACGGCTTCGCGTCGGAAGTCACCCGCGTCGCCCGCGAGGTCGGTACCGAAGGCAAGCTCGGTGGCCAGGCCAACGTGCCGGGCGTCGCGGGCACCTGGAAAGATCTGACGGACACCGTCAACGTCATGGCCGCCAACCTCACCGAGCAGGTGCGCGGCATCGTCAAGGTCGTGACCGCGGTCGCGAACGGCGACCTCGATCAGCAGCTCACGGTGCAGTCGAAGGGCGAGGTGGCGGCGCTCGCCGACACCATCAACGCCATGACCGGCACGCTTGCGACCTTCGCGGACCAGGTGACAACCGTCGCACGCGAGGTCGGCGTCGAGGGCCGCCTCGGCGGCCAGGCCAATGTGCCCGGCGCGGCCGGAACGTGGAAGGACCTCACCGGCAACGTCAACCTTCTGGCGCAAAACCTCACCACCCAGGTGCGCAACATCGCCGAGGTCGCGACCGCCGTGACCAAGGGCGACCTCACGCGCTCGATCCAGGTGGACGCGCGCGGCGAAGTGGCCGAGCTGAAAGACAACATCAACACGATGATCGACAACCTGCGCCTCACCACCGACCGCAACACCGAGCAGGACTGGCTCAAGACGAACCTCGCCCGCTTCACCAATATGCTACAGGGCCAGCGCGACCTCTCGACCGTCGGCCGGCTGCTGCTCTCCGAGCTCACCCCGCTCGTCAGCGCTCAGCTCGGCGTCATCTACCAGGTCGAAGGTGCCGACGCTCCGGCGCTGCGCCTGCTATCCGCGTATGCGGACGACGGGCTCAACGGTCATCCCGAGCGCATCCGTGTCGGCCAAGGCCTGATCGGCCAGTGCGCCGCCGACAAGCGGCGCATGCTGATCACCGAGATGCCGGCCCATGCGGTGCCGATCGGCTCGGCCCTGTTCAAGGCAGTTCCGAAGAACGTCATCGTGCTGCCGGTCCTGTTCGAGAACCAGGTGAAGGCCGTAATCGAGCTTGCGTCGGTGACCTCGTTCACGACGTTGCAGATGACCTTCCTGGAACAGCTCACGACCTCGATCGGCATCGTGCTCAACTCGATCGAGGCGACGATGCAGACAGAAGGCCTGCTCAAGGAGTCGCAGCAACTCGCCGGTCAGCTGCAGACGCAGCAGCGCGAGCTGCAGACGACCAACGAGCAGCTCGAGCAGAAGGCGCAGCAGCTTGCCGAGCGCAACGTCGAGGTGGAGCGCAAGAACCAGGAAATCGAGCAGGCGCGCCGCGCGGTCGAGGAAAAGGCCACCGAGCTCGCGCTCACCTCGAAGTACAAGTCGGAATTCCTCGCCAACATGTCGCACGAGCTGCGCACGCCGCTCAACTCGATCCTCATCCTCGGTCAGCAGCTCGCCGAGAACCCCGACAAAAACCTCTCCACCAAGCAGGTCGACTTCGCCCGCACCATCCACGGCGCCGGCACTGACCTGCTCAACCTCATCAGCGACATCCTCGACCTGTCGAAGATCAAGTCCGGCACTGTCACGGTCGACGCCGAGGAGGTCTTCCTCACCAACCTGGTCGATGCGATCGGCCGGCCGTTCAAGCACGAGGCGGATACGCGCGAGCTCTCCTTCGACGTCGATATCAACTCCCATCTCGGCCGCAGCATCGTGACCAACTCCAAGCGGTTGCAGCAGGTGCTCAAGAATCTCCTCTCCAACGCCTTCAAGTTCACCGAGAAAGGCGGCGTGCGCCTCGCCGTCAGTGCAGCAGTCGGCGGCTGGACGCCGGACCATCCGGTGCTCAGCCAGGTGGGTGGCGTCGTCGCCTTCGAGGTCTCCGACTCGGGCATCGGCATTCCGCTGGAGAAACAGAAGATCATCTTCGAGGCGTTCCAGCAGGCCGACGCTTCGACCAGCCGCAAATACGGCGGCACCGGCCTCGGCCTCGCCATCAGCCGCGAGCTGTCGAGCCTGCTCGGCGGCGAGATCCAGCTGCGCAGCTCGCCCGGGCGCGGCAGCACGTTCACGCTCTACTTGCCGACCAAATATGTCGGCCCGACCGCCGCTGGCCACATGACGAGCCCGGACACGACGGCGCAGCGCAGCGTGCAAGCGCCCGCGATCCTGCCGCCGATCGCGACGGGCGACCGCGTGGTCGAGCAGATCGGCGACGACCGGCTCGAGATCGAGCCGGGCGACACGATCCTGCTGATCGTCGAGGACGATCCGCACTACGCGCGCGTGATCATGGACCTTGCTCGCGACAAGGGCTTCAAGGTGCTGGTTGCGATGCGCGGGGCCGAGGCGCTCGACCTCGCCAAGCAGTTCCAGCCGACCGCCGTGTCGCTCAACGTCTTCCTGCCCGACATGCTCGGCTGGACGGTCCTGAGCCAGCTCAAGCAGAACCCCCTCACCCGCCACATCCCGGTGCAGATCATCACGCTCGACGAGGATCGCCAGCACGCGCTCGCACGCGGCGCCTTCTCCTTCGTGACCAAGCCGACGACCACCGAGGGGGTCGACGCCGCACTCTCGCGCATCAAGGAATACGCGCAGCCGCGCCGCCGGCGGCTGCTCGTGGTCGAGGACAACGAGGCCGAGCAGATCGGCATCCGCGAGCTGCTCGGTTACGACGACATCGACATCGAGACCGCCTCGACCGGCGCCGAGGCGCTGGCCAAGCTGCGGGCGGCGCCACGCGACTGCGTCGTGCTCGACCTGCGGCTGCCCGACATGAGCGGCTTCGACGTGCTGGAGCAGATCCGCAACGACCCGGCGCTCACCGACGTGCCGGTGGTGGTGTTCACGGGCCGCGAGCTCTCCGCCGAGGAGGACGCGCAGCTCCACACCATGGCGCGCAGCATCGTGGTGAAGGGCGTCGAGTCGCCCGAGCGCCTGCTCGACGAGACCGCGCTGTTCCTGCACCGCATCGTCACCGACCTTCCGCCCGAGAAGCAGCGCATGCTGGAGCGGCTCACCAGCTCCGACGAGGACCTGGTCGGCAAGGTGGCGCTGCTGGTCGACGACGACGCGCGCAACATCTTCGCGCTGTCCAGCGTCCTGGAGCGCCGCGGCATGCGGGTGCGCACCGCGACCACCGGGCGCGAGGCGATCGAGCTGATCGAGTCGACGCCTGACATCGCGATCGTCCTCATGGACATCATGATGCCTGAGATGGACGGCTACCAGACGATCGGCGTCATCCGCGACAAGCCGGCGCTGCGCCGCCTGCCCATCATCGCGCTCACCGCGAAGGCGATGAAGGGCGACCGCGAGAAATGCCTCGAGGCCGGCGCCTCCGACTATCTCGCCAAGCCGGTCAACACCGAACAGCTCCTGTCCGCGCTGCGGATGTGGCTGCATCGCTGATCCGGAGAACCCCCGATGGATCAGGGCGATCGAGGTCAACATCCTGCTGGTCGACGACCAGCCGGCCAAGCTGATGAGCTACGAGGGCATCCTGCAGGACCTCGGCGAGAACCTGCTCAAGGCGACGTCCGGCCGCGAGGCGCTGGAATATCTGCTCAAGACCGAGGTCGCGATCGTCCTCGTCGACGTCTGCATGCCGGACCTCGACGGCTTCCAGCTCGCCGCCATGATCCGCGATCATCCGCGCTTCCAGAAGACCGCGATCATCTTCATCTCGGCGATCCTGCTGAGCGACATGGACCGCCTGCGCGGCTACGAGATGGGCGCGGTCGACTACGTGCCGGTGCCGGTCATCCCCGAGGTGCTGCGGGCCAAGGTGAAGATCTTCGCCGAACTCTACCGCAAGACGCGCCAGCTCGAGCGCCTCAACGCCAGCTCGAGCACCGCGTCAAGAAGCGCACAGCCGAGCTCGGCGCCTCGACGGCGCGGCTGACCGAGAGCGAACAGCGCCGCAGCCTCGCGCTGGTCGCCGGCCAGATGGGCTCGTGGGACTGGGACCGCGTCAACGGCGACTGCCTGTGGGACGAGGGCCAGTGCCGCATCTTCGGCGTCGACCCGGAACGCTTCGTGGTGAGCGCCAAGAACGTGAAGGCGCTGATCCACCCCGACGACTGGCCGCGGATGCAGGGCGCGCTCGACCAGCTCTTCTTCGGGCACAAGTCGGGTCAGACCGAGTTTCGCATCCGCAGACCCGACGGCGAGGTGCGCTGGTGCCTCGGCACGGCGGCGCCCAGCATGGACGTGAACGGCCGCATCATCCGTCTGAGCGGCGTCACGGTCGACATCACCGAGCGCAAGGAATCCGAGATGCGCCAGGCGCTGCTTGCGCGCGAGGTCGATCATCGCGCCAAGAACGCGCTCGCGATCGTGCAATCGATCGTGCGGCTCACCCGCGCCGACAGCATCGCGGCCTACACGGCGGCCGTCGAGGGGCGCATCACCGCCCTATCACGCGCCCATACGGTGCTCTCGCATTCGCGCTGGCAGGGCGCCGACCTTACCGGCCTTGTCGAGGAGGAGCTCGCGCCCTATCGCAGCGAGCGCGGCGATCGCGTCACGATGTCAGGCCCGCCGGTATCGCTGCAGCCTTCCTCGGCGCAGACGCTGACGCTGGCGCTGCACGAGCTTGCGACCAACGCGGTCAAGTACGGCGCGCTTTCCTCCATGTCGGGCCGGCTCAAGGTAAGCTGGGAGCTCAAGCCGAGCACGCTGGTGCTGCGCTGGGAGGAATCCGGGGGTCCGCGCGCGCGCAAGCCCGCGAAGCTCGGCTTCGGCACGCGCATCATCGTGGCAAGCGTCGAGGGCCAGCTCGGCGGGCAGGCCAAATTCCAATGGAGCGATGGCGGTCTCAGTTGCGTTCTCACCATCCCGCGCGGCGAGAAGATCGGCCAGCCCGCGCTCGCGATGGTCGAAAGGAACGCGGACGAGAAGGCGCCCGCGGCGACCGACCGCATGACCGTGCAGGGCAATCGCGTCCTGGTGGTCGAGGACGAAGCGCTGGTCGCGATGGTCGTCAGTGACGCGCTGACCGAGCTCGGCTACCAGGTCGTCGGCCCGTTCAGCCGGCCGCCTGACGCGCTCGCGGCGGTCAACAACGGCCCGATCGGCGCGGCGGTGCTCGACATTAATCTCGCCGGCACGCTCGTCTATCCGATCGCCGACGAGCTGGCGGCACGTGGAATTCCGTTCATCTTTGTCACCGGCTACGGGGTCGAGAGCGTCGAGAAGCGGTTCGCGAACGTTCCGGTGTTGCCCAAGCCGATCGAGCGCGAGACGTTGCAGCGCGTCTTCGTCGGCCGCAATGGCGGCGCCCATGACGCCGCCGCTCGCCCGCCGAGCAGTTCCACCGGCACCGCCGCACACGCCGCCACCGCCTGACAGACCCCGAACGCGGCGGCGCCAGCCGAATTTCTTCGGCTGGCGCGGAACCAATCAGAAAGTCGGCCTTACCGGTGTCGGGCGCCGCTGCCGAAGTGACGGAGGACGCGCGGCTGTGTATGCGTGGTCCGGTTGCCGGCGCCATGACGCGTCCAGTGCGGGATCACATGGCGCGGCGGCTCGCGGTGTGGCGGACGAATGCGCGGCGGGAGCCAGTGGCGCCGCGGCGGGACCAAGATCGCGGGCGGCGACACGCAGCGGCCGTCGCGCACGTTCTGCGGATCGCAGCACTGACCGTTCGGGAGCATGATTTGGCCACGCGGGCAAGGAGGCGTCTGCTCGCACTTGCCATTGTGCACGTCCTGGCGCGGGCAGCACTGGCCGTTGGGCAGCCGGATCGCGCCGGGCGGGCAGCCGCACAGGCCGCTGCGGATCTGCTCGGGCGTGCAGCACTTGCCGTTGCGGATCTGCTCCGGCGAACAGCACTGGCCATTCGGCTGGCGGATCGTGTCGGGCGGGCAGCACTTACCATTGCGTATCTGCTCCGGTGTGCAGCACTTGCCGTTGCGGATCTGCTCCGGCGTGCAGCACTGACCATTGCGAATCTGCTCCGGCGTGCAGCACTTGCCATTGCGGATCTGCTCCGGCGTGCAGCACTGACCATTGCGAATCTGCTCCGGCGTGCAGCACTTGCCATTGCGGATCTGCTCCGGCGTGCAGCACTGACCGTTACGGATCTGCTCCGGCGTGCAACCGCAGCGGCCGTTGCGCACGAAGCGACGCTCGCAGCATTCGCCGTTCGGCAGATGGATCTGGCCGAACCTGCAGAACCCGGTCGGCACCACGAGCGACGGGGCCGGGAACGCCGGCACGAAGGCCTGGCTGCACACGCGCCAGATCGCGATGTCGCCCATGTGGCCGCGCGCGGCCGGATCGGCGAACTGATCGTCATAATCGACGAAGTAGGTCGCGAGCGGCGGCACATTGGCGGGCCGCACGGCCTCGATCGCGTTGCCCTGCAGCCCGTTCACGATCGGCGGGCCGCCGGCCGCGAGCCGCGCGGCGAGCGCCTGATCGTTCGTCACGCGCAGCTGCTCGCCGGTGCTCCACAGGAAGCCGCCGCAGGCCGCGCGATCGATCGTGCCGTTCGGCGTGTAGCTGTAGCCGATCGCGATGCCGCCATTGTCGTTGCGCATGTCGCGCGGAAAGCCGATGGCATATTCATCGGGCACCGGCTGCCAGGACTGACCCGGTGCCGGCGGGGCGGCGTTCGCGGGCTGGGGCTGGTTGCCCGGCGCAGCCTGCGCGGCCGGCGCCACCTGCTGATAGTGCAGCACGCGGCCGACGCCTTCCTTGGCGAGCACGTTGAAGTCGTAGGCGCCGGTCGGCACGGGCCGCTCGGCGAGCAGCATCCCGCCCTGGTCGTCGAACGCGATCTTGGAGATCTCGCTCTGGCCGTCCCACGGCTGCACCTGCAGCTCGATGCGCGCATCGCTGCCGAACGCGCCGTTCGGTCCGATCGCCACCGACCATATCTGCTCGTCGGCAACCGCGTAGTACAGCCGGCCGGCATGCACCGCGAGACCGAAGATGCGGCGCTCGTCCGCCGCGTAGCCCCAGGTCGCCGGATCGTCGGTCTTGAACGTGGGCTTGGTGATGTCGACGCGGCCGGCGGTGTCGTACGGCACCGGCTGCAGACCGGCCGCTGTGCGGCCGTGGACGCCGTGATCGAAGCGGGCGCGCTCGACGCCGCTGAGATCGAACGCGTAAATCATGCCGGTGCCGCGATCGGCGACGAACAGGGTGTGCGAGCCCAAGTTATCAGGTGAGCCCGCCGAGGCCCGCGCCCGAATTGGCAACACCGTCGAGCGCCACATTGGCCAACAGCTTGACCTCGCCGGTCGCGCCGTCGATCCGCCAGATCGACCCCGGTCCACCTGCCATGTTCGCAGGGCCGAACAGGCCGGGCATGAACTGTGCATTGGCGGACCCTTGCCGCGCGCGCATCGGCGCACCGCCCGGGCCGGGCGCGATGATCGGCAGGCCATAGGCTGATGTCGCCGCGACATAGATGTTGGGCACCGCTGCGTCGTCGAGCGTGACCGCAAACACCTGGCCGATCTGTGCGGCCGTCGCCGTGAACGGCTTTGGCGCGGTGATCAGTTGCGCCTGCGGCGGCGCGCCGGGCGATTGCAGGTCGGCGATGCGCGCCGACGGCCCGGACAGATCGATCTCGGTCAGATCCGACGGATCGGTGCCGGCGACCGGCGCTGCCGGCGCCTTGGTGCCCGAGAAGCCGGTCACCACCGCATTGCCGGGAGCAAGGATCCCGTTTGTGCTCTGCGCCGATGCGGCGCCGAGCGTCGCGATGCTGGCGCCGAGCAAGAGCGCGACCCCGAGCACCGAGTTGGTGAAAGATACCCGCGGCATGGCAGCCTCCTGTCCAAAGAGCGAATAGAATCTCGGACGTTAGTCGGGGGCCGCCGCGCAGGCGTTCAATTATCGATCGTGCGACAAATAGGCAAATCTGCGCCCCCGGCAAAACGCGATCACATTACGTTCAAACCATACCGTTGTCGATATGTTGATATTTCGACAGGAACAGGCGTTTCGCGCCGAACGTTTGCCGGACAGTCCATTTTCCCACAGCCCACATCGATAGGTTCATGAATGAGCGATGAACGCATATTTCGTTCGCCGCGCGGCTGAAAGCGGAAATCGCCGAGCAGACACAGCAGACCGTATGGCCCAGATACCACTTGCCGCCTCGCGCGGCGCCCGGCCAGAACATGTACCAGACGGCGGAACCTAGGCGAATGTCTCCTCGATCCACCGGATGAGCGAAACCGCGAAGGCGCACGGCAGCGTCACAACCAGCGTCACGGCCGCGAGCGTCGCGACGTCGAAGGTCGCAACCGAAGTGACCATCAGATAGCCGAGACCGTGCGTTGCGCCGATCATCTCGCCAATCAGCACGGCCGCAACCGCGAGGACAAGCGCCCGCCGCAGCGCCGCCAAGACGCAGCGCGTCGCGTTCGGGCTCGCTTCGGTCGCGCGTGACTTACGGCGCGCAAGACCGCTCATGATGTCGCTGATGATCGGGAAGAACGCGACCGCGAAGGCCAGCGCGACCTTCGACCCGTCGCCAATGCCGAACCAGATGACCACGAATGGTGCGAGAGCAAGCAGCGGGATGCCGGCAAGCCCGTTGACCAACCCGCCCGCGACGAAACGCAGCGCATGCACCTCGGCAAGCACGAGCCCGAGCGGGATGCCAACCAGCATGGCGGCGCCATACCCGAGGACCAGGCGCTGAACGCTGAGCCACGCTTCGGACCAGAATGGCAGCGACACGGCCAGATCAGCCACGCGCGCGACGGCCGTCGCAAGGTCCGGCAGCACCATCGGCGATCTCACCGCGGCGGCCGTGACAATCCAGATCACCGCCGCGAGAGCGAGCGCGATCACGCCGCGCGCCGCGGCGAGGCCCAAGCTTGCCAACATCGTCATGACCCCCCTGCCCGTTCACAAAGCTCGCGGGTTCACTTAGAGCAGGTTGGGCTCCTGCGCGACCGGAATCTGCGTCAATCCACGCGTCGGCGCAGCGCGAGCCCATGCACACGCGCCGGAACCATCAGCGGTCGTTGATCAGGAGATTGCGTATCTGCTGATGCAGTGCCGGCGGCACGTGCCAGGAGATCGCGACGCGGCGATCCGGCGACAGCGTGATGTAGCCCTGCGACACGCCCGCGTCGCGCAACAGATCGGCAAGCGCCGTCATGCCGCGCTGCGACACCCAGCCCTTGCGCAGCCGCAGCATGCCGTCCTCGATCAGGATGTACGTCTCGTCCGGCGCAAAGATCGGCACGCCGCCCTGCCCGCCGCGCTTGTAGAGCGCGAGCAGGATCACGGCGGCCAGCACGACGAGCACCACCAGCGGCATCGCGGTTTCTCCTATCGCTTGGTCGCCGCGGGAGGTCGGCACGTTCGATTGCTCGGTGTGCCGATCGCACGCCGCCTCAAGCGTCGACGAACTTGTAGCCGTTGCCGGCGCGGCGCACGTGCCCAGTCGACGGCGGCGGGAAGTGCGAGAGGCACATCAGCGTGTTCTCCCCGCAGAACCGATCGAACGTCTTGCGCCGCGTCACGCCCGCCTGCTTGGAGTTGTAGTCGACCCGCATGCCGAGCTCGGGATATTTGCCCTGCAGCGGCGAATGGATCATGTCGCCGGTGATGAGGGCATCGCGGCCCGGACGCCCGACCAGCACGGCGCAATGGTCGACGGTATGGCCCGGCGTCGGCACGAACTGCAGCGCCTCGTTGAGCGCGAAGTCGTTTTTCACGACCTGCGCGCGGTTCGCGGCGACGACCGGCAGCACCGAGTCGGTGATCCACGGGCAGGTCGCGGGGTCGTCCTTCTCGCGCTGCGTCCAGTAGGCGAGCTCGCGCTCGGCCATCACATATCGGGCCTTGGGAAAGGTCGGCACCCAGCGGCCATTCTCGAGCCGCGTGTTCCAGCCCACGTGGTCGCCGTGCAGATGCGTGCACATCACGAAGTCTATGTCGCCGACCGTGAGGCCGGTCGCGGCAAGGCTGCGGTTGAAACCGTCGCTGTCGAGCATGTTCCAGAACGGGCGCGTCGGCCGCGGCTTGTGATTGCCGACGCAGGAGTCGATCAGAATGTTGTGGTGCGGCGTCTTGATCACGAAGCTCTGGATGCACAGCACCAGCCCGTTGGTCGCCCGATCGAGGAATGTCGGCTCCATCCAGGAGCGGTTTTCGTCGAGCAGCTCCTTGGTAAGGGTCGGGAAGAACTCCATGATCTCGAACCAGGAGCCCTGCTGCTCGATGACCGGATGAATGGTGATGTCGTTGAGTTGGATCGGGGGGCTCATCGGGGGCTCTCGTTTCGATGTGGGACGTTGGCGATGTTAGCGAGCCTCCGGCGATCCGCCTAGCCGGATACGCGCCCGCCGCGCGCCACGCCTTGGCCCTCGACAAATCACCACGTTCCTGGCAAACCGCCGGCGTTTCACGCCAACATCGCGCGCGCCGGGCCGCCGCTCCTCGACACGCAAAAGGCAAACGCCAAGGCACCACATGAGCACCCTCGTCCAAGAGCAGTTCGGCCGCAACGCCGCCGGCTACCTCACGAGCAAGCCGCACGCGCAGGGCAAGAGCCTCGACCGGCTGGTCGCGCTCACGCAGCCGCAGCGCGGCTGGCGCGTGCTCGACATCGCAACCGGCGGCGGCCATGTCGCCTATGCGTTCGCGCCGCATGTCGAGCGCGTGTGGGCGACCGACATCACGGCCGAGATGATCGACCTCGTGCGCGGCGAGGCGACGAAGAAAGGCCTCGCCAACCTGCGCACCGCCTACGCCAAGGCCGAGGCGCTTTCGTTCGACGATGCGAGCTTCGACCTCGTCACCTGCCGCATCGCGCCGCACCACTTCGACAGCATCCCGCTCTTCGTCGCAGAGGTGCATCGCGTGCTCAAGCCCGGCGGCCTGTTCGGCCTCGTCGACAATGTGGTGGTGCCGGGCAGCGTCGGCGACTTCGTCAACGCCTTCGAGCGCTTCCGCGACCCGAGCCACCTGCGCGCCTGGACCATGCAGGAGTGGCGCGACGCGCTCACCCATCAGGGCTTTGCGATCGCGCACGAGGAAGAGCTCGACAAGACCATGGAGTTCAAGCCCTGGGCGGCGCGCCACGACGCCACCATGCAGGCGTTCCTGCGCGCCATGCTCGCGCGCTCCGACGGCGACGCGAAGGCCTCGCTCGACCCGCAGGGCAGCGGCGACGCGCTCACGTTCCGCCTGCGCGAAGGGTTGTTCATCGCTCGCAAGGCGTGACGATGGCGCTCGGCCGCCGCAATTTCCTTTACGCGACGACCGCCGCCGTGGGAGCGGCCGGCCTCGCGGCCGCGGCCTGGCCCTTCATCGCTCATCTCGAGCCGGACGCCGGCGTGCGCGCGGCGGGCGACGTGATCGACATCGACATTGCCGATCTCGCGCCGGCGCAGCCGCGCCTGACCCGCTGGCACGATCGACCGGTGTTCATCGTCCGCCGCACGCCCGAGATGCTGCGGGCGATGCAGGAGACCCAATTCGTCGCGCGCCTCGTCGATGCGAATTCCACCAAGCGCCAGCAACCGCCCTATGCAACGAACTGGCACCGCTCGATCGATCCGGCGCTCGCGGTCCTGGTCGGCGTGTGTACCTATTGCGGCTGCGTGCCGCGGTTCGTCACGCAAGCATTCCCGCCGGATGTCGTCGGCGGCTACGAGTGTCCGTGCTGTGCGTCCCATTACGATCCGGCCGGCCGCGCTCATGCGGGCCCGGCGCAGTACAATCTGCCGGTGCCGCCCTACGAGATCGCCGGACCGTCGCGCATCACGCTCGGCCGCAACCGATCGGACGTGTTGTTCTCTCTCGACGCCGTCGAGCGACTGTGAGCCTTCGATGACCGAGATCGCCCCAGGCTGGGAAGTCGTCGCTCGACAGACCAACCGTCCGCTGCTGCACATGCTCTTCATCCTCCTGCAAATGATGCTGGAGTTCTCCTCCGGTGAACCGTTCGAGCGTGACGTTCACGGTGCGCAATCGCGCAACCGGCGAGACGCGCAAGGTCACGGCGCGCTCGACCGACGAAGCCGCCGTCCTGATCGCGCAGGGGCAATCCGACAACGCGTGAGGCGATGCTTCGCGCGGCGCCGGGAACACCGGCTCAGTGCTTGGTCTTCTTGCTGTCGGCGTCGGCCGGGCGCACCGTCGCCCACGGATCGTTCTTGGCGGCCGGGGCCGCGTTGCCGCCACGGGTCGCGGCGCGGTAGGCCTTGTCGATCCGCGCGTCTTCATCTTTCTGTGCGTCGGTGCGGGCCGTGAGCGGCCCTTCGGCCAATGCCGGTCGCGCCAGCATGGCGAAAATTCCGAGGATGATAGCGATCGTCAACGTGCGCATGGGTGCCTCACTGCCAATGAGCCGTTCCGGCTGGTCGAACTAGCATATCTTTCCTGTAAACGCGACAATCTCGCGGCAGCGGCCCAGGGATAAGCCGCTTGACGGACGCCGTGCCCGTGGAACAATGCAGCCAAACCGCGGGGTGCGGCGTCCGGTCGCTCACCCATGGATGAACCGTCGGGGAGGACCGCATGACCGACCGTTTCGCCGGGTCGCCGGCCGGGCCGGCGCGCCTGCCCAGCGCCCTCGCGACGGTCGCAATCGCCGTCCTCCTGGCGATGCCGGCGGCGAGCGGGCCGCGCTATCCCGAACGTCCCGTCATGCTCATCGTGCCCTATGCGGCCGGCGGTATCGCGGACACCGGCATGCGCATCCTCGCCGACAAGCTCAGCACCAAGCTTGGCCAGCAGTTCGTCGTCGACAACCGCCCGGGCGCGGGCGGCATCATCGCGGCCAAGGCCGGCTCGTCGGCCGCGGCGGACGGCTACACGCTCCTCATGACCGGCAACAACAACGCGATCAGCGCGGCGCTCTTCCGCTCCCTGCCCTACAACATCATCGCCGATTTCGCGTCGGTCTCGACCGTCTCCTTCTTCGATCTGCAGCTCGTCACGCGCGCGAGCTCGCCCCTCCATTCGGTGGCGGACCTCATCGCGGCCGCGCGGGCCAATCCGGGCAAGCTTAATATCGGCACGATCAATCCGGGCAGCACGCAAAACCTCGCGGCCGAGCTGTTCCGCTCCACCGCCGGCATCAACGTGACGATCGTGCCGTTTCGCGGCTCCCCCGACATGGCGGGCGCGATCCTGCGCGGCGACGTCGACGTCGCCTTTGAGTTCTACGCCGCCCTGCACGGACAGATCGACGATCACAAGGTGCGCGTGCTCGCGTCGACCGGCCTCAAGCGCAGCGCCTACATGCTGGACGTGCCGACGGTCGACGAGAGCGGCGTCAAAGGCTTCGAGGTCCTGAGCTGGAACGGCATCTCGGCGCCGGCCGCGACGCCGAAGCCGGTGATCGCGGTGCTCGCGGCGGCGATCAACGCGGTGCTGCCGCTGCCCGACGTGCAGGAGAAGTCGCGGCGCCTCGGCATGGAGATGCGCGCCAGCACGCCGGAAGAGATGACCGCGCGGCTCAAGAGTGACACGGCGAAATGGACCGCGGTGATCGAGAAGGCCGGAATTCCGCGACGCGATTGAATAAATCAACCAGGGCGGCGAAGCAGAGGGCAGCGCACACAATGTCGAAGCAATTCCTTTCCGTCATCTGCGGCGCGGCCGCCATCCTGGCGCTGGCGGGCGCTGCGCAGGCGGCCGACGATCTCGAGGCGCGGCTGGCAACCTGCAACGCCTGCCACGGCGCCGATGGCAGGCCGATCAGCTCCGCCATCCCGATCATCTGGGGCCAGCAGACCGCCTACACGGTCAAGCAGATCCACGACTACCGCGCCAAGGACCGCGACAATGCCGTGATGACGCCGCTCGCCGGCACCATCAAGCAGGAGGAGACGCGCAAGGCCGCGGCCTATTTCGCGGCAAAAGCCTGGCCGGCCGGGCACCCGGTCGCGGGCGCGGTCGAGCCCAAGGGCATGACGGTGTGCAAGGCCTGCCACCAGCCGAACTTCGAGGGCGGCCTGCCAG
>CAVPGG010000048.1:0-53359 GCA_963703755.1 uncultured Pseudomonadota bacterium
GATGATGTCGAACGCGATCACGACCTTGTGTCCGGAGGCACGTTCAAACTCGGCGGTCAAGCTCTCAATCGGCCCTCTCAAGGCGCCAGGGCACAGCATTCGGATCTGTGCCGCGTGCGCAGCATTGGACAGAAAGAACGAGGCGAGGACGATCACGAGTGCTCTGACAATCATCGGATCGGACCATAAGGGTTAAGCAGTCCCATGCCGGATTATAGTCGCTTCGCGACCGCAACATAACGTACTAGGCGATGTCCGAGGTGGGGTCCACAAGCAGAAATGCCCTGATCGAGCCGAAGATTTCCGCTCAGCTGCCCAAACCCGACATTTGCGCACCAATGCGATCACCGCCCAGTCAGCGTCCGCTGCGCACGCGCTCGCGATGCAGCAGGTAGAGCCCGGACGCGATGACGATGCCGGCCCCCGCCATCGTCCAATGGTTCGGCACGTCGCCGAAGACCGCGTAGCCGAGCGCCGTCGTCCAGGCGAGCTGGCTGTAGATGAACGGCGACAGCACCGACGCGGGTGCCAACCGATGGGCCAGGATCAACAGGTAGTGGCCGAGGCTGGCGAGGGCGCCGGTCGCCAGCATCAACACGCCGACGAGCAGGCTGTCCGGCTCCGTCCACACGACGAGGACCGCCGGCACCATCACGACGGCGCCGACCAGGTTGGAATAGAACAAGGTCGTCGCGCTGGCGTCGGTGCGCGCCAGGACGCGGGTCATGAGCACATAGGCCGCATAGCAGACCGCTCCGCCGGCCGAGAGCAGTGCCGCCGGATGGATCGCGCTGAAGCCGGGACGCGTCACCACCAGCACGCCGACGAAGCCGACGCCGATTGCGGCCCATCGGCGCGGGCCGACCCATTCGCCGAGCACCGGTCCCGACAGGGCTGCGACCAGGAACGGCGTAGAGAATATGATCGTCAGCGCCTGGTCGAGCTGGAGCCATTTGATGGCGAAGAAGTTCAGCACGGTCGAGCCGAGCAGCAGCGCCGAGCGGCCGACCTGCAGCAGCGGGCGCGCGGTACGCAGCATGCCGGGCCGGTTGAACGGATTGGACCACAGCAGCGCGAGCAGGAAGCCGAAGGTGTAGCGCGCCCACACGACCTCCAGCACGTCGACGTGCCGGCCGAGATATTTCGCGGTTGCGTCGAGGAACGCGAAGCAGCCGACCGCTCCGCACATCAGCGCGATGCCGGTGAGCCGCATGCGGCGGGCTTCGGCGGCGTCCGAGCCGATGAGGTGGGGCTTCCGTGCAGGCAAGCTGGCGTTCCGGCGTTTCGCCTGGAAACTATCCGACTCGGGTCACCCACGCCGCGCAAGGCAGGCATTCCATCCTGCGGTGAATTGTCCACCGAGCCATGCTAGAACAAGAGCCGAAAATCGGGAGAACGCCTCATGGCCAGCCTCGCCCAAGCCAAGTCCGCCAACGATCGCGCCGACGCGCTCGAAGAGCACATGATGCACGAGCTCGAGCACATCGTGACCAAGTCGGTGCTGTTCGGCCTCGCCGACGGCAAGGTCGGGATGGAGAGCGGGCCGTCGCTGATGGCGCGCCATCCGGGCAAGTACATGCTGATGGGCGCCGATCCGCGCCTGCCGCCGATGCCCGAGAAGCCGACGCTGATCGACTATTTCCGCTGCCGCTTCGCCTCGACCTCGCATCTCCTGCAGAGCGCGACGCACGCGCTCAAGGGCGGCCACAGCGAGAAGGTGGTGCTCGCCTGCCTGCTGCACGACATCGCGGTGGTGAGCTTCATCCGCTGCGACCACGGCTACTGGGGCGCGCAGATGATCGAGCCCTATGTGGACGAGGAAGTGAGCTGGGCGATCCGCGCGCACCAGGCGCTGCGCTTCTTCCCCGACAAATCCGTCGGCTACAAGTATCCCGACATGTACGTGAAGCTGTTCGGGCCCGACTACAAGCCGGAGCCCTACATCGTCGAGGAGTACCAGCGCGCCCGCACTCACAAGCACTACATGACGGCGCGCCTGATCTGCGTGAACGACATCTACTCGTTCGATCCCAACGCCAAGGTCAACCTCGACGACTTCGTCGACATCATTGGCCGCAACTTCAAGCAGCCGAAGGAAGGCCTCGGCCTCGACAGCAGCCCGTCGGCGCACATGTGGCGCACCATGCTGTGGCCGACGCGGTTTCTCTAACGAGCTCTACTGCCGCCGCATTCACCGCCGTCATCGCCTGCGTAGAAAGCGGGCGATCGAGTACCCCGCAACGACATCGGGCAGGTCGGCGGCGGCGACGCGTCAAGAAAATTATCGGCGATGCGCGACGAAAATGTTGTTCGAATCCGTCATCTTTCGCGATATTCATGAAGCACGCGATGGCGATGTGCGCCGGCATGCGCGCGCGACGCTCGTGCGCCGTCCGCGCGGCAGGCGACGCGCCTCGGGTGGACCAGCAGGCCTCGGTCCGTGCCACGAATTGGCCCGAACGAAGCCAACGCGGAAGAAGCGAGCGATATCAGTGACCGGCGAACGCCCGGCGCACCATTTGGCAGAACGAACCCAGCGGGATAACAGAAGCAATTTCAACAACATGCCCTTAGGCCTCGCGGGTGAGGGCGCTCTCGTGCCAGCGCCGCAACAGCAGGTAGGAGAGGCCTGACAGCGCAAAGAAGATCACGACACCGGCGAACGACAGCAGAATGAGCGCCGCGAACATGCGCGGGATGTTGAGCCGGTACTGCGACTCGGCGATGCGGTAGGCGAGGCCGGAGCCGGCGCCGCCGGAGCCGGCCGCGAGCTCGGCGACCACCGCGCCGACGAGCGATAATCCGCCGGCGATGCGAATGCCGGTGAGCATGTTCGGCAGCGCCGAAGGCAGCTTCAAGCGAAACAGGATCTGGCCGGGCGAGGCGCCGTAGAGCCGGTAGAGGTCGACGAGATTGCGGTCGACCGAATTGAGCCCCAGCGTGGCGTTGGCGAGCACCGGAAAGAACGCGACGATCCAGGCGCAGGCCAGCACCGCGCCCTGCTGCGGCAGGTAGATGAGCAAGATGGGCGCGATCGCCAGCACCGGCGTGACCTGCAGGATCACGGCGTAGGGATAGAGCGTGTACTCGACGAGCCGCGACACGTTGAACAGGATCGCAAGCGCAATGCCGCCGACGGTGGCGAGCAGGAATCCCTCGAAGGTGGTCAGCAGCGTGACCCCCAGCGATTCCAAGAGCAACTGCCGATCGTCGATCAGCGTGTCCCACACCAGCCCGGGGCCGGGCAGCTTGACGGGCGGAAGCTCGTAGATCTTCACGACCAGGTGCCAGGCCGTGACGCCGAGCACGAGCGTCGCGAGTGGCAGGACGACGCGCAGAATGCGCTCCGGATCGAACCGGCGGACCGGGTCGCTCATGCGGCGACTGCCATGGCCTGCGTCAGCGCCTCGGAGGCGATCCGGCAGTAGCCGGCATACTCGGCCGAGGTACGGAAGCTTTCCTGCCGCGGATAGGGCGCGTCGATCTTGAGCTCCTTGAACACGCGGCCGGGACGCTGGGTCATGACGACAATGCGGCTCGACAGGTAGACCGACTCGAACACCGAATGGGTGACGAACACGACGGTCTTGCGCAACGTGCGCCACAGGTCGAGCAGATCGTTGTTGAGCTTGAAGCGGGTGATCTCGTCGAGCGCCGCGAACGGCTCGTCCATCAGCAGCAGCGCCGGATCGGTGGCGAGCGCGCGGGCGATCGAGACCCGCATCTTCATGCCGCCGGAGAGCTCGCGCGGATAGGCTGCGTGAAAGCCGGTGAGGCCGACTCTTTCGATCGCGGCTGCGACGAGGGGTGCCGCGTCATGTTCCGCGGTATGGCGCAGGCTCAGCGGCAGCGCGACGTTCTTGGCGACCGTCGTCCACGGCATCAGCGTCGGCTCCTGGAACACGAAGCCGATGTCGTGTCCGCGCGGGCGGGCGGATGCGTCGCCCTCGCCCCACGTGATGCTGCCGCGCGTCGGCTCGCTCAAGCCCGCGATCATCCGCAGGGCCGTCGACTTGCCGCAGCCGGACGGACCGAGCAGGGAGACGAACTCGCCCCGCCGGACGTCGAGGTCGAGATCGTCGAGCGCCAGCACGCCGTTGGCGAAGACCTTGGCAACTCCGTTCAATGCAACGACCGGCAACGCGGGCCGGGATGCCGATGGATGATCTGGCGGCACTTGCCCTCTCATGTGGCGCAAGACACGATCCGGACTATACCGATCTTCCCGCCGCCCGAAACCCGAGGCGGGGCGCGGCTGGTTGACGTGGCGTTCGATGCCCGCAGGGGGCAACTTGGGCTATGCTGTCCGCTTGAACCGCTGGCTTTCATCCGCATGAGCGACACTCTCCCCGACCGCCTCTCCAACGATCCGGGGAGCCCGTTCCATGACGCGGCGCTCCTCGGGCGAGGCGTCGGTGTGCGATTCAATGGCGCCGAAAAGCACAATGTCGAGGAATATTGCGTGAGCGAAGGATGGATTCGCGTCGCAGCCGGCAGTGCCAAGGATCGCCATGGCAATCCGATGACAATCAAGCTCAAGGGCGAGGTCGTCCCCTATCTTCAGTCGGACGCCAAGACGTAGTTCGCCTTGATGCGCGCCGTCACTTCTTCGGCCTCAGCTCCAGCCCGACCATCTTGTTGACGAACTGCAGCGAGTAGGCCTTGCGGAAATCGACGGTCGGCTTGACCACGCCGGCGCGCACCATCTTGTCGAAGAAGCTCGCCATGCGCGCATCCGTCATGGCGCCAATGCCGAGCTTCAGCGTATCGCCCGAATCGATGATGCCGTATTCCTTCATCTTCGCGACCGAGTAGGCGAGCAGGGCGTCGGTCATCTCCGCGTTCTGCTTCTTGATCAGCGCATTGCCGGCGGAATTGTCGCCATACAGATAGTGGTACCAGCCGATGATCGAGGCGTCGACGAAGCGCTGCACGACGTCCGGCTTTTTCTCGACCAGGTCGCGCCGCGTCTCGATCAGGGTCGAGTAGCTGTTGAAGCCGTTGTCGGCGAGCAGGAAGACCTTCGGCTTGAAGTGGGCCTGCGTCTCGATCGCGTAGGGCTCGGACGTGACGTAGCCCTGCATCGCGCTCATCTTGTCGGCGAGGAAGGGCTGCGGGTTGAACGTGTAGGGCTTCACCTTGGCTTCGGTGAATTTGTGCTCGGCCGTGAGCCATTGGAAATAGCTCGCCATCCCTTCCTTGGAGATGAACAGCGTGAGGCCGCGCAGGTCCTCCAGCGACTCGACCCCCGCCTCCGGATGCGCGATCAGCACCTGCGGATCTTTTTGGAACATGGCCGCGACCGCGAGCGTCGCCACCTTCTGCTCGACCGCGTCGAAGCTCTGCAGCGTATTGGCGCTCATGAAGAAGTCGAGCTTGCCGACCGCGAGCAGGATGCGGTTGTTGATCTGCGGCCCGCCGGGCACGATCGTTACGTCGAGCCCGTACTTGCGGTAGGTGCCGTCGGCGAGCGCCTGGTAGAACCCGCCATGCTCGGCTTCGGCCACCCAATTGGTGCCGAACGAGACCTTGTCGAGGGTCTGCGCGCCCGCCGGCGAGGCCGTGAAAGCAAAGATCATGACAGCTATGAATAACGCCAAGGCGCTTGCGAACCGCATCGATTCAATCTCCTGATAGGGGCGAGGATAGGCGAGTGGGGTGCAGTTGACGAGATCGCATGATGATACTGCCGAAACGTGACTGGGCGGAGATGACTTGGGCGGATTTTACTCCCGCCGACACTGCGCGGTGGATCGCGGTGCTGCCGCTCGCCGCGACCGAACAGCACGGCCCGCACCTGCCGCTCGGCGTCGACAGTTTCATCGCCGAGGCGTATCTGGCGCGCGTGCGCCCACAGATTCCGCCCGATCTCCCGGTCACGTTCCTGCCGACGCAATGGATCGGCCAGTCCGACGAGCATACGGCCTATCCGGGCACGCTCACGCTGTCCGGCGCGACCGTGATCCGCGCCTGGACCGAGATCGGCGAGAGTGTGGCGCGCGCCGGTGTGAAGAAGCTCGTGCTGGTGACGAGCCATGGCGGCAACGTCTCGGCCATGGAGATGGTCGCGCGCGACCTGCGGGTGCGGCTCGGGATGCTGGTCGTCGCCGTGGGCTGGCACCGCTTCGGCTATCCGGACGGCGTCTACGCGGGCGAGGAGCGCCGCCACGGCATCCATGGCGGCGACGTCGAGACCTCGCTGGTGCTTGCCGGGCGCCCCGACACGGTGCGCATGGACAAGGTGGTCGCCGAGATGCCGGTGACGGTCGCGATGCAGCACGAATTCAAATGGCTCGGCGCCATCCGGCCGGCCGGGTTCGGCTGGATGACGCAGGACCTGCATCCTTCCGGCGCGGTCGGCGACGCGAGCCACGCCACGGCCGAGAAGGGCGAGGCGACGCTGGCACAGGGCGCCGCTGGCTTCATCGAGCTGCTGCGCGAGGTCGATCGCTTCGACCTGGCGCGGCTCAAGGACGGGCCGCTCAAACCGGCGTGAGCCGGCTGGATCGCAGCCTGCCCGTTGGTTAGAGTCCCGGCCATGAGCACACATTCGCACGACGACCACGATCACGGCTCCGAGCTCGGCGAGATGCAGCTGCGGGTCCGCGCGCTCGAGACCATCCTGACCGAGAAGGGCTATGTCGACCCCAAGGCGCTCGATCTCATCATCGAGGCCTACGAGACCAAGATCGGCCCGCGCAACGGCGCCCGCGTCGTCGCCAAGGCGTGGGTCGACCCGGAATTCAAGCGGCGGCTGCTCGCCGACGGCTCCGCCGCGGTCGCGGCGCTCGGCCATGTGAGCCGGGTCGGCGACCATCTGGTCGTGGTCGAGAACACGGAGCAGGTGCACAACATGGTCGTGTGCACCCTGTGCTCCTGCTACCCGTGGGAGATGCTCGGCCTGCCGCCGGTCTGGTACAAGGCCGCACCCTATCGCTCGCGCGCCGTGAAGGACCCGCGCGGCGTGCTCGCCGATTTCGGCATCTCGCTGCCGAAGGAGACCGAGATCCGCGTCTGGGATTCGACCGCCGAGACGCGCTTCCTGGTGCTGCCGATGCGGCCCGCCGGGACCGAACGCCTGAGCGAGGATCGCCTCGCCGAGCTGGTCACCCGCGATTCCATGATCGGGACCGGGTTCCCGAAGAGCCCCTGAGAGGCAGCGATGGACGGCGTGCACGACATGGGCGGCATGGACGGCTTCGGCAAAGTCGAGCGCGAGGCGGACGAGCCGGTCTTCCATGCTCCCTGGGAAGGGCGCGTGATGGCGCTCAACCGCGCCATGGGCGCGACCGGCGCCTGGAACATCGACATGTCGCGTTTTTCGCTGGAAGTCGCTGCCGCCCACCGACTATCTGGGCAGCTCCTATTACCGAAAGTGGTTCCTCGGACTCGAAAAGCGGCTGCTCGCGCTCGGTTACGTCGACACCGACGAGGTCGCCGCCGGACGCGCGCTGCATGCCGCAATGCCGCTCAAGCGCGACATGCTCACGCCGGACAAGATCGACCGCATCATGACGCGCGGCTCGTATAGCCGGCCGCCGCAGGCGCCGGCGCGCTTCAAGCCGGGCGACCGCGTGCGCGCGAAGAACATCCACCCGGCGACGCATACGCGGCTGCCGCGCTACGTGCGCGGCCACGTCGGCGTGGTCGAGCGCATCCACGGCTGCCACGTCTATCCCGACACCTCGGCGACCGGGGCGGGCGACAACCCGCAATGGCTCTACACGGTGCGGTTCGACAATCGCGAATTATGGGGGCCGGACGCCGACCCGACCGTCAAGGTATCGATCGACGCGTTCGAGCCCTATCTCGATCCGGCCTGACGTGGCGGTCGATCCCGTAGCGGCGCGTCGCGCCCGCGAGGCGGTGCCAAGCATTCCGTGCGATGCCGAGGGGCCGGTCTTTCGCGAGCCGTGGGAGGCGCAGGCCTTCGCGATGGCGCTCACGCTGCATGAGCGCGGCCTCTTCGCCTGGCCGCAATGGGCCGCGACGCTCGGCGAGGAGATCAAGCGCGCGCAGGCGGCCGGCGATCCCGACACCGGCACGACCTACTATCACCACTGGCTCGCCGCGCTCGAACGGCTGGTCGCCGAGAAGGGCGTCGCCAGCCGCGAGACGCTCGCGCGCTACCACGACGCCTGGGACCACGCCGCCGACCGCACGCCGCACGGCCAGCCGATCGAGCTTCGGCCGGAAGACTTCCGCTGACATGGGCGCGCAGGCGGTCCCGAACTCGGCCGGGAGCGCGGCGCCGCGGCTTGCGGCGCCCGCCAATGCCTGCGATTGCCACATGCACATTTACGACGCGGCGCGTTTTTCGCCGCAGCGGCCGCAATCGCGCATGCAGGCCGACGCCGCCATCGCCGACTATCGCCTGCTGCAGCAACGCATCGGCACCAGCCGGGTCGTGATCGTCACGCCCGCGGTCTATGCGACTGACAACGCGGTCACGCTCGATGCGATCGCCCAGCTCGGCGCCGGCGCGCGCGGCGTCGCGGTGGTGCATCCGGTCGTGAGCGACGCCGAGCTCCGCCGCCTCGCCGATGGCGGCGTCCGCGGCATTCGCTTCACCCAGTTCGATCCCGCGACCGCGGTCACTACCCACGACATGATCGAGCCGTTGTCGCGCCGCATCGCCGATCTCGGCTGGCATGTGCAGATCCACATGCGGGCGGATCAGATCGCCGCCGCCGCCGATTTGTGGCCGCGCCTGCCGTCGACCATGGTGTTCGACCATATGGGCCGCCTGCCGCAGCCGACGGGTATCGATCATCCGGCCTTCGCGATCATCCGTCGGCTGATCGATGCGGGTCGAACCTGGGTGAAGCTGTCCGGCGCCTACCTCGACACCAGGATCGGGCATCCGACCTATGCGGATGCGACCAAGGTCGCGCAGGCGTTCGTCGCGGCCGCGCCGGAGCGGATGGTGTGGGGCAGCGACTGGCCGCATCCGACCGAGAAGCAGAAGCCGGACGATGCCGTTCTGTTCGATCTGCTCGCCGACTGGGTGCCGGACGCCGCGGCGCGGCATCGTGTCCTCGTCACCAATCCGGAAAAGCTGTACGGTTTCTTGTAGGGTGGGCAACCGCGCCGCTGCGTCCGCGTGGGCAAAATCGCCTTTCACGCGGTTGCCCACGCTGGCGCGCATGCGATGGCGATTTTGCCCACCCTACAATTCAATTCTGAGCCCCAGCGCGGCGCCAACGGAAGAGTTGAAAGGAAACCGCCATGGAAATATTTGCCGCCGGATCGCGCGCGTCGCGCCGCATGCCCGCCGCCTCGTTCACCGGGACGGTGTGGCAGGACCCGATCATCGAGACGCCGGCCCCGGCGATTCTGCGCTCGGCCCGCGTGAGCTTCGAGCCCGGCGCACGCACTGCCTGGCATACCCATCCGCTCGGCCAGACCCTGCATGTCATCTCGGGCGCCGGCCGCGTGCAGCTCTGGGGCGGGCCGATCCGGGAAATCCGCGCCGGCGACACCGTATGGATCGCGCCCGGCGAGAAGCACTGGCACGGCGCCGGCCCGACGACCGCGATGGTGCACATCGCGATGCAGGAGGCGAAAGACGGCAGCCACGTCACCTGGCTGGAGCACGTCACCGATGCCCAATACGCGGCCGCGGTCGGGTCCTAGGGCGACGATGACGATGCTGCATGTCGCGCGCTCGGGCCGAGTGATCGCCGTCCTGGCGGCTCTTGCGGCAATCTTCGCCGCGCTGCCGCGGGCGGCCGCCGAGACCTATCCGTCGCGCGCCGTCACGATCGTGGTGCCGTACGCGGCCGGTGGCAACACCGACAACATCGCGCGCCTGATCGCGCAGCGGCTGAGCGATAAGCTCGGCCGGCCCTTCGTGGTCGAGGACCGGCCCGGCGCCGCCGGGGCGCTGGCCGCCGAATTCGTCGCCCGCGCGCCGGCCGACGGATACACCCTCTTCATGTCATCGCTGGCCCAGATTGCGATCGTGCCGGCCGTGAGCAAGGCCCGTTACGACGGCCTCAGGGATTTCGCGCCGATCAGCATCGTCGGCACCAATCCGTTCGTGCTGGCCGTCAACAAGGACATGCCGGTCCACACGCTCGCCGAGTTCATCGCCTACGTGCGCGCGCGGCTGCGGCAGGTCGCCTATGCGAGCGGCGGAGCCGGCAGCCAGAACCATCTCGCCATGGCGCTCTTTCTCAAGCGGGCGGGTCTCGAGATGGTCCACGTCGGCTACAAGGGCAATGCGCCCGCGATTGCCGACCTGGTCGCGGGTCATGTGCCCGCCATGCTGTCGACGCCATCCGACGCGTTGCCCTATGCTGCCTCCGGCGCGATCCGGTTGATCGCGGTCACCGGCGAGCAGCGCTCGCCGCAGATGCCCAACGTCCCCACCATCGCGGAGTCGGGCTTCCCGGGCTTCAAGGCGGTGACGTGGAACGGCCTGCTCGCCCCTGCCGGCACGCCGACCTCGGTCATCGAGCTGCTCGCCCGACAGGTCGCCGAAGCCGTCAGGGATGAGACGATCGCGGCGCGTCTGGCGAGCTGGGGGATCGATCCGCTCGGCGACAGCGCCGCGCATTTCGCCGCGACGATCGCGGGCAACGTCGCCTTGTGGCGGGAGGCCGTGGCGGTGACGGGCCTCACGGCGGAATAGCGAGCGTTCGCGCCTTGGCGCGCAGCAGCGCGATGTATGCCTTGATCACGGGCGCGCCCTCGTTCTTGCGGTGGACGACCGCGTGGGTCGAGGCGCGCGTCACGTTCACGAGCTTGCGGCAGACGACGCCCGGCACGGGGAGCCGCGACAGCGATTCGGTGACGACGCCGAGCCCCGCGCCGGCCGCGACCGAGATGAACACCGAGAAGATGTCCGGCACGCGCGCGACGATACGCATCGACATGCCGGGCGGCGTGATCGCCCGGATGTTGCTCCAGAACACCATCTCGTTCTCGAGCAGCGTCGCAATGAGCGGCTCGCCGGCGAGCATCGCGGGATCGACCTCCTTGCGCGCCGCGAGCGGATGGCCCTCCGGGATGGCGAGCCAGAATGGCTGGCGCTCCACCACGAACCCGGTCAGGCCCGCCGGATAGCGCTCGGGCGCAAGCGAGATGCCGACGTCGAGCGTGCCCTCGCTCAGTCCCCTGAACTGCTGGATCGTCGCCATGGCGCGGGTCTGGAACGTCACGTGCGGGTGGGTCTTGCGGAAACTCATGATCGACCACGGCACGATCCCGCCGAACACCGCGCTCAGCACGCAGCCCATCGCAATCGAGCCGATCTCGCCCCGCGCCGCCCGGCGGCCGACGAGCTCGGCTTGGTCGGCCTGCCGTATCGTCGCGCGGGCTTCCTCGAGAAAGCGGCGGCCCACATGGGTCAGGGCGACGCTGCGGGTCTTGCGCGCGAACAGCCGCGCGCCGAGCAGGCTCTCCAATGCCTGGATCTGCGCGCTCAGCGTTGGCGGCGCGATGTTCAGTTTCGCGGCGGCGCGGGTGAAATGCAGCTCTTCGGCGACCGCGACGAAATATCGGAGGTGTCGCAACTCCATCCAGGCGACGCCGTGCGTCTTTGCGTGTCCTTCGCGAGACTCGCGAAAACCTTAGGGACTGCACCCCCGGCGGTCAATCTTGGCCGCTTGGCGGCGCCTCATATCCCGGTGGTTCCGCCGTCGGCGCGCGGATCGTGGGCGCCTTCGAGCGTGCCGTTCGGATGCAGCACGACCGCGCCCGCGTGACCCATCGTGTCCGAATAGGCCTCGGGCAGCACCTCAACGTCGTGGCCGGCCGACAGCAGGCGGTCGATCAGGTGGCCGTCGAAACGCGATTCGAGACGCAGGTTGGTGTGCGGCGATCCCCAGGTGCGGCCGAGCAACCAGCGCGGCGCGTCGATGGCCCGGTCGAGCGGTTGGCGGAAGAGCACATGGCGAGTGAACAGCGCCGCCTGCGACTGCGGCTGGCCGTCGCCGCCCATGGTGCCATAGGCCATCACCCGGCCGTCGGCGAGGACGGCCAGCGCCGGGTTGAGCGTGTGGAACGGCAGGCGGCCCGGGGCGAGCGCGTTGAGGGCGCCGGGGTCGAGCGCGAAGCTTGCGCCGCGGTTCTGCATCAGCACGCCCGTCGCCGGCAGGACGCAGCCGGAGCCGAACTCCCAATAGAGCGACTGGATGTAGGAGACCGCGATGCCGTCGTGGTCGGCGGCGCCCATCCAGATGGTGTCGCCGTCGCCCGGTTTGGCGGGCCAGGGCGCGGCCTTGCGGCGGTCGATCTTCTCGGCCTGCACGTCCAGCAAGGCGCGCTCGAGGAAGCGCTCGGGCGGCGCCGGCAACCGGTCGGGGTCGGTGATGACGCGGTCGCGCACCCGGAAGGCGCGTTTGGTGGCCTCGACCAGTCCATGAAGGTGGTCGAACCCTTCGGGTTCGACCACATGCAACCGCTCGAACAGGGCGAGGATGATCAGCGAAGCAAGCCCCTGGGTCGGCGGCGGCGTGTTGTAGAGGGTACCGACCTGGAGCGTCACGCTCAACGGCTCCGCCAGCGTGGCCCGGTATTGCGTGAGGTCGGCGCGCGTCACCGGGCTGCCGATCCGCTCCAGGTCGGCCGCGATCTCGTATCCAACGTCGCCGCGGTAGAAGTCGTCGAGCCCCGCCCGAGCAAGCTGGTCGAGCGTACCGGCCAGCGCCTCCTGCCGCAGCGTCACGCCGGCGGCGGGCGGCTTGCCGTCGATCAGGAAGGCCCGCGCGAAGCCCGGCGCATCCTTCAGCTCGGCGAGCTTCTCCGCCGTCAACCGCGCCTGGCTGCGCGTCACCACGTAGCCCTCGCGGGCATGCCGGATCGCGTATGCCATCAGGTTTTCCAGCGGCAGCCGGCCGCCTTGCGCTCTGGCGGCCTCAAGGGCCAGCGACCAGCCGCCGATCGCACCCGGGACGGTGAGCGCTGCCAGTGCTCCGCGCGGCGGGATGGTCTCGTGGTCGCGATAGAGCTCGCGCCGGGCATCCGCGCCGGCGCGGCCGGCGGCCATCAGCGCCCGCACCCGGCCCGAGCGCTCGCGGATCAGCCAGAACCCGTCGCCGCCGATGTGGTTCATGTGCGGATAGACGGCCGCGATCGTCGCCGCCATCGCGACCATCGCCTCGATCGCATTGCCGCCCTCGGCCAGCACGGCGCGGCCAACCTCGGCGGCCGCGGCATGCGGTGCCGCGACCACCCCGCCGCGATGGCCGGCGCTGTGCGGGTCCATGGCTATGCCGCGTCCGCGAGGCCGCGTCGCCGCAGCAGCGCGTCCTCGGTGGGCAGCCGGCCGCGGAAGGCCTTGTAGGCCTCGTCGGCCGTGCGCGAGCCGCCGGCCGAATAGATGAAGCGGTAGAGCCGCTCGGCGGTCGCGCGGTCGAACACGTCGCCGGTCTCCTGGAAGGCGTCGAAGGCGTCGGCGTCGAGCACCTCCGACCACATATAGCTGTAGTAGGCCGCCGAATAGTGGTCGCCCGCGAACACGTGGGTGAAATGCGGCGAGCGGTGCCGCATCACGATCTCGTCCGGCATGCCGATACGGTCGAGCGAGGCATGCTCGAACGCCGCCGGGTCGAGTCGGTCGGCGTCGGTGAGCGAGTGGAAATCGAGGTCGACCAGCGCGGAGGCGACGTACTCGACCGTCGTAAAGCCCTGGTTGAAGGTGCGCGCCGCCTTGAGCTTGGCGATCAGCGCAGCGGGCATCGGCTCGCCGGTGCGGTAGTGCACCGCGAAGGTTTTGAGGATCTCGGGCGTGTCGAGCCACTGCTCGTAGAGCTGGGAGGGCAGCTCGACGAAGTCGGTCGCGACCCCGGTGCCGGAGATCAGCGGGTAGGTCACGTCCGAGAGCAGCGCGTGCAGGGCGTGGCCGAACTCGTGGAAGAGCGTGCGGGCGTCGTCGTGGCTGAGCAGGGTCGGCCCGCCGTCTGCACCCTTGGAGAAGTTCATCACGTTGAAGACCAGCGGCCGCACGTCGCCGTCGAGCTTGTCTTGCTCGCGTAGCGTCGACATCCAGGCGCCGCTGCGCTTGGAGGGGCGGGCAAAATAGTCGCCGAAGAACAGGCCGAGGTGGCGTCCGTCGGCCGCCTGGATCTCCCAGGCGCGCACGTCCGGGTGCCAGACCGGCACGTCGGTGCGCGGCGTTGCCGTGATGCCGAACAGCCGGCGCGCGGTGTCGAAGGCGGCCGCGATCATGCGGTCGAGCTGGAGATAGGGCTCGAACTCGCCCTCCGCGATGTCGCAGCGGGCCTGGCGGAGCTTCTCGGCGTAGTAGCGCCAATCCCAGGCCGCGAGCTTGTCGTTCCCGCCCTCGGCTCGGATCATCTCCTGCATGGCGTCGCGGTCGGCGAGCGCCCGTGCGCGCGCCGGGGCCCAGACCTTCTCGAGGAGCCTGCGCGCCGCCGCCGGCGTCTTCGCCATGGCGTCGTCGAGCCGGTAGTCGGCCCAGGTCGGGTAGCCCAGGAGCTTCGCCTTCTCGGTGCGCAGCCGCACCATCTCGGCGATGATCTTGCCGTTGTCGCTCGCGCCGCCTTCGCCGCGGGCGATCCAGGCGCGGAAGGCCTTTTCGCGCAGCTCGCGCCGGCGCGAGAAGGAGAGGAACGGCTCGACGCTCGAACGCGACAGCGTGACGGCCGCCGGGCTCGTGAGGCCGCGCTCCTGCGCGACCGCGCGCGCGGCAGCGCGCAGGTGCTCGGGCAGGCCGGCGAGGTCCTGCTCGGTGTCGAGCGGCAGCACGTAGCCCTGCTCGTCGGCGAGGACCCGCTGGCTGAACTGGGTGCCCAGCGCCGCCAGGCGCTCGCCGATGTCGGCGACGCGCTTGCGCGCCGCCGCGTCGAGCCCGGCGCCGGCTCGGCGGAAGGTCACAAAGTACCGATCCAGCACCCGCATCTGCTCGGCGTCGAGGCCCGCCGGGGCGGCCTTCACGGCCGCGATTCGGCCGAACAGGGCCTGGTTCATGTGAATCGCGTCCCAGTGGGCGGTGAGGCGGGGCACGATGTCGCGCTCGAGCGCGAGCAGCGCCTCGTTGCTGTGGGCGCCAACCAGCGCAAAGAACGTCGCCGAGACCCGCGCGAGGGCGCGCCCCGAGCGCTCCAGCGCCGCCACCGTGTTGGCGAAGGTCGGCGCCGCAGCCTCGCCGGCGATCGCCGCCACCTCGTCGCGATGCTGGGCGAAGGCGGCCGCGAAGGCCGGCGCGAAGTGCTCCGGGCGGATCGCGTCGAAGGGCGGCGCCGCGTTGGGCGTCGACCATGCCGTGAGGAGAGGATTGGGGAGCTGGTTCATGGGCACTCGTTTGGGGATGGCTCGGGAAAAATCGCTGGTGTCGCCGCGTTTCGGGCGGCTTGCCGGACTTGATCGCAGTGCCCATTTGGGGGAGATTGCGGCCGCCAGACAAGGATTTATGCGATGCGCGACGTAGCTTCAACCAAGGGACCGCGACGGATTTCATGGCAGAACGTCTCCACCGTTCTGAGCGCCGCGATCCTGATCAGCGCCGAAGTGTTCGGCGCCGCCTTCGCGGGCGGCTGGGCGCTCGCGAACCTGATCGGGCTCGGCAGCTACGGCGTCTACACCCTGCAGCTTGCCTTCTTCGTCCTCGGGCTCGTCGTGATGGTCGCCTTCGTGCGCAACGGCATGCGCGTCGAGCCGTTCACGACCCGCGACTGACGCGCTGACGCCTCTCGCGCGTCGCTCCGGCGCGGCGCTCGAGCGCTCCCGATTAAGCTTCTCGAAACTCTTTTCGCTCGCACGGTGAAAAAACTTTGCGCGCGCGTCGATTTTTTCTTGCGTACAATCCGGAATCCACTTATTTCAATCTTTGCCCAAATTCGCACGTGCCTGTGGCCGTGTGTCGGTCGGTGGGCATCCGGACAAGAGGCCGGACAGCCGCCCGGAGTGAGATCGCCAAGACGGCGTGTCGAACGGACTTGAGGTCTTCAGACACTCAAGTCGAGAGACACAGAAGTCTGCGGTCGCTTGCAGCTCCGAACACTTGACTGACAGCCGGAGGCGAAACCGGCGCACCCCGTTCTCCACGGGGGACGCGGCTTAAAGCAACGACGGAGCGGGCTTTTTTGGTCTCTGCCGGTTCTCCACCCACCGGCTCGGGCTACCGAAGAGGCTTGTTCTTCATTGCCGGCCGTGCGGACGGGGTCTCCCCTATCCAATCCAAGGCAGCATGGTCGGGTTCTAGAGTGCCCGGCACCGGCGCGTCCCCATCGCGCGTCGGAGCCACCTCGAAAACCCGCATCACATCGGGCGGTTAGCAGCCGCCCCTGACCCGTGGGGAGAGCGCCATGACTGAGCGCATCCGCGAGTTTCTCCGCAACCGCCGCGCGGAGGGAAAGGACGACGCACCATGCCTGGTCGTCGACCTCGATGTCGTTCGTGACAACTATCAGGCCTTCGCCAAGGCGCTGCCCGACACGCGCGTGTTCTACGCCGTGAAGGCCAACCCGGCGCCGGAAGTGCTGTGCCTGCTCGCCAAGCTCGGCTCCTGCTTCGACACCGCCTCGATCCCCGAGATCGAGATGGTGCTCGCGGCCGGCGCGGCGGCCGAGCGCATCTCGTACGGCAACACGATCAAGAAGGAGCGCGACATCGCCCGGGCCTATGCGCTCGGCGTGCGGCTCTTCGCGGTCGACAGCAAGGCGGAGGTCGACAAGATCGCCCGCCAGGCGCCGGGCGCGAGGGTGTTCTGCCGCTTCCTGCACGATTGCGCGGGGGCCGAATGGCCACTCTCGCGCAAGTTCGGCTGCGATACCGCGATGGCAGTCGAGGTGCTGGAGCATGCGCACCGCTCGGGTCTCGTGGCCCACGGGGTGTCGTTCCATGTCGGCTCGCAGCAGCGGCGCACCCAGGCGTGGGACGCGGCGCTGAAGTCGGCCGCCACGATCTTCCGCGCCTGCGCGGAGCGGGGCATCAACCTCGCCATGGTCAACCTCGGCGGCGGCTTCCCGACCCGGTACCTCAAGGAGGTCCCGGCCGTGAAGTCCTACGGGACGGCGATCTTTCGGGCGCTGCGCAAGCACTTCGGCAACGCCATCCCGGAGACGATCATCGAGCCCGGCCGCGGCATGGTCGGCAATGCCGGGGTGATCGAGGCCGAAGTCGTGCTCGTCTCGAAGAAGAGCGAGGCCGACGACGTGCGCTGGGTCTACCTCGACATCGGCAAGTTCGGCGGCCTCGCCGAGACGATGGACGAGTCGATCCGCTATCCCATCCGCACGCCGCGCGACGGCGACGAGACGGCCGCCTGCGTGATCGCGGGTCCGACCTGCAACTCGATGGACGTGCTGTACGAGAAGGATCCGTATCTGCTCCCGGTGAGCCTCGAGATCGGCGACAAGGTGCTGATCGAGGGCACGGGCGCCTATACGACCACCTACGCGTCGGTCGCCTTCAACGGCTTCTCGCCGCTCCAGTCCTTCCACATCTGAGCCACGCGCCGAGCGCGCGTGTCCGGGACGGCGCACCAGCTTGCTGGTGCGCCGGTGCCGCGCGCATGTCCCAGCGAAAGCCTGCCCCCGACTTGATCGGGGGTGGGCGCCGGTTCGCCGATCAGGACATGCGCCAAGCATGAATCCGCGGAGGAATGCCATGATCACGATTCGTTCGGAAAATCCTGCCGACATCGCTGCGCGCGAGGCGCTGCTCGACGTCGCTTACGGAGCGGTTCGCTTCGAGAAGCCGTCGCAGCGCTTGCGTGAGCGACGTGAGCCAGCGCTTGCCTTGGTCGCGCTCGACAAGGGCCAGGTCGTCGGCACCGTCCGCCTGTGGCCGGTGCTCGCCGGCGCGGGCCGGCCGGCCCTGCTGCTCGGCCCGCTTGCCGTCCATGCCGATTGCCGCCGCCGCGGCATCGGCGCTGCCCTCATGCGGCGCGCGATCCGGCAGGCGCGCGAGGCCGGCCATGCCGCCGTGCTGCTGGTTGGCGGTGCGACCTATTACGGCCGCTTCGGCTTCTCAGCCGAGAGGACCCAGGCGCTCGCGATGCCCGGCGCCGATGAGCCCGATCGGCTCCTCGGCTTGGAGCTCGTCGCCGGTGCGCTCGATGGCGCGCGGGGCCTCGTTCGTGCCGGTGCGCGCCGCCGTCCGGCGGCGCGTGCCGCCGCAACCGTTGCCGTCGCACAGGCGGCATAAACCGGCCATACACAAGGCCGGAGCACTTCCCTCGGTGCCGCGCGAACGATATTCGTGCGGCACCTTTGTTTTGCCCCAGAGCATGATCCCGAAGAGTGGATACCGGTTCTCGGAAAAGATCATGCTCAACAAAAGCGCACTTCCGGAGATTTCCGATGGCTCAATGGCCCGTCCACGGCCGCATCAGCGGCCCGATCGTGATGATCGGCTTCGGCTCGATCGGCAAAGGCACGCTGCCGCTGATCGAGCGCCATTTCGATCACGACAAGACGCGCTTCGTCGTCATCGATCCGGAGGACAAGGACCGCAAGCTGCTCGACGAGCGCGGCATCCGCTTCATTCATCAGGCCGTGACCCGGCAGAACTACCGCACGCTGCTCACCCCGCTGCTCACCGCCGGCGGCGGCCAGGGTTTTTGCGTCAACCTCTCGGTCGATACCTCCTCGCTCGACATCATGGAGCTGTGCCGCGAGATCGGCGCGCTCTACATCGATACCGTGGTCGAGCCCTGGGCGGGCTTCTACTTCGACTCGAAGCTCGGCCCGGAGGCGCGCTCGAACTACGCCCTGCGCGAGACCGTGCTGGCGGGGCGCCGCAAGCGCCCGGGCGGCACCACCGCGGTCTCCTGCTGCGGCGCCAATCCCGGCATGGTGTCGTGGTTCGTCAAGCAGGCGCTGCTCAACGTCGCGGCCGACCTCAAGCTCAAGGTCGCCGAGCCGAAGACCCGCGAGGCGTGGGGCCGGCTCGCCAGGAAGGTCGGCGTCAGGGGCATCCACATCGCCGAGCGCGACACCCAGCGGGCGAAGAAGCCGAAGCCCACGGACGTCTTCGTCAACACCTGGTCCGTCGAGGGCTTTCTGTCGGAAGGCATGCAGCCGTCCGAGCTCGGCTGGGGCACGCACGAGAAGTGGATGCCGAAGAACGGCCACCGGCACAAGACCGGCTGCGGCGCCGCGATCTACCTGACCCAGCCCGGCGCCAACACGCGCGTGCGCTCATGGACGCCGACCGCGCGCGGGCAATACGGCTTCCTCGTCACCCACAACGAGTCGATCTCGATCGCCGACTACTTCACGCTGCGCGAGGGCCGCAAGGTCGTCTACCGGCCGACCTGCCACTATGCCTATCACCCGTGCAACGACGCGGTGCTCTCGCTGCACGAATTGTTCGGCCGCGCCGGCAAGCGGCAGGAGGACATCTACATCCTCGACGAGCACGACATCGCCGACGGCATCGACGAATTCGGCGTGCTCATCTACGGCCACAAGAAGAACGCCTACTGGTACGGCTCGCAGCTCTCGATCGACGAAACCCGCGACATCGCGCCCTACCAGAACGCGACCGGCCTGCAGGTCACCTCGGCGGTGCTCGCCGGCATGGTGTGGGCGCTGGAGAATCCAAATGCCGGCATCGTCGAGGCCGACGAGATGGACTTCCGCCGCTGCCTCGAGGTGCAGACGCCCTATCTCGGGCCGGTGATCGGCGCCTACACGGACTGGACGCCGCTCACCGACCGGCCCGGCCTCTTTCCCGAGGACATCGACAAGCGCGATCCCTGGCAGTTCAGGAACGTGCTGGTGCGGTGAGGGATATACCTTGCCGATGGTGCGGAGGCGCTATCTTGTAAAAGACAAGCTTGCATATCCGAGCGCCACCCAGATCAAGGCAGAAATCCGCGCAAACCGCACGTCAGTGACAAATCGGCGGCTCCCTAATCTCCGAAAGCGTCTCTGCCAAAGCCAAGATTAGATAGGACAGTGACAAAATGTTATAGAATGTGTGCTGCATTATTCGCCTCCTGTGTTATAGTTGAGGCGAGAATAGAATTCGGTTTAACTGGGTCTACGTCAGATAACTATTGCGTACTGTCTTTGGTCAACAGCTATTCGTGACGTTGATACGTTACCGCGCAAATTTCCGCAACTTAGCTTACCTGTTCTTGTAAGATCGAGATCAAATCCATTCGAACATCGTGGTCGCGAGGTGGGGCATACTTGGCATCTGCGTCCGACACAGTTACGACCGCCGGGCGAACGTTGCATAGTCCGGCAATCACGTCAGCCACCCGATCACAGACCGGACGAGGCACGAGTTCGCCCCTGACGATAGCTTCGATTGCTTCCTCAGTATATCCGGAGTTGATAGCTAATCTAAACGTTGGAGTAAGCCCGCTACCTCCTAGTCTAGCGTGTGCTTGGTCAAATAATGTCTTGATGACGGCGAATGATCGAATTGAATCCAATCACTTCCTAGAGCATCACGAAACGTAATTTGGCTGCGGTTTGTCTTTTCGCGATGTTGAAAAGATAATCCGAATTATTTCCACTACCTCTAAAGCCTTCTTTCGGCTGCATAATTGACCTGACTTAACAATGGTCTGCAAATGTCGGTCGCTAGGATATTCCTTCGCGGCCGCGCGACGCAAAGCAATCAACTCAGCGCCGGACGTGCCAGCGGCGCCGCACGCCTGCATCAGCCTAGGAAGGCGTGGAATTGCGTACCGCGCCTGTAGGTTTGGCATTTTGCCCAGCCCGCCAACACGCAAGACACAATTTCCGCAAATTTCCGCTGAAATCCGCAACCTGTCAATGGCCTCGCGCGGGCTTAGACATTTCTGCGCGCAATTTAGCGGCTGCGCGTAGGCCACGGCGCGGTCTAGCCGTGGTCATCGCCAGTACCGAGACGTCACGATGCAATCGAGGCCCGCGCCTAAAACCCGATCACCCCCGCCGCCCCATCCTCCGTCCCGAACGCCAACCGGTTGCCGGCCGCGTTCCAGGCGAGCGCCGTGACCGGCGACTTCGCCCCTGCTCGCGCGAGGACCTCGGCGCCGTCGTCGATGCGGGTGAGCAGCACCATGCCGTCCTCGTAGCCGGCGGCGCAGACCTCCTGGCGGGGATGCGCCGCGACCGCCGTGATGCGGTGCTCGGCCGGGCTCAGCACCTTCGGCGACTTGCCCATCGGCCCGTCCTTGCCGGCGAACGGCCACACCACGAGCTGGCTCGCCCCCGAGGTCGCGAGCCACTTCGACCCGGGTCCCCAGCTCATCGAGCGCACCTTGGCCGCATAGCCCGACATGCGCATGTGCTTGCTGTCGACCAGGCGCCAGCCGTGCAGCGTCGGCTCCTGCATGGCGGTGACGAGGAAGCGCCCGTCCGGGCTGAAGGTCACGTCGAGGTGCGAGCCCTTCCACTCGAGCTTCTCGGGCTTCGCGTTCGGCGCATTGGGAAACCACAGCGTCGCGCCATTGTAGTGCGCGACCGCGAGGCGAAATCCCTTCGGCGCGAACGCGAGGCCGCCGACGCTCGAGGGCGCCTCGAAGCTGCGCTCGCCCTTGGCGCTGCGCACGAATGCCTGCTTGCCGCACGACCAGGCGATGCTGTCGTTGATGATGGCGACGTGGTCGATCCAGCGCCGCTTGGCGTCGGTCGTCAGCGTCTCGCTCTCGCCCGCCGGATTGGTCGCGACCACCTTGCCGTCGTCGCCGCCGGTGACCACGCTAGTGCCGTCGCAGGCCGATCCGAGGATCCCGCCGCCATGCACCGCGACGCGCTGCTCGGTGCCGTCGCGCCAGAACAGCAGCGTCTCCTCGCCGAGCACGAACACCGCAACGTCGCCGAGGAAATGCACGGCCACGACCGTTCCGCCCGCCGTGACGGGGCGGACGCGGTCGGCGATCGAGGCGGTGCCGGTGCGGACGTTGCTCATCCGCCTACGCCATGCACTCCGCAAAACCCTTGCGGATCATCTCCTCGGGCATCTCGCGGCCGATGAAGACGGCGCGGCTCACGCGCTCCTCGCCGTCCTTCCACGGCCGCTGATGGTCGCCGTCGAGGATCATGTGCACGCCCTGGAAGACGAAGCGCTCGGGATCGTTCTTGAACGACAGGATGCCCTTGCAGCGCAGATTTCTGTTCCTCCTGCGCCACCAGGTTCTGGATCCACGGGAAGAACTTGTCGGCATCGAGCGGCTTCTCGGTCTTGATCGAGAACGACTGCATGTCCTCGTCGTGATAGTGCTTGAGCCCGCCATGGTCGTGCGCATGGTCGTGATCGTGGTGATGATCATGATCGTGGTCATGATCGTGCCCGTTGCCCTCTTCCAGGAAGGCGGGCTCGATGTCGAGGATGCGGTCGAGGTCGAAGGCGTTGCGGCCGAGCACCTCGGGCAGCGGGATGGCGCAGCGCTGGGTGCGGTGCAGCTTGGCGTAGGGGTTGATCCCGCGAATGCGCGCCTCGACCTCGCGCAGGTCGGGCTCGCTGACCAGATCGGTCTTGTTGAGCAGGATCACGTCCGCGAAGGCGATCTGGTTCTTCGCCTCGGGCGCATCGCGCAGCCGGTCCTTGAGCCACTTGGCATCCGCTACCGTCACGACGGCGTCGAGCTTCGCCTTCTTGCCCACGTTCTCGTCGACGAAGAAGGTCTGCGCTACCGGGGCCGGATCGGCGAGTCCGGTGGTCTCGACGATGATCGCGTCGAACTTGCCCTTGCGCCGCATCAGCCCGTCGATGATGCGGATCAGGTCGCCGCGCACCGTGCAGCAGATGCAGCCGTTGTTCATCTCGAACACTTCCTCGTCGGCGCCCACCACGAGGTCGTTGTCGATGCCGATCTCGCCGAACTCGTTGACGATGACGGCGAACTTCTGGCCGTGCGGCTCTGAGAGGATGCGGTTGAGCAGGGTCGTCTTGCCGGCGCCGAGATAGCCGGTCAGCACCGTGACGGGATCTTGTCGGACATTTGGTCTCACTACTCCGTTGCGCCCTATATAGGGGATCGCCGGGCGGCTAGAAATCCCCGATGCGGGCGCTTCGGCCGCCCGCTCGTGGGGACGACATGCCGGGCCGGCTCGCCGCCATCGCCGCACGGATCGATCGCCTGACCGCCGCGGTCGGGCGCGCGGTCGCGTGGTGCCTGCTCGCCATGGTGCTGGTGCAGGTCGCCGTGGTGCTGATGCGCTACGTGCTCGGCCTCGGCTCGATCTGGCTCTCCGAGACCATCCTCTATGCCCATGCGGCCCTGTTCATGGGCGCCGCCGCCTGGACGCTGCAGCAGGGCGGGCATGTGCGGGTTGATATTCTCTACGCTAGCGCCTCGCCGCGCACACGCGCGCTGATCGATCTCGCGGGCGCGCTTTTTCTGCTGCTGCCGTTCGTCGGCGTGCTGGCCTGGTTCGCGCTCCCCTATGTGGCGCGCTCCTGGGCGGTCCTCGAGCGCTCGCGCGAGGCGAGCGGGCTGCCGCTCGTCTTTCTCCTCAAGTCGCTGATCCTGCTGTTCGCCGGCTTGCTCGGCCTGCAGGGCATCGCCCAGGCCGCCCGCGCCTGGCTTGCGCTTGCCGGCGCGCCTCCGCCCCGCCCGGCCGCTGAGGGCGCCGATGGGCCTGCCCGAGCTCCTCGCCATCCTGCTGGTCGTCGCGGTCTGCGGCCTGCTGATCGCCGGCTACCCGGTCGCCTTCACGCTCGGCGGTACCGCGCTCGCCTTCGCGCTGATCGGCGAGGCGACCGGCGTCATGCGCTTCTCGCTTCTCGGCGCACTGCCGCCGCGCGTCTATGGCGTGATGACCAACGAGGTGCTGCTGGCGATCCCGCTGTTCATCCTCATGGGCGTCATGCTGGAGCGCTCGCGCATCGCCGAGGAACTGCTCGAGACCATGGGCCGGCTGTTCGGCCGCCTCACCGGCGGGCTCGCGATCTCGGTGACCATCGTCGGCGTGCTGCTCGCCGCCGCCAAGGGCGTCGTCGGCGCGACCGTCGTCACCATGGGGCTGATCACGCTGCCCGCCATGCTGCGCCACGGCTACAACCCGCGCCTCGCCGCCGGGACCGTGGCGGCGACCGGGACGCTCGCGCAGATCATGCCGCCCGCGACCGTGCTGGTGCTGCTCGGCGATCAGCTCAACACGGCCTATCAGGCGGCCCAGCTCGCCGAGGGCAAGTTCGCGCCCGACCAGGTCTCGGTCAGCGACCTCTTTGCCGGCGCGGTGGTGCCCGCGCTCGTCCTGGTCGGGCTCTACCTCGCCTACCAGGTCGGCGTCGCGGTGCTGCGGCCGCAGGCCTGTCCGGCCGTGCCGCCCGAGCCGAACGCGCCGCGCGGCATGGCGCTGCTGCGGCGCCTGAGCGAGGCGCTGCTCGCCCCGCTGGCGCTGATCGTGGTGGTGCTCGGCTCGATCCTCGGCGGCCTTGCGACGCCGACCGAAGCCGCCGCGGTCGGCGCCTTCGGCGCGATCCTGCTCACCGCGCGCAAGGTCGCGCCCGCCCAGTCGCGGCCGGTGCTGCTCGCGCTGGTCGCCGCCGCGGGCCTGCTCGTTCTTCGCGCCATGGCCGATCTGCGCGTTGGCCGCGCCGAGGTCATCCCCTTGGACGACGCCGCCCTGGCGATCGCGGTTCTGCTGCTGGCGCTGATCGCCTATGGCGCCATCTCGGCTGTCGCCACCATCGCGCGCGCCGGAATCCTCAAAGGCGCGCTCGCCGCCGCCACGCACGTGACCGCGATGATCTTCACCATCCTGATCGGCGCGACCATGTTCAGCCTCGTCTTCCGCGGTCTCGGCGGCGACGGCATGGTGCAGCGCGCGCTCGGCAACCTTCCGGGCGGCGTCTCCGGCGCGGTGCTCACCGTGATGTTCGCGATGTTCCTGCTCGGCTTCGTGATGGACGCCTTCGAGATCATCTTCGTCGTTGTGCCGATCGTCGCGCCGCCGCTGCTGCGCATGCCCGGCGTTGATCCGGTCTGGCTCGGCATCCTGATGGCCGTGAACCTGCAGACGTTTTACCTGCACCCACCGCTCGGCCCGACCCTGTTCTATCTGCGCGGCGTCGCGCCGCCGCAGATCACCACCCTCGACATCTATATCGGGGTCATTCCGTTCGTGCTGATCCAGCTCGCCATGCTGGTGGTGCTGTGGTTCGAGCCAAGTCTCGCGACCTGGCTGCCGCACGTGCTGGCGGGCGGGTGAGGGGCCTCACCCGTGTCGCTGTCGCGTCGCTACGCGCTCAGTACCGGACCCGAAGCGCATGCCGGTGCAGCGCCGCGTTCTGCGGCAGACCGCAACGGGTGTACCAGGACTGGTTTCGGTAATTCCATTTCACGCAGCCGGCCTCGTACATCTCGTACGTGTCGCCATAGTCGTACAGCAGTGTGTAGGCGTACCAGTGCGGCTTGAGGCGGTTGGCCTGCGCCGGGCCGCACGCGACCCAGCAGAACGCCGCGCCGGCGGCCATGACGAGACTTGCGTTTCGCAGCAGATTCACGGGTTGCCCCCTTCTGCAAACTGGACGCATGATTTAATGCCCTTGTGCCGTCCGGTTCAAGGGCACTGGGGATTGTTGATGAAGGCTGCCGAACTGTTCGATCTCACGCGCCGCGTCGCTCTGGTGACTGGCGCCTCGAGCGGGCTCGGCGCCCGCTTCGCGACCGTGCTCGCCGCGAACGGCGCCGCCGTTGCCCTGGTGGCGCGGCGCGTCGACCGGCTTGCGGCGCTGACGGAGAAGATCGCCGCGGCCGGCGGCAAGGCGATCGCGATCGAAGCCGACGTGCTCGACCGCGCCGCCATGGTCCGTGCCTTCGACGCGGCCGAGAAGGCCTTCGGCACCGTCACGGTCCTGGTCAATAATGCCGGCATTGCCCACGCGGATCGCGCCGTCGAGATGGCGGAGGAGAAGTGGCGCGGCGTGCTCGCGACCAATCTCGATGCCGTGTTCTATTGGGCGCAGGAGGGCGCGCGCCGCATGCTCGCCGCCAAGCAAGGGGGCGCCATCATCAACATCGCGTCGGTGCTCGGCTTCGGCGTCGCCAAGGGCGTCGTCGCCTATGCGACCGCCAAGGCCGGCGTGGTCCAGCTCACCAAGGCGCTCGGCCTCGAGCTCGCCTTCAAGGGCGTGCGCGTCAACGCGATCGCGCCCGGCTGGTTCGATACCGACATCAACCACGACTACCTTGCGAGCGACGAGGGCAAGAAGCTCATGCGCGCGGTTCCGGCCGGCCGCTTCGGCCAGGACGGCGATCTCGACGGCGCGCTGCTGCTGCTCGCCTCGAACGCGGGTCGTTACATGGCGGGTGCGACCATCGTGGTCGACGGCGGCGCCGTGGTGGCATTGCCGGGGTAACTCATAGGAATGGTGTGATGATCGATTTCACCCTGCCGCCCGAGATCGAGGACCTGCGCCTGCGCGTGCGCGCCTTCGTCGAGGCGCACGTGCTGCCGCTCGAGGCCGAGCGCGAGAATTTCTCCGACCACGAGAACATCCCGCTCGAGCGCCTCGCGCCGGTGCGCGCCAAGGCGCGGGCGGCCAGCCTATGGGCACCGCAAAGCCCCAAGGAGTTCGGCGGCATGGCGCTGCCGATCGTCGCCTGGGCCGTCATGTACGAGGAGGCGGCGCGCTCGCTGTTCGGCCCGCTCGCCTTCAACTGCATGGCGCCCGACGACGGCAACATGAACCTGCTCGCCAAGGTCGGCACGCCGGCGCAGAAGGAGAAATGGCTGCGCCCGATCGTCGACGGCAGGGTCAACTCGTCCTTCGCGATGACCGAGCCGGCGCCCGGCGGCGGCTCCGATCCGAGCATGATCACGACGCGCGCCGAGCGGCGCGGCGACAAATGGGTGATCCACGGCCGCAAGTGGTTCATCACCGGCGCCGGCGCGGCCGCGCATTTCATCCTGATCGCGCGCACCTCGGACGATTCGCGCACCGGCCTGACGGCTTTCCTCTATCACCGCGACCAGCCCGGCTGGCGTATCGCGCGCCGCATCGAGATCATGGGGCCGGAGGAGCACGGCGGCCATTGCGAGCTCGAGTTCGACGGCCTCGAGGTCGCGGACGAGGATGTCTTGATGAAGGTCGGCGACGGCCTGCGCGCGACGCAGATCCGGCTAGGCCCCGCGCGTCTCACCCACTGCATGCGCTGGCTCGGCTGGTCGAAGCGCTGCCTCGAGATCGCGCAGGACTACGTCGAGCGTCGCGAGGGTTTCGGCGTCAAGCTCGCCGACCGCGAAAGCGTGCAGATCAAGCTCGGCCAGGTCGCCCAGCAGATCCAGGTCGGGCGCCTGCTCACCATGCATGCGGCCTGGAAGCTCGACCAGGGCGACCGCGCCCGCAAGGAAATCTCCATGGCCAAGGTGCACGTCGCCGACACGCTGCACGACGCCGCCGACGTGGCGATTCAGCTCAACGGCGCCCGCGGCTACTCCAAGGACACGATCGCCGAATGGGTCTACCGCGCCGCCCGCGCCGCGCGCCTGGTCGACGGCGCATCGGAAGTGCACAACATGGTGCTCGCCCGCTTCATGCGCGACGAGGGCCGCGATTTCTGGAGCTGGAGCGCGGGGAATAGAGTGTAGGTCCCCCGTCATTGCGAGGCCTGCGCAGCAGGCCGAAGCAATCGCGTGCCACAAACTCAGGGATTGCTTCGCTTCCGCCTACGCGCCACGCGCTTCGGCGGACTGAAACCCGTCCGTAGCTCGCGAAGCGAGCGAAGGCGGGTCGCTCGCAATGACGGCGAGCCGTTAATCTTTCCATTTAACCCTCTCTCAACGATCCGCTTGCAACCGCCGGCTGCCATGGCACCTTGCGGCCATGGAGCAGCAATTCCCGCAGCCGGAGCGGCGCAAGTATCAGCGCTCGCCCGCCTACATGGGCGGCCAGATCACCACCGATCGCCGGCTGATCTCGATCGATTGCGTGGTGCGCAACATGTCGGGCGCGGGCGCCAAGCTCGTCGTGCCGAACGCGACGCTGCTTCCCGACGAGTTCGAGCTGCATGTCGCCAAACGCGAAACCGCATCCCGTGTGCGCGCCCGCTGGCGGCGCGAGCGTGAGCTCGGCGTCGAGGTGATACCGCTCGCCGCCAGCGACGCCCCGGTTCCCCTCGCGCTCGCGCGACGAATCAAGCGCCTCGAAGCCGAGAACGCCGGCCTCAAGCGACGCTTGAGCGATTGCGAATAGACCTTCTGGCAAAATAATCTTCTGCTGCGGTGCGCCAAATTTCCTGCGGCCGTGGGCCTGCGCAACTTCCTGCCGATCGGTCCCCCGGCGACGCAATCGGCGCGACCCACTGCCTTTCCGCCCGATTGCGCCCTCTCTATATCTATGGCCTGATCCGTTTGGCCGGTCCCCTGCGGCAGGACATCCCCCATGGCGCTCGAGCGCGTCACCCTCGACGACAAATACGATCTGACGCAGCGCCGCGTGTTCGTCACCGGCTACCAGGCGCTGGTGCGCATGTGCCTGATGCAGAAGGCGCGCGACCGGCAGGCGGGGGTCAATACCGCGGGCTACATCACGGGCTATCGCGGCTCGCCCCTCGGCGGGCTCGATTACCAGTTCCAGCGCGCCGAGGCGCTGTGCCGGCAGAACGACGTGCTCTTCCAGTCTGCCATCAACGAGGACCTCGCCGCCACCGCGCTGTGGGGCGCGCAGCAGGCGGAGTTGCGCGGCGAAGGTAAGTTCGATGGCGTGTTCGGCATCTGGTACGGCAAGGGCCCCGGCGTCGACCGCTCCGGCGACGCGCTGCGCCACGCCAACTTTGCCGGCACCTCGCCGCGCGGCGGCGTGCTCGCGCTCATGGGCGACGACCACACGGCCGAATCGTCCACCACCGCTCACCAGTCCGAGTTCAATTTCGTCGACGTGATGATCCCGATCCTCAACCCGGCCGGCGTGCAGGAAATCGTCGACTACGGAATTCTCGGCTGGGCGATGTCACGCTTCACCGGCACCTGGGTCGGCCTCAAGTGCATGCACGAGACGGTCGAGTCCACCGGCGTGATCGACGGCAGCCTCGATCGCGTGAGCATCGTCGTGCCGACCGACTTCGCGATGCCGCCGGGCGGCCTCAACATCCGCCTCAACGACACGATCCTCGGCATGGAGGCGCGGCTGCACGACTTCAAGCGCGACGCCATGCTGGCCTTCGTGCGGGCGAACAAGCTCAACCGCCAGATCACCTCGGGCGGCCGCAATCCCAAGATCGGCGTCATCACGGTCGGCAAGTCCTATCTCGACGTGCGCCAGGCGCTCGACGAGCTCGGCCTCGACGAGGTCCGCTGCAACGACCTCGGCCTGCGCATCCACAAGATCGCCTGCCCGTGGCCGATCAGCCGGCAGGAGCTGCAGGAATTCGCCAACGGCCTCGAGCTCATCATCGTGGTCGAGGAGAAGCGCTCGCTCATCGAGGTGCAGGTGCGCGAGGAGCTCTACGGCACCGCCAACCAACCGGTCTGCATCGGCAAGAAGGACGAGCAGGGCAACTGGCTCTTCCCCGTCAAGGCCGCGCTCGATTCGAACGATGTCGCGATCTGCCTCGGCGAGCGGCTCTTGAAATACGTGACCGACGAGAATCTCGCCGGCCGCGTCGCACGCCTCAAGGACGCGCAGCGCGTGCTGCGCGAGACGCAGGATGTCGCCGTGCGCATCCCGTATTTCTGCTCCGGCTGCCCGCACAACTCCTCGACCAAGGTGCCGGAAGGCATGCGCGCATACGCGGGCATCGGCTGCCACTACATGGCGCAGTGGATGGACCGCTCGACCCTCGGCTTCACGCAGATGGGCGGCGAGGGCGCCAACTGGATCGGCGAGGCGCCGTTCTCCAACCGCCCGCACGTCTTCCAGAATCTCGGCGACGGCACCTACAACCACTCGGGCTACATGGCGATCCGCGGCGCGATCGCGTCGGGCGTCAACATCACGTACAAGATCCTCTTCAACGACGCGGTCGCGATGACGGGCGGCCAGAAGAACGACGGCGGCCTGACTGTGCCGCAGGTCGCCCGCCAGGTCGCGGCCGAAGGGGCGAAGCGCGTCGTCGTCGTTACCGACGAGCCGCACAAGTATGCGGCCGGCACCGACTGGCCCGCGGGCCTGACCGTGCATCACCGCGACGATCTCGACGCGGTCCAGCGCGAGCTCGCACAGATTTCCGGCTGCACCGTCCTGATCTACGACCAGACCTGCGCGGCCGAAAAGCGCCGCCGGCGCAAGCGCGGCCAGTTCCCCGATCCCGCCAAGCGCGTCATCATCAACGAGCTCGTGTGCGAAGGCTGCGGCGACTGCGGCGTGCAGTCGAACTGCGTCTCGGTGCAGCCGCTCGAGACCGAGTTCGGCCGCAAGCGCACCATCGACCAGTCGAGCTGCAACAAGGATTTCTCCTGCGTGAAGGGCTTCTGCCCGTCCTTCGTCACGGTCGAGGGCGCGCAGCTCAAGCGCGGCCAAGGCGTTGCAACGCAGGCTGACCTGCCGGAGCTGCCCGAGCCGCGGCTGCCCGACATCGGCCAGACCTACGGCATCATCGTCACGGGCATCGGCGGCACCGGCATCGTCACGGTCGGCGCCATCATCGGCATGGCGGCGCATCTCGAAGGCAAGGGCGTCGGCGTGATCGACATGGCGGGCCTGGCGCAAAAAGGCGGTGCCGTGCAGAGCCACATCCGCCTCGCCAAGACGCCGGCCGACATCCACGCCATCCGTGTGCCGGCGCGCGGCGCCGACCTCGTGCTCGGTGGCGACATCGTGGTCGCGGGCAACAAGAAGGTGCTCAGCGCCGTCAAGCCGGGCGCCTGCGCGATGGTCATCAACACCGCCGAGATGCTGCCCGGCGAGTTCACCCGCGACACCGAGTTCTCGCTGCCGACCGAGCGCCTGCGCCGCGCCATCACGGGCGCGGCCGGCAAGGAGCGCAGCCATTTCCTCAATGCGTCGCGGCTCGCGACCGCGCTGCTCGGCCAGTCGCTCGGCGCCAACATGTTCATGCTCGGCTACGCCTACCAGATCGGCGCGCTGCCGCTCTCGGCCGCCGCCATCGAGCGCGCGCTCGAGCTCAACGGCGAGGCCGTGCCGATGAACATCGCGGCCTTCGGCTGGGGCCGCCGCGCCGCGCTCGATCTTGCGGCGGTCGAGAAGCTTGCCGCGCCCGTCGTCTCCGATCCCGTCGTCGCCCTCTCGCAATCCTTCGACGAGACGGTCGCGCGCCGTGTTGCCTTCCTCACCGAATATCAAAACGCCGCCTACGCGGCGCGCTACCGCGCCTGGGTCGACAAGGCCCGCGCCGCCGAGTCGGCGCGTGCGCCCGACAAATGCGGGCTCGCCGAGGCGGTCGCGCGCTATCTGTTCAAGCTGATGGCCTACAAGGACGAGTACGAGGTGGCGCGCCTCTACACCGACGGCTCATTCGCCGCGCAGGTGAAGAACACCTTCGATGGCGACAATTTGCGCCTGGTCGTGCATCTGAGCCCGCCGTTGCTCGCGCCGACCGACCGGGAAGGCCGCCCGCGCAAGATGACGTTCGGCCCGTGGATGTTCCGCGCCTTCAAGGTGCTCGCGCGCCTCAAGGGGCTGCGCGGCACCACGTTCGACATCTTCGGCCACACCGCGGAGCGCAAGACCGAGCGCCAGCTGATTGCCGACTACGAGGCGATGCTGGACGAGGTCCTCGGCAAGCTCACGCCCGACAACCACCACGTCGCGGTCGGGCTCGCCGCCATTCCGGAAAAAATCCGCGGCTTCGGCCACATCAAGATGCGCAACCTCGTAGCCGCCAAGGCCGACGAGGCGGCGCTGCTCGAGCAGTTCCGCGCCGGCCCGGCGCCGCTGCTGAAGGCGGCGGAGTGAGCCCGCCGCCTGTGCCTACGGAATTATTCGACGCGGCATCGGTGGGGCCGGATAGCGGCCAGTGACGGCGTTCCAATAGGCCCAAGATCGTTCGTCCATGATACCGGGCGGCGCGTGCTCAAGTGCCTCGCGCAGGTCGTCCATGCCCACATACCGACGAACCACGTCGATCTCTTCGGCCGTCGCGTAGGTCATGGCATAGACGAGGAAGCGGACTGAGTCGGCCAGTGCGCGTTCCGGCGGCTCGAACCATATCACGCGCGGTGCCAGACGAAGGAGATCCTCATTATGAGGCAGCGGCTTCATGGTCTCTCCGGTGCAGTCTTGACCGCCGCGAGTATCGGAAGGCGCTGAGGATCGGTTGCTCTGACCGCAGCAATGATGTCGCGGCGCAGGCCGTCCGAGAGATCGGCCAAGCTGGGATCATCGTGGTGAGACGAGCGGATTGAACTGAGCGCCGCAAATGATTTTACCGGCGGCAAGCATCTCTGCGAGGGGTATCTTAGCCTGCGTCAGTATTGCATGGACGTCGACATAATCCTTCAATTCCGCCCGCTGCTGCACCACGGCGACCTTGTAACCGGCCAGATCAATCAGCGAGGCGATCTTGATTTCCGGCCCGTTCGCCCTTTGGGGAGGCTCCACCTGCCCGTGGTCGATGCCGCCGAAGAAGGAGAGTTGCACCGCGCCCTCCCGCTCGATCGTCACCGTAAGGGTGTTCGGGGCTGACTGGCGAGTCACGGCGTGCAGCAGGTAGGCGGTGTTTCGCACGAGGTCGTCTGTCGCAAACGGCTCGCGTGCAAAGAAATCGAAGTCGACCGATGCTCGATGTCCGAGCCGCAGCGCGATCGCGGTGCCGCCATAGAGCGTGAACGCTGCAGGAGTTTGCGACAGCTCCGGCCAAAACCGCCTCTGGGCCGGCGGCAGAATGTCGACCCGTGGTTCGAAGCTCGCCAGGGGTGCTGTTTGCCTTGCGGTCATCACACGCATTATAGCCCACTGCGTTCCGCCTGCGCTGAAAAATCACACCGCCGGTTGTACTTAGGTCCACTTGACCGGGCCGCGGCGGTCCTTTCAAATCGCGACAAGACCGCGATTCAGGCGGCGAGGGGAAGCGCCGGCGCTGGCCGGTTGACGTGCCTGGAATTAGTGCCGGGAAGAGAGGAACGCTGTGGCCGGAACGCCTGCCGCGGACGCGGATACGTTTCCCAAGCTGCTGGTGCGCAACGCGAAGCTCTTTCGCGGCCGCCCGGCCTTTCGCCGCAAGGATTTCGGCATCTGGCAGACCTGGACCTGGGACCAGGTGCTCGACGAGGTGCGCGCCTACGCGATCGGGCTCAGCCGCCTCGGCGTGAAGCACGGCGACACGATCGCGATCGTCGGCTCCAATCGCCCCAAGCTCTACTGGTCGATCATGGCGGCGCAGGTGCTGCGTGCCATCCCGGTGCCGGTCTATGCGGACGCGGTCGCCGACGAGCTTGCCTACGTGCTCGCCCATGCCGACGTGAAGTTCGCCGCCGCCGAGGACCAGGAGCAGGTCGACAAGATTCTCTCGGTGTCCGTGCGCCTGCCGAAGCTCGAGCGCATCGTCTATGACGAGACGCGGGGGCTGCGCGACTACGACCACAGCCGGCTCAACCCGATCGACCGGGTGATTGCCGATGGCCGCGCGGCGCTGGCGGCCGACGCCGCGCTCGGCCGCTGGCTCGACGATGCGATCGCGGCCGGGCAAGGCCTCGATACCTCGATCGTCCTCTACACCTCGGGCACCACCGGCACCTCGAAGGGCGTGGTGCTCACGGCGCAGGGCTGCATCCGCGCGGCCGGCGACACGGTCGCGTTCGACAAGCTCACCGCGAAGGACGAGGCGCTCGCCTACCTGCCGCTCGCGTGGGTCGGCGACCACTATCTCAACTACGCGCAGGGCATGGTCGCGGGCTTCTGCATGGCCTGCCCGGAGAGCGGCGAGACCACGATGCAGGATCTGCGCGAGATCGGCCCGACCTTCTATTTCGCGCCGCCGCGCGGCTTCGAGCAGATGCTCACCCAGGTGATGATCCGCATGGAGGATTCGAGCGCGATCAAGCGCCATCTCTTCCACTACTTCATCGGCGTGGCACGCAAATACGGCGAGCCGATTCTCACCGGCAAGCCGGTGCCGCTGCACGGCCGCCTCCTCTATGCGATCGGCCGCCTCATCGTGTACGGGCCGCTCAAGAACGTGCTCGGCCTTTCGCGCGTGCGCGTCGCCTACACGGCCGGCGAGGCGATCGGGCCCGACCTCTTCCTCTTCTACCGCTCGCTCGGCCTCAACCTGAAGCAGCTGTACGGCCAGACCGAGGCCTTTCTCTACGTGACGGCGCAGCCCGACGGTGAGATTCATTCCGACACGGTCGGGTCCGCGATCCCCAACGTCGATCTCCGCCTCGGCGACAATGGCGAGGTGCAGTTCAAGTCCCCCGGCATGTTCGTCGGCTATTTCAAGGACGAGGCGAAGACCAAGGAGGCGCTCACGCCCGACGGCTACGTGAAGACCGGCGACGCCGGCTTCTTCGATTCGAAGACCGGGCACCTCAAGATCATCGATCGCGCCCGCAACGTCGGCAAGCTCAACGACGGCACGCTGTTCGCGCCGAAATACATCGAGAACAAGCTGAAATTCTTCCCCAATATCCGCGAGGCTGTCGCGTTCGGCCACCAGCGCGACTTCGTCACCGTCATCCTCAACATCGATCTCGCCGCCGTCGCCAACTGGGCCGAGCGGCACAACGTCGTCTACGGGTCATACCAGGAGCTCGCCGGCCACCCGCTCGTCTACGACATGCTCGAGAAGCACGTCGCCGAAGTCAACCGTTCGCTCGTCGACGAGAAGGTCATGGCGGGCGCGCGGATCCGGCGCTTCCTGATCCTGCACAAGGAGCTCGACGCTGACGATGGCGAGGTGACGCGCACCCAGAAGGTGCGGCGCGGCCTCGTTGCCGAGCGCTACGCGCCGCTCATCAACGCGCTCTACGATGGATCGGCCGAAGCCGACATCGCGACCGAGGTCACCTTCGAGGACGGCCGCAAGGGCGTGCTGGCGGCGCGCGTCAAGATCCGCGATATGGCGCCCGCCAAAGCTTCCACGCTGGAGAAAGCCGCATGAGGGGGCCGTCCGGCGCCGACAGCGCGGTGCGGGAAGCGCTGCTGTCGGTCGAGAACGTGTCGCTCGCATTCGGCGGCGTGCGCGCACTTACCGACGTGTCCTTCGACGTCCGCAAGGGCGAGATCCGCGCCATCATCGGCCCGAACGGCGCCGGCAAGACCTCGATGCTCAACGTGGTCAACGGCTTCTACCATCCGCAGCAAGGCCGCATCACCTTCAAAGGAAAAACACGCGCCCGCATGCGCCCCTACGAGGCGGCGCGCGGCGGCATTGCCCGCACGTTCCAGAACGTCGCGCTATTCCGCGGCATGACCACGCTCGACAACATCATGGCGGGCCGCAGCCTGAAGATGCACCGCGGCCTGTTCTGGCAGATCTTCCGTTTCGGCCCGGCGCTCAACGAGGAGGTCGCGCACCGCCACAAGGTCGAGGAGATCATCGACTTCCTCGAGATCCCGCAGATCCGCAAGATCCCGGTCGGCCGGTTGCCCTACGGCCTGCAGAAGCGCGTCGAGCTCGGCCGTGCGCTCGCCATGGAGCCCGACCTCCTGCTGCTCGACGAGCCCATGGCCGGCATGAACCTCGAGGAGAAGGAGGACATGTCGCGCTACATCATCAACGTCAACAATCACTTCGGCACCACCATCGCGCTGATCGAGCACGACATGGGCGTGGTCATGGACCTCTCCGATCGCGTGGTCGTGCTGGAATACGGCCGCAAGATCGCCGATGGCACCCCCGACGAGGTCAAGCGCGACCAGCGCGTGATCGACGCGTATCTCGGCGTGGCGCATTGAGGCGCCGATATGGCGTCGATACAGGAGATCAGCGCGAGCCACGAATTCTGCGGGCTCCCCTCCCCCCGCGAGCGAAGCGAGTGGCGGGGAGGGGTCGGGGGTGGGGGGCGCCGCTTGCTCGGAGCAGACTATGCGCCCCGATCGTCAATTCAGAGCAAGCGTAGTCCCCCCACCCCTCGCTCCGCAGCTTCGCTGCGTCGCTCGACCCTCCCCGCCAACGGGCGGGAGGGTGGAGTCAGTGCTCGCCGGCCGAGGTCCTGACCCGTGGACATCCTCTACAAAGTCTTTATCGATCCGTTCGTGCAGATGGGCGCGGCGCCCGATCTGTTCGTGCAGACCATCTGGGAAGGCTTCGTCGCCGGCGTGCTCTATTCGCTGATCGCGCTCGGCTTCGTGCTGATCTTCAAGGCCTCGGGCGTGTTCAACTTTGCCCAGGGCATCATGGTGGTGTTCTCGGCGCTCATGCTCGTCGGCCTGCACGAGCACGGCGTTCCGGCCTTCGCGGCGCTCGGCATCACCATCGTGATCATGTACGGCCTAGCGTTCGGGGTGGAACGGCTGGTGCTGCGCCCGCTCGTCAACCAGCCGGACATCATCCTGTTCATGGCGACCTTCGGGCTCACCTATTTCCTCATCGGGCTCGGCGAGCTCGTGTTCGGCGGCGATCCCAAGACGATGATCGCCGACCAGCTCTACCTGCCCAAGGGCGCGATAGACCTGAAGATCCTCGGCGGCCTCGTCTCGCTGCAGAAGCTCGACATCGCGGCCGCCGTCATCGCGCTGATCATGGTGGCGGGCCTCGGCATCTTCTTCCAGAAGACGCGCATCGGCCGCGCGCTGCGCGCCGTCGCCGACAGCCACCGCGCGGCGCTCTCGGTCGGCATCTCGCTCGAGCAGATCTGGGTGATCGTGTGGTTCGCGGCCGGCATCGTCGCGCTCGCGACCGGCATCATGTGGGGGGCGCGCTCGGACGTGTCGTTCGCGCTGCAGATCATCGCCCTCAAGGCGCTGCCGGTGCTCATCCTCGGCGGCTTCACGTCGATCCCGGGCGCGATCGTCGGCGGTGTCCTCATCGGCATCGGCGAAAAACTCGGCGAGTTCTACTGGGGGCCGCTGCTCGGCAGCGGCATCGAGAGCTGGCTCGCCTACGTCATCGCGCTCGTCTTCCTGCTCTTCCGTCCGCAAGGCCTGTTCGGCGAGCGGATCATCGAACGGATATAGCGCATGTCCCGGCAAAAGCCTGCCCCGGACTTGATCCGGGGTGGACACCGGTTCGCCGACAAGGACATGCGCCGCTAAAGGACGCGCAGATGTTTTATCGCGAGGCAGGCCAATTCAAGACCAGCTATGCGGCCGACATGGCCGTGTTTCCGGTCCTGCAGGATCGCATCGGCCTTGGGATCATCCTGGCGACCGCCTACGTGGCCCTGCCGCTCACCGGCGACTTCTTCCTCAACGTGGTGATGATTCCGTTTCTGGTGTTCTCGCTCGCCGCGATCGGGCTCAACATGCTGACCGGCTACACCGGCCTCTTGTCGCTCGGCACCGGCGCCTTCATGGGGATCGGCGCCTTTGCGTGCTACAAGCTCACCAGCGTCTTCCCCAATGTGAACATCCTCGTCTGGATCATCGCCTCCGGCTTCTTCTCCGCGGCGGTCGGCGTGCTGTTCGGCCTGCCGTCGCTGCGCATCAAGGGCTTCTATCTCGCGGTCGCGACGCTCGCGGCGCAGTTCTTTTTGCAATGGTGCTTCATCCGCATCCCTTGGCTCTACAACTACAATTCCTCCGGCTCGATCGAGGTGCCGACGCGCACCTTGTTCGGCGTTCCGGTCACCGGCCCGACCGCGACGGCCGGCACGCGGTATCTGGTCGTGCTGGCGATCGTGACGACGATGACCTGGGTCGCCTCGAACATCGTACGCGGACGCATCGGGCGCAGCTGGATGGCTGTGCGCGACATGGATATCGCGGCCGAGCTGATGGGCATCCGGCTGCTGCAGACCAAGCTGACCGCGTTTGCGGTCTCCTCGTTCTACTGCGGCGTCGCCGGCGCGCTGTTGATGTTCCTGTGGTACGGCGGCGGCGAGTTCGGGCGTATTCGACATCAACCAGAGCTTCTTCGTGCTGTTCATGGTCATCATCGGCGGGCTCGGCAGCCTGATCGGCTCGTTCATGGGCGCCGCGTTGATCTACACGCTGCCGATCCTGTTCCGCCAGATGCCGGCGGTGCTCGGCATCCCGTTGCAGTCCGAGACCGCCGACCATCTCTCCTTCATGACGGAAGGCGCGCTGATCATCGTTTTTCTCGTGCTCGAGCCGATGGGCCTCGCGCGCCTGTGGCAAATCGCCAAGCAGAAGCTCAGGGTGTGGCCTTTCCCCTACTAAAGGGGCACACTCCCGCCCAATTCCGGCCGGGCGGATGTCGTCGAGCCGGGCACCATCCGCCGCGTGAAGCGACGCGGCGCCAGAGGGCTCAAATCAAGGCCCGTGGAATTGAAGGGAGAAGCAACATGCGATGCAAGCAATTCGTCCTCGCGACGGCGTTCGCCCTCGGCGCGGCGGCGATCGTTCCGAGCGCAGCGAGCGCGGAGGACTCCGTCTACGTGCCGTTGTTCACCTACCGCACCGGACCGTTCTCGGCCTCGGGCATACCGATCGCGAACGGCCTCGCCGACTATTTCAACTTGATCAATGCGCGCGACGGCGGCGTCGGCGGCGTCAAGATCGTCGTCGAGGAATGCGAGACCGGCTACGACACCGCCAAGGGCGTCGAGTGCTACGAGTTGGTCAAGAACAAGCATCCGCTCGTGATCGACCCGTATTCGACCGCGATCACGCTGCAGATCATTCCCAAGGCCGCGGTCGACAAGATCCCGATCCTGTCGATGGCCTATGGGCTCTCGGCCTCGGCCGACGGCAACATATTTCCCTGGGTGTTCAATCCGCCGTCGACCTATTGGGACGGCGCCTCGATCTTCGTGAAATACGTCGCGCAGAAGGAAGGCGGCCTCGAGAAGCTCAAGGGCAAGACGCTCGGCCTCGTCTACCTCGACGCGCCCTATGGCAAGGAGCCGATTCCGCTGCTGCAGGAGCTCGCCAAGGACTACGGCTTCACGCTGAAGCTCTATCCGGTGCCCGCACCCGACATGCAGAACCAGTCGGCGCTGTGGCTCGGCATCCGCCGCGACCGCCCCGACTGGATCTACATGCAGGGCTTCGGCGCGATGAATCCGACCGCCGTGAAGGAAGCGGCGCGCATCAACTTCCCGATGGATCACCTGATCGGCAACTGGTGGGCCGGCGGCGAGAGCGACGTGCGCCCGGCGGGCGACGGCGGGCGCGGGTATCTCTCGCTCGACTTCAACCTGGTCGGCCAGAACTTCCCGGTGATGCGGGACATCATCAAGTACGTGGTCGACAAGGGCAACAGCCGCGTCGGCTCCAAGGCCGACGTGGGCGCCAACTTCTATGGCCGCGGCGTGCTCAACGCGATGATCATCGTCGAAGCCATCCGCAACGCGCAGCGGCTGACCGGCAAGAAGGTCATCACCGGCGAGGACATGCGGCGCGGATTGGAGTCCCTCAACATCACCACGGAACGGCTCGAGCAGCTCGGCATGACCGGTTTCGCGCGCCCGTTCCGGGTGTCGTGCAGCGATCATAACGGGCACCATGCCGCCTACGTCGCGAAGTGGGACGGCAGCACCTGGGTCAAGGCGTCCGATTGGATCGACCCGATGAAGGACAAGGTCGTGCCGTTGATCGACGCAGCCGCTAAGCAATACGCCACGTCGAACACCGGCTGGCCGAAGCGCACCGAAGCCTGCGACAAGTCATCGTAACGCTAACCCTCTCCCCGCCGGGGAGAGGGTGGCGAGCAAAGCGAGCCGGGTGAGACCTCGGAGCTCGATTACTGGCTCCGAGAGCCCCTCACCCCGACCCTCTCCCCTGCGGGGAGAGGGGGCGCAAGCGCCGCAAACGATTCCGCGCGGTCGCTCCCGAAAACCAAGAAGTCGCCTCCGATGTCCGCGACCGCCAATACGCCGGCTTCCGCCGCCGACAACACCGCCATCCTCGCGCTCAACAACGTCGAGGTGGTCTACGACCACGTCATCCTGGTGCTCAAGGGCGTCTCGCTGTCGGTGCCCAAGGGCGCCATCGTCGCGCTGCTCGGCGCCAACGGCGCCGGCAAGACCACCACGCTCAAGGCGATCTCCAACCTGCTGCATGCCGAGCGCGGCGAGGTCACCAAGGGCTCGATCGTGTTCGACGGCACCGCCGTGCAAGCGCTCTCGCCCAACGTGCTGGTGCGGCGCGGCTGCATCCAGGTGATGGAGGGCCGCCAGTGCTTCGCGCACCTCACGGTCGAGGAGAACCTGCTCACCGGCGCCTTCACGCGGCGCGACGGCGGCGCCGCGATCCGCGCCGACCTCGAGCGCGTCTACGGCTATTTCCCGCGTCTCAAGGAGCGCCGCACCTCGATCGCCGGCTACACGTCGGGCGGCGAGCAGCAGATGTGCGCGCTCGGCCGCGCGCTGATGTCGCGCCCGAAGATGATCCTGCTCGACGAGCCCTCGATGGGCCTCGCGCCGCAGATCGTCGCCGAGATCTTCGACATCGTGAGCGATCTCAATACGCGCGAGGGCGTCTCGTTCCTGCTCGCCGAGCAGAACACCAACATGGCGCTGAGATACGCGAGCTATGGCTACATCCTGGAGAACGGCCGCATCGTCATGGACGGCGAGGCGAAGTCCCTCGCCGAGAACGAGGACGTGAAGGAATTCTACCTCGGGATTGCGGAAGGCAAGCGCAAGTCGTTCCGCGACGCGAAGCACTACAAGCGGCGCAAGCGCTGGCTGGCGTAAGTGAGGAGCTAGCAGCTGGCAATGTTGCCACCTGCGGCGCGGCAGACGCCGTCGGCCCTCTCCCCCGCTTGCGGGGGAGAGTGGGAGAGGGGGAAGCCACGAGCTCGGAGCAAGCGACTTCCCCCTCCCTACACCCCCGCAAGCGGGGGAGGGGGAGAGGCCCGAGCAAGCGTGAAATGGTTTAGGCTCGAGTCCCCGCCATGACCGAACACTACGACCAACTCGAAACTCGTGATCCCGCGCAGCGCGCGGGCGAGCAGATGACCGCGCTGCCCGAGCTGATCGCCCGCGCGCTCGCCGCGCCCGGCTGGGCGCGGCAGCTCGCCGGCATCGATCCGGCCGCCGTCACGTCGCGCGCCGCGCTCGCCAAGCTGCCGCTGCTGCGCAAGTCCGATCTCGTCGCGTTGCAAAAGGAGGCCCCGCCGTTCGGTGGCTTCAACGTCACGCCGCCCGGCAACATGCGGCGCCTGCTGATGTCGCCCGGCCCGATCTTCGAGCCGCAGGGATCGGGCCCCGACCACTACGGCATGACGCGCGCGCTGTTCGCCGCCGGCTTCCGCGCCGGCGACATCGTGCACAATTCCTTCTCGTACCATCTCACGCCCGGCGCCTTCATCTTCGAGACCGGCCTGCAGGCGCTCGGCTGCGCCGTCGTCCCGGGCGGCGTCGGCAATACCGAGATGCAGGTCGACGCGATCGTCCACTTCAGGCCCGTTGGCTATTCGGGCACGCCGGATTTCCTCAAAGTTCTGCTCGACGCCGCGCAGAAGGCCGGCAAGGATGCCTCCTCGCTCCGGCGCGCGCTCGTGTCCGGCGCCGCGCTGCCGCCCTCGCTGCGCGCCGAGCTTGGCAGCCGCGGCATCGAGACGCTGCAGTGCTATGCGATCGCCGAGGTCGGCGTGGTCGCCTACGAGAGCGCGGCGCGCGACGGCATGATCGTCAACGAGCACGTCATCGTCGAGATCGTGCGCCCGGGCACCGGCGATCCGGTCGCTGAGGGCGAGGTCGGCGAGGTGGTCGTCACCTCGTTCAACGCCGACTATCCGATGATTCGCCTCGCCACCGGCGACCTCTCGGCCGTGCTGCCCGGCCGCTCGCCGTGCGGGCGCACCAACATGCGCATCAAGGGCTGGATGGGCCGCGCCGATCAGACCACCAAGATCAAGGGCATGTTCGTGCATCCCGGCCAGGTCGCCGAGATCGCGCGCCGCCACCCCGAGCTCGGCCGCGTGCGCCTCGCCGTGACGCGCGCCGGCGAGCAGGACGCGATGACGCTCTCTGCCGAGTGTGCGGCCCCCGCCGCCGGCCTCGCCGATGCCGTCGCCGCGACGTTGCAGTCGGTGACGAAGCTGCGCGGCGACGTGAAGCTCGTCGCGCCCGGAAGCCTGCCGAACGACGGCAAGGTGATCGCCGACGAGCGGACCTCGTAGCCTGCATGAAGCGAAGCGAAATGCGGGGACAGCGGACCCGGATTACGCTTCGCGCCATCCGGGCTACAATTCCTGCATGCCCCTGACCGCCGTCACGATCCGCGGCTATCGCTCGGTCCGCAACCTCTTCCTGCCGGTCGAGGCCTGCTCGGTCTTCGTCGGCGAATTTCGCGACGATGAGGAGGACGATGTGGTGGAGGATTCGTAGCGCACCCGTGTTTTATTCTGTGTGTTTTATTCTTGTGCCGCGGCCGCATTGGTCTTATTGGCGAAATGGGTGCGTCGAATTGAGCCTCGCGGGTCGAAACGCGGGGCTTTTTTGTGCGCGCTTCGATCGCAGGTCGGGCCACGAGCCATGCGCTCCACGCAATCAATATGGATGTATCTAAATACCATTCGCCGCGACGCCCGGGCGTCCCCGCGCAAAACGAAGCTAGAAAATGCAACAGATTCAATGAGGGTGATTCGTAGCCGGATGGAGCGAAGCGCAATCCGGGACCGCTCCCGCTTTGGCAGAAGGTCCTAACTGGGATAACAGCAGCAATTTCAATGAACCGCCATCGGCCGCAACGGTATGCGGTCCACGCGGGGATCCGTCAGCTCGTCCGCTCGATCACCAGCGTGAAATTATCCCGCGGCATCGGCGCCGCCTCGGCGATCCGCAGGCCGCATCGCTGCGCGACCACGGCGATGTCGCGCGTATCGCGCACGCCCCATGCCGCATTCTCGGCGCGCAGGTTCGCATCGAACGCCGCGTTGCTCGGCGCCGTGTGCGCGCCGTCGCGCATGATTGGACCGTAGACGAACAGGCGACCGTCGGGCGCAAGCCGCCGCGCCGTGCCGGCAAGCAGGTTCTCGGTCACGCGCCACGGCGAGATGTGAAGGACGTTGATGCAAAGGATCGCGAGCAGCGGCCCGTGAACAGGCAGCCCGTTGTCCCACCCCGGCGCCAGCATATCGAGCCGTACGGGCGCTTCGACATTCGCCAGGTTCGCGTGCGCGCGCCACGCCGCGATGCTGGCGAGGTGCCGCGGATTGATATCGCTCGGCCACCACGTGACGGCGGGTGTGCGGCGCGCGTAGTCGATCACGTGCTCGCCGGTGCCGCTGCCGACCTCGAGCGTGTGGCCGGCGCGCGGCTCGAGGAACGGACCGATCGCCGACCAGATCGGTGCGTGGTTGCGTGCGAAGGCCGGCCCGCGCAGCCGGCCGTCGGGCGGCGGCTCGCGTCCTTCGCCGAATTCGACCACGAAATCTGGCATGTTCTCGTTTCGCATGGCGGCTCCCGCTTGTCGATCCGGTTGCGCCGCGTGGGCGCGGCGTCTTATCCGTTGCGGTTGCAGGACTTGCCCTTATTGTGGCGGCGCCGTGCCGACGGCGATCCAGACTGCCGCGGCCCGAGGTGAGGAGGATCACATGAATTTCATCCGCGCGCTGGGCGGCGCCTTCTTTGCCACGGTGCTCGCGGCCGGGCCCGCCTCCGCGCAGGCCTGGCCCACGCACACCATCACGGCGATCAGCCCGATCGGCGCCGGCAACGCGGTCGACATCATCGGCCGCGTGATCTTCGACCAGATGTCGAAGCAGCTCGGCGTCCCGATCATCATCGAGAACCGTCCGGGCGGCGGCGGCCTCATCGGCTTCAACGACGTTGCCAAGGCCAAGCCCGACGGTTACACGGTCCTGCTCGGCTCATCCACCATCAGTTCCGGCGCGGTGCTGCACAAGAAGCTGCCCTACGAGCCGCTCAAGGATTTTGCCGCGGTGCTTCCCTTCGGCATGAGTTCGTCGATGCTGGTCGTCGCGCCATCGCGGGGCTTCAACAGCGTCGCCGACCTCGTCGCCGCCGCCAAGGCGAAACCCGGTGCGCTCAACTACGCCTCCGCCGGCATCGGCGCGGCGTCGCACATCGCGGCCGAGCGCTTCCGCGTCGCCGCCGGGCTCGTGGCCCAGCACGTGCCGTTCCGCGGGCCCAACGAAGCGCTGGCCGAGGTGGTGGCCGGTCGCGTCGACTACTATTTCCTGCCGATCGCCGCCGGCATCTCGCTGGTGCAGAGCGGCAAGCTCAAGGCCCTCGCGGTCAGCACGCCCAAGCGCTCGCCGCTGTTGCCGGACGTGCCGACCATCGCGGAGGCAGGATATCCGTCGGCCGAGTACCTGTTCTGGGGCGGTCTGTTCGTGCCGGCGAAGACGCCGGCCGAGATCGTCGCGCGGCTCCACGCCGAAGGCAACAAGGCGCTCGACGTGCCTGCGGTGCAGAGCGCGCTCATCAAGCTCGGTTACGAGCCCCGGCGGATGACGCCGGCCGAATTCCAGGCCTTCTTCGCCAAGGACTTCAACGAAACCGTTACGCTCGCCAAGAAAGTCGGCATCGTGCCGACCGACTGAGCGCGCCACGCGCGCGCCTCACGCGATCTGTCCGCGTACGCGGTGGGCGATATTGTTGCAGTAGCCGCGCGGATTCCACGGCACCGACTCGATCGGCTGCGAGCGCCCGGCCGTATCGCTCGCGCGCGCGATGATCTCGATCGTGCCCGCCGGCGGCGGCGCGAGCGTCGCCGTGAACCGCCGCCACGCGAACAAGTCGGGCAGGGGGCCGAGCTGCGCCGCCTGCCATGATCTCCCAGTATCCATCGAGAGCTCGACCCGGGCGAGCGGCGTGTGGCCGCTCCACGCGTGGCCGCGCACCGCGAGCGGCGCGCCTGCAGCCAGCGCGAAGCCTTCGCGCGGCGCCGTGATGACCGCGCGCACCGGCACATCGGTGATCACGTCGAACAGCGCTTCGTCATAGCGCCCGCCGGGCTTGAGCGGCCGCACCGGCACGCGCGGCAGCCGGTAGTGCAGGTTGCGCATGCGCTCGCCGTCATGCTCGCAGTCGCGCACCGCGATGCGGGTGATCCATTTCTGCGAGGCCGAGGCCGGAAATCCCGGCGCGACCACGCGCAGCGGCCCGCCATGCAGCGGCGGGATCGGCGCACCGTTGAGCGCCCACGCGACGAGCGTCTCGGGCGCGAGCGCCTTGGCGATCGGCAGGCCGCGCGAGATCGCGGGGCCTTGACCGTCGAACCGCATGTCCGGGCTGTGGTGTCCGGTATAGACCGCCTCGGGCGTCACGCCGCAGGCGTGCAGCAGATCGGCGAGCCGCACGCCGGTCCAGGCAACGCACCCGGCGGCGCCGTGCTGCCACAGCACGACCCCGGCCGGCTCGGGAAAGAACGAGCGGCCATTGCCGGCGCATTCGAGCACGGCCGTACGCGTCACCGTCTCGAACTGGCCCCGCAGCCCGGCGATCGTCCAGTGCCGCGGCGCCCGCACGCAGCTGTCGATCGCGAGCGTCCACGCCGCGATGTCGGCCGCGGTCGGAAGCGGCATGGTTCCGGCGTTGCGCGCGAACAGGCGGCTCACCGGCGTGATGTCGTCGTCGAGCAGGTGCGCGGGCGTCTCCGCGTTGAGCTCGATGGTCGGCAGCACGTGCAGCTCGGGCTTGTGCGCCGCCACCAGCCCGCGCTGGGCGTCCCCGTCGATGAATGAGATCTTGCTGGTCATTGCGCGGAGCCCACCCCACACGCCGCCGTCATCGTCCGCGCAAGCGGACGATCCAGTAACCACGAACGTGCGTGGAAGGCACTGAGGATCGACGGCGCTATCCTGGCGTACTGGATTGCCCGCTTTCGCAGGCAATGACGGAAGTCATATATGTTTGTCCAAAGGATTCCGAGGGGCCATGAACGACGCCGCGACCCAGCCTGCCGCCAAGCCGGACGCCCGCGCGCCCGAGCCGTCCGCGGCGCCCGGCATCGGCGTGCTCCTGGTCAACCTCGGCACGCCGGAGGCGACCGACGCCGAATCGGTGCGGCGCTATCTGCGCGAATTCCTCGCCGACAAGCGCGTGATCGAGGCGACCAGCCTCGTCTGGAACCTCCTGCTCAACGGCATCATCCTGCCGTTCCGGCCGCGCCGCAAAGGGCGCGACTACGCAAAAATCTGGAATCGGGAGAAGAACGAGTCGCCGCTCAAGACCATCACGCGCGCGCAGGCCGAGAAGCTCGCCTCGATCCTGGAGCCGCTCGGCCGCCATGTCACGGTCGACTGGGCGATGCGCTACGGCCAGCCCTCGATCGCGTCGCGGCTCGCGGCGCTCGCGGCGCGCGGCTGCGAGCGCATCCTGCTCGTTCCGCTCTATCCGCAATACGCCGCCGCCACCACCGCGAGCGTGTGCGACGAGGCGTTCCGCGCGCTGATGACAATGCGCCGGCAGCCGACGCTGCGCGTCGCCCCGCCGTGGTTCGCCGAGCCGGTCTACATCCAGTCGCTCGCCAGCACGCTCGAGACCGAGCTCACGCGGCTGCCGTTTCGGCCCAACGTCATTCTCGCCTCCTATCACGGCATGCCCAAGGCTTATGTCGACAAGGGCGATCCCTATTACGGCCAATGCGTCGAGACCACGCGGCTGCTGCGCGAGCGGCTCAAGTTCGACGATAACAGGCTGCGCATGACTTTCCAGTCGCGCTTCGGCCGCGCCGAGTGGCTCCAGCCCTATACCGACGCGACGGTGAAGAGCCTCGCCAGGCAGGGCACCAAGAATCTCGCCGTGATCACCCCCGGCTTCGTGGCCGACTGCCTGGAGACGCTGGAGGAGATCGCGGTCGAGAACGCGCACATCTTCAAGAAGAACGGCGGCGACAACTTCATCCACATCCCCTGCCTCAACGACAGCGAGCCCGGCATGCTGGTGCTGTGGACCGTGGTGCTGCGCGAGCTCAAGGGCTGGGTCTAGCGCATGTTCCGGCGAAGTGGACGCCGGTTCGCCGATAAGAACATGCGCCAACTCAATGGCCCGCCACCCAAATGGGTCTTGGATTTCGCGCCGGCGGTTGCCACTAGTTGAGCACATGTAGTTGAGCACGTGGCGTGCGGGCCGCTTGTCGGGCGTGCGCGCGCCATTCACAATGCCGCCGCGAATGGCGGCCACGGAGAATCCCATGCTGGGCGGGTTCGACATCTTCACGGTCGTCATCGTGCTGCTCGCGGTGTTCACGCTCTACATGGGCGTGAAAACCGTGCCGCAGGGCTACAACTGGACGGTCGAGCGGTTCGGCCGCTACACCAGGATCCTGCCGCCCGGCCTCAACCTGATCGTGCCGTTCATCGACCAGATCGGCCGCAGGATGAACGTGATGGAGCAGGTGATCGACATCCCGCGGCAGGACGTCATCTCGAAGGACAATGCGTCGGTCACGGTCGACGGGCTGGCGTTCTTCCAGGTCTTCGACGCCGCCAAGGCGAGCTACGAGGTGGCCTTTCTCGATCAGGCGATCGTCAAGCTCGCGATCACCAATATCCGCTCCGTCATGGGCTCGATGGACTCGACCAGATGCTGTCGCACCGCGACGAGATCAACGAGCGGCTGCTGCGCGTAGTCGACGCCGCGGTCGCGCCCTGGGGCGTCAAGGTCAACCGCATCGAGATCAAGGATATCGTGCCGCCCGCCGACCTGGTGGAGGCGATGGGGCGGCAGATGAAGGCGGAGCGCGAGAAGCGCGCCGAGATTCTCACCGCCGAGGGCCAGCGCCAGTCCGCGATTCTGCGCGCGGAGGGCGCCAAGCAGTCGCAGATCCTCGAGGCCGAGGGCCGCCGCGAGGCCGCCTTCCGCGACGCCGAGGCGCGCGAGCGCGCCGCCCAAGCCGAGGCCAAGGCGACCGAGATGGTGAGCCAGGCGATCGCGCGCGGCGATACCCAGTCGCTCAACTATTTCGTCGCGCAGCAATACTTGAAGGCGCTGACCGAGCTTGCCCGCTCGCCGAACCAGAAGATACTGATGCTGCCGATCGAGGCGACCACGGTGCTCGGCTCGCTCGCCGGCATCGGTGAGATCGCCAAATCCGCCTTCGGCGGCGAGGGCCGCGGCACGCCGCCCGCCGCGCCGCCGACCCCGCGCCCGCCCGCTCCCGTGGCGACGGTGCCGGCCACCCGTCCGACCTGATCGAACGATTTCAAGGGGATCGCCATGCTGTCGCTCGCGCTTTCGTTCGGCTTCTGGGATTGGTTCATCCTCGCCGCCGTGCTGCTGCTGCTCGAGGTCATGGCGCCCGGCACCTTCATGCTGTGGCTCGGGCTTGCGGCCTTCCTGGTCGGGCTGATCTCGTTCTTCGTCGACTGGGGCTGGCAGTACCAGTGCGTCGCATTCGCGGCCTTCGCGATCGCCGCGATCCCGCTGTGGCGGCGCCTCGGCGCGCGCGCCTGGGCGCCGACCGATCAGCCTTTCCTCAATCGCCGCGCCGACGCCTTCATCGGCCGCGAGTTCACGCTCGCCAAGCCGATCGTCGACCACGCCGGCACGATCGGCATCGGCGACACGGTCTGGCGCGTCACCGGCCCCGACTGCCCCGCCGGCACCCGCGTCCGGGTCGCCGGCGTCGACGGCCCGATGCTGCACGTGGAGATCGCTTAGGGGCTTCCAACCATTCGCGGCTCGCGTCTCGGACGCACCGCAGCGCGTAGCGGTGCGGTGCAGAGCCGGGACCCATGCGGCATTTTCCGAGCATCGTGGGTCCCGCATCTGCGGTGCACCGCTGTGCGCTGCACCGCGCGCGGGACACGAGGCAGAGCTACGCCACGCCCGCCCGCAGCAGGTCGTGCAGGTGCACGACGCCGACGGCCTTGCCGTCGTCGACCACGAACAGCGCCGTGATCTTCGCCGAATTGACGATCTCGATCGCCTCGCTGGCGAGCTGATCGGGGCGCACCGTGATGGGCGCCTTGGTCATCACGGCGTCGACTGTCTGGTCGAGCAGGTCGCGCCGCATGTGGCGGCGCAGGTCGCCGTCCGTGATGATGCCGGCGAGCTCGCCGGCGCCGCGCACGATGCCGACGCAGCCGAAGCCCTTGGCCGACATCTCCGCCAGCGCCTCCGACATCGGCGCGCCGAGGCGCACCAGCGGGATGGCGCTGCCCTGATGCATCATGTCGCGCACGAATGTGAGCGCCGCGCCGAGCCGGCCGCCCGGATGCAGGTTGCGGAAATCGACCGCCGTGAAGCCGCGGCTTTCCAGGAGCGCGATCGCGATCGCGTCGCCGAGCGCGAGCTGCATCAGCGAGGAGGTCGTCGGCGCGAGGTTGTGCGGGCAGGCCTCGCGCGCCTGCGGCAGCACCAGCGCCACGTCGGCCGCCTGGCCGAGCGTGCTGCCGGCCTCGGCCGTGACCGCGATCAGGCCGATGCGAAACCGGCGCGAATAGTCGATCAGGTTCTTGAGCTCGGCGGTCTCGCCCGACCAGGACAGCGCCATGATCACATCGTCGGGCGTGATCATGCCGAGGTCGCCGTGGCTGGCCTCCGCGGGGTGGACGAAGAACGAAGGCGTGCCGGTCGACGCGAGTGTCGCCGCGATCTTGTGGCCGACGTGGCCGGACTTGCCCATGCCGCTGACAACGACGCGGCCGCTCGCCGCGCGGATGAGCTCGATCGCGGCGACGAACGGCTGGCCGAGACCGTTCTGCATGGCGCTCGCCAGCGCCGCGATGCCGCCGGAACCGGCATCGAGCGTGCGCAGCGCCGAGTCGATCAGGAATCGCTTGGGGTTGCTCGAACTCGCTTCCACTGAACGCCCTCGGCCGTGACCGCAAGCCGCGCCGGCTCGGGTCCGCCAGATACCACACACGGGGGCTGGCGGCGACTGCCGGGGCCCGCCGTCAACCTCTCGTTAACCATACTCATTTTATTCCCGTTAACCAATGCGTTCCGTCCGGCCGAGCCCGAGGACATCGATCGTGCCGCGCCTTCGTCATGCGCTGAGCCTTGCGGCGTCCGGCGTGGTCATGGGCGTGGCCGCGCTCGCGCTCGCGCCCGCGCATGCGCAAACGCCGCAGGTCAATCAAGTGCCCCAGCCCAATCAGGTGCCGCCGGTCAATCAGCCGCTGGCCGACGACGGCGATCTCTTTCGTTTGCCCAATGCCGCCACCGTGTTCGCGCCGCCCGTCAAGCAGGACCTGCGCGCGCCCGGCCGCTTCCGCCGCGCCAAGCCGGCCCAGCAGGACAGCGGCGGCCCGACGCGGTTCGGACAGATCCCGGTATACGGCAATCCGCCCGCCTTCGGCGCTGGCACGACCGGCTTCGACTCCACCAATGCGAAGCGGCGCAAGGCGCGCGCGGCGATCAAGCAGAAACCGGGCGTGACGCTGCCGCTGCGGCCGCCGCCCGGCGTCGTGCCCGACCCCGTTCCCACGACCGTGCAGACGCGGCCTTCCGCGCAGGACCAGCGCCGCGGCGCGTCCGCGGTCGAAGTGCCGGCCCAGACGCTCGTGCCGACCATCGCGACGCCGACCAAGCGCAAGGCGCCGCCGGCCGAGGAGGATCCGTTCGCGCCGGTCGGCATCCGCGCCGGCAGCTTCACGTTCCTTCCCGCCGTCGAGCTCACGGGCGGCTTCGACAGCAATCCATCGCACGTGCCGGGCGGCAAGGACTCGTTCCTGTTCACGGTCGCGCCCGAGCTGAAGGTGCGCTCCGACTGGGAGCGGCATGCGCTCAACGCGGACATCAAGGGCAGCTACATCGCCTATGCGCAAACCTTCGGCTTCAACGGCGGCTTGAGCACCGGCGTCCCCAACTCGCTCGATCGCCCGAGCCTCGACTCGCGCGTCAACGGCCGCCTCGACGTGAACAGCCATAGCCACTTCGACATGGAGGGCCGCCTGCTGCTCGGCACCGACAATCCGGGCAGCCCCAACATCCAGGCCGGCCTCGCGCGCCTGCCGATCGTCACCACGCTCGGCAGCACCTTCGGCTACACGCAGGATTTCAACCGCCTTCAGGTGACCGCCAAGGGCACGGTCGACCGCAGTCTCCGACCCGATGGGGCCGAACATCCGCCGCTTCATGATGTCGCTGAAGCCGAGTATCGCGTTGAGCGGCGTTCTAAGCTGCGTAACTCATGGTCGCGAGGAACTCGCCCTTGGCCGTGCTCGCGGCCTCCGCCGCGACGAGGAGGCGATAGGACCGGAGCTTCTCCGCTCGCAACATTCTCGTGCTGGTATAGTCGCGGCGAATATGGAGCTCCTGGAAATAGCTGCCGAAGACGCCGATGCCGACCGACATCACCAGGAAGAACTCATTGTTGATGAAGGCCACGGTAGAAATCGGATTGACGGCGAGCGCCCCGAAATCATAGAGCCCGACAAGGAAGACGGAGATCAGCGCGGCGTATTGGGTTCGCAGCCTGATCGAGAGTCGAGCCGTAGATCACGACCATGATCAGGCCAGCGTAATAGAGGCCGTTGCCCGGCGGCCGTGCCAGCGCCGTCATCATGATCACGCCCACGCCCGCGGCGATCATGTTCAAGGACAGCATGAATTGGGCGACGCGGCCGAAGAGGCGCCTAAAGGTCAGCACCACCGTCGTGATGAAGAGCGGGCAGACGACCGCGTAGCGGATCGTCCAGGCGATCCTCTCGATATCGCTGATGACATAAACGTCGAGCAGGCCGAAGATCGCATAGAGAAGGCCGGCGGCGGAGAGAAAGAGCCGGATCACGGGCAGCGCCCGGGTCAGGTGTTCGTCCTGAAACTCGCGCTCGACCAATGGATTGTTGAAGCGCAGCCAGATCGTCCGCAGGCGCATGTCCAGCGCGCCCACAAGATCGCCTGCGCCGTCGTCCGATGGCGGGCGAACCCCGGCCTCGCCCGCCGGGCGAGGTGCCGCGCGGGTGCCCAGGCTTGTCTTAAATTCGCGCGCGACTTGCCCATCGACAGGATCGCGAATCCCGCCTCCCATTGTTCGCTTATTTAGTGTGCAAAACGATGGATTAAGAACACGTTAACGCGCGTCGATGATGCACCACGTTAATCTTTAGGTCGAACGACCGTAGGCCGCGGCAAGCGTCGCTGGGCCGCTTCGCGAGCGTCGGCTAGGTCGCCGCGTGTTCGAGGAGCGCGATTTCGTCCTTGATTCGGAGTTTCTGTCGCTTCAGGTCGCTGACCATGTCCGGGTTCGGCAGTGGCCGACTGACTTCCTGGTCGATCTGTTCCTCGAGGCTGCGATGGCGGGAACGAAGTGTCTCGATACGATCCTGCAGCGACATAGCTCCTCCTGTCTCAACCGGATCAGCCCTACGCTCGGCATGCTAACGCCGATTGGACCCGGGGGCCAAGTGGGATATGCTCGCGCTCCCCTAGCCAAATATGGCAACAATCAATAATGGCGTCGGCATGAGCGATATACAACGTTTGGTTGTCGGCATCAGCGGCGCCTCGGGCGTGATCTATGGCATTCGTCTGTTGGAGCTGCTGCGGCCGCTCGGGGTCGAAACGCATCTGGTGATGAGCCGCGCCGCCGAGGTGACGGTCGCCCACGAAACCAGCCTCAAAGTGGCCCAGGTCCACGCGCTCGCCCATCACGTCCATGCCGTCGCGGACATCGCCGCCTCGATCTCGTCGGGCTCGTTCAAGACCATGGGCATGATCGTCGCGCCGTGCTCGATCCGCAGCATGTCGGAGATCGCCTCGGGCGTGACCTCCTCGCTCCTGACCCGCGCCGCCGACGTGACCTTGAAGGAGCGCCGGCGCCTCATCCTCATGGTCCGCGAGACGCCCCTCCATCTCGGCCATTTGCGCACCATGGCGCAGCTCGCCGAAATGGGCGCGGTGATCGCCCCGCCAGTGCCGGCCTTCTATGCAAGGCCACAGAGCCTGGAGGAGATGATCGACCATAGTCTCGGCCGCGTGCTCGACCAGTTCGGCCTCGAGACCGGCAAGGTCCATCGCTGGCGCGAGGAGGGCGCCGCCGCGCCCCGCCGCTTGCGCCGCAACGAGGCGGATCAGCCCCGCGCCTGCCGGCAAATTGGGTTCGTTTGCCGAAAGAACAGCGCAATCGCCGACCTCTCCCCGCCGGGGAGAGGTCGGCGCGCGGCGCCGGGTGAGGGGGCCAGCGGATAGGCGCCCGTCGCGTGCCCCTCATCCCCTCTCTCCGGTAATGGCCGGATACCCTCTCTCCGGTAATGGCCCGATCCCCTCTATTCCGCAGGGTGATCGCGCGGATACCCTGTCCGGGGATGGCCGGCGAATTGGGTTCGTTTCGCAAAAACGTACACCGCCTGAAGCTCTCCCCGGGGAGGGCGGAGGGGAGATGACCGGCGGCATTGGCTTCGTTCTGCGAATCCCATGGGTCACGTCCCGCTCCGGACGAACGTATATAGCGTACATGATGCAGGGGCGGCAGCGGGGCGGATCAAGCCCCGGGGTGGCAAAGTGACCGCTCGAATTGTTAGCCCGTCCCTTCGCCCAGCGCCGCCAGGATCGGCGCCGCGGCTGCCGCGGCCCCGCCGGCGCAGAGCGCAAGATTATGTCGCGCGGCGGCGACCCGGTCGGCGGCGGTGGCGCGTGGGTCCGGCGCGGGCGCCAGGGCGGCGAGT
>CAVPGG010000049.1:0-7980 GCA_963703755.1 uncultured Pseudomonadota bacterium
GGCATCGTACGGGTTGGTGGCCGCGAAGGACGGGGTCAGCACGTCGGAACGGATCGGCGTCATGCCCTGCGAAGGGGCAATTCCGACCTGCTGCTGCGAGTCGAGGGCCCACTTGATGAACTCCCATGCCCCGCGACAGCGGCAGGCTGGCGGTAGCGCCGCTGCACGCGTCGAGCAGTTCGACCGCCCCGAGCTCAGTCTCGGCCTGCAGGATGTAGGGCTGCGTCGTCACGATCGCGCTGACGGTGTGATCGCGCAGGGCGCTGATCATGCTGCTCGGCGCCATGGCCTTCCACTGGACGCTGGGCGCATCAAATTGGCGGCGGCACCGCGAGTTCCCGAAGAACGCGGGATGGGCACTACTGTGGTCGCGGCGCTGGTCGACGCGAAGTCCCTGACCGTGGCGCACGTGGGCGACAGCCGGCTGTACGTGGTGGCGCAAAGGAGAACTGATCTCAGCTGACCGAGGACCACTCGCTCGTCGGCGAGCAGGTCAAGCGCGGGCAGATCACTGTCACGCTTCAATTTTCGCTGAATCTCAGGTCATTCGACGCGGCAAGTTGTTCACCTTTGACCAGTTCTCCGCCGGCGAATTTTTTCCAGAAAAACAGGGAATTTACAGGGCGCCTGACGGCCAAAATACAAAATAACTATTTGGAGCTCCGGCAAAAATTCCCTCAGCGTGGGAACAGGGCGAACAGGCGCAATAACAGGAAGGACGCGGGGCCTTAACAGGGCCGGAACGTCTGCGCGCAAAAAAGCCCGACAACCGTCGCGGTGCCGGGCGCAATTCAACGCATCTCATTTCACCGGTACGGCAATTGACGCAGGGGCGCAACAACAAAATGCGCGCACAACACAATGCGCGCCCGATATTCCGTGATGCGCGGCGTTGCCGCGATCGGCGCCCCTTCGTAGATTGCCGATGTGATCCCCGTCGTCGTCATCAACCTGCCGAGAAGCGCGGACCGCCGCAACTACATGGCGGCGCAGCTCGGCCGCCTCGGCATCGCGCATCGGCTGTTCGATGCGTTCGAGGGAGCCGCCCTGTCGCCGCAGCAGCGCGCCCGCTACGGGCCCACCCTGCCGATCGGCGCCATGGGCTGCGCCGAGAGCCATCTCGCGGTGCTGCGCGAGATCGCCGCGGGTGACGCCGAATTCGTCTGCGTGCTCGAGGACGACGCCGAGCTCGCGCCCGCGGCGGTCGACCTGCTCGATGCAGCGACACTCGGCCGTCTCCCGCCCTTCGATGTGATCCGGCTCGAAGGCGCGGACGGCCGGCGCCGGCCGTCGTTTCCGGTCGCCCGCTTCACGGCGTTCGAGCTGCATCTCGCCTATCGCCACCACATGGCGACGACCGCCCAGATCTTCAGCCGCGCCGGCGCGCGCAAGATCGTCGCCGGCCTGCGCGAGCTTCCGGTCGCGATCGACATCGCGCTCTATCTCGAATGCTACGTGCTCGGCCTGCGCGTCATCGAGGCGCGGCCGAGCCTCGCGCACCCGTGTGCGGTGCTGCCGTCCAACATCGGGCCGGGCGCGCCGCCGCCGTACACGTGGTGGCAGACGTTCCGCATGCGCAAGCTGCGCTCGCGCGAATGGCGCCGGACATTGTCGTTCGTGATGGCGTGGGGGCCATGGCGGCTGCTCAGGATGCGGCTCGCGGGATCGGCCGCCGCGCGATAGTGCCGATCAAGTCAGCCCTTGGTCGCGCCGGCGGTCAGGCCGGCGATGTAATAGTCCATCAGAAACACATAGATGATCAGCGGCGGCGCGGCGCCGAGCAGCGCGCCGGCCATGATCTGCCCCCAGTTGAACACATCGCTCTTGACCAGGGTCGTGACCACGCCGACCGAGAGCACGAGCTGGTCGGCCGAGGTCGTGAACGCGAGCGGATAGAGGAACTGCGCCCAGGCCACCGTGAAGGCGAAGATGGTCGCCGCGATCAGGCCGGGCAGCGCGACGGGTATGAATATGCGCAGCAGGATCTGCCGGTAGTTCGCCCCGTCGACCAGCGCCGCCTCGTCGAGTTCCTTCGGGATCGACGCGAAGTAGCCGATCATGATCCAGGTGCAGAACGGCACCGTCAGGGTCGGGTAGACGAGCAGCAGCACCCACCAGTGATTGATCAGCTCGATGCCGGTCGCGTTCTTGAACACCGCGAACATCTTGAACAGCGGGATGAAGAGGAGCGTCTCGGGGATGAGGTAGGTGAGGAAGATGCCGGTGGCGATCGCGGCCGAGCCCCAGAACTTCATGCGCGAGAGCGCGAACGCCGCCGGCACCGCGATCAGCATGGTGATCGCGACGACGATGACGGAGACGAGCGCGGAGTTGCGAAAGAACGTCAGGTATTGCGCCGAGCCGAGCAGGTCGGCGTAGTTGCCGAGCGTCGGGCTGTGCACCCACCACGGCGCGGTCACCGCCGAGATCTCCTGGCTGGTCTTGAGCGAGGTGATCAGCATGTAGATCGGCGGCGTGAGGAAGAAGACCGCGAACACCACCAGGAAGAAGTACGACCAGCGCAGCGCCCAGCGCCGGTCGCGGCTGATGCTGCCGCGTTTGCGCCGCGCCGGGGCGGCCGTGGAGAGAGCGGCGAGCGTCGTCATGACACCTCGTTGCCGCGCCGGTTGATGTCGCGCAGGATGAACACCGCGACGACGGTCAGGATCGGCACCATGAACAGCGACACGGCGGCGCCGAGCGGCAGGTCGTTGCTCTGGATGCCTTGCCAGAACGCCCAGGTGGCGAACAGCTGCGTGCGGTCGATCGGCCCGCCGTTGGTGAGGATGCGCACGATGTCGAAATTGGCGAAGGTGACGATCAGCGAGAACAGCGCCGTGATCGCGATGATATTGCGCATCATCGGCAGCGTCACGTAGCGCATGCGCTGCCACCAGCTGGCGCCGTCGATCTCGGCCGCCTCGTACAGCTGCTCGGGCACCGACTTGAGCGCCGCCAGATACATGATCATGAAGAACGGCGAGCCAATCCAGATGTTGACCAGGATGACGGAAAAGCGCGCCCAGTTGGTGTCCCCCAACCACTGCACCGGCGCGATGCCGAACTGCGCCAGGATCCAGTTGAACGCGCTGTAGGAGGGATCGAACAGCCACAGCCAGGCGAGGCAGCTCATGGCGGGCGGGATCACCCAGGGAACGAGCAGCATGCCGCGCCACTTGCGCTGGCTCTTGCCCGGCACGTTGTGCACGAAATGCGCGACGATGAAGCCGATCAGCGCCTTGAAGATCACCGCCGTGATGGCGAACAGGCAGGACTGCCGCACCACCATCCAGAAGGTCTCGCGGTGGAACAGGAAGGTGAAGTTGCCGAAGCCGACGAAGGTCTTCATCGACTTGTTCAGCGTCGCGAGATGCAGCGAGTAGAAGGCGGGGTAGACGACGAAAATCGCGATCAGCAGGATCAGCGGCAGCGTCATCAGGAACGCGATGATCGACTTGCGGCCGTATATCCCGCGGCGCGCGCGGCCGCGTTCGAGCGGCTGCACCGCCGAGCGTCGCAATGCCGTATCGACCATTGCGGGCCTCCGGGCGATCAGAATCAGGTCCGCATGAAGCCTTCGATCTCGCTCTCGGCCCAGGCGAGCGTGCTTTCCAGCGCCTCGCCCTTCATGAAGCGCACGATCATCTTGGTGTGGATCGCCTGCGTATAGATCTGCACCGCGATCCGCGGCGGCGCCGGCTGCGCCGCGACCCACTGGATCTGGTGGTTGTACGGGTTCGGGTAGTGGAAGAGCGTGCCCTTGGGCGGCCCTTCCTCGGCCCAGATCTTGAAGGTCGTGAGCTTCTCGAACGAGGGCAGGTCATAGCCGCCGCTCGCGACCACCATCTTCTCCACCGCCGCGGGCTGCGCCAGGGTGCGGAGCAGGTCCTTCGCCGCCGCGACGTTCTTGCTGAAGTTCCAGATGCCCCAGAAGTACGGCAGGAACGGCCCGAAGCGGCCCTTCGGGCCCGACGGCATGCCGTGCGTCCACAGCTGCTCGGCGACCTTCGGCGCGTCGCGCTTCGCCACCGCCCAGGCGCTCGGCGGGTTCATGATCAGCGCGCCCTTGCCGGAGACGAGATACTTGTTGTTCGAGGCGTCGTCCCAGGCGGGCGCGTCGGGCGGCAGCCATTGGCCGAGCTTCTTGTAGTACTCGAGCGCCGTCCGCGCCGCGTCGGTCTTGACCGTGATGTTGCCCTTGGCGTCGACGAGGTCGGCGCCGAAGGCGTGGAAGATCAGGCCCGCCGTATCGACATTGTCGGCCGTGATGCCGAGGCCGATGCCGAACGGATGGCCGCCCTTGTGGCAGGCCTCGGCCGCCTTGAGCATGGCATCGAGCGTCCACGCGTCCGCCTTGGGCGGGCCGCCGGCCGGATACATCGCGACCACGTCGATGCCGGCCAGTTGCTTCATCAGGTCGATGCGCGAGCACGGTCCCTTCATCTGGCTGCCGACGCTCGCGGGCACCGCGATCCAGTGATTGTCGGCGCGCCCGAGATATTCGACCGTCGGGTTGACGTTGCCGTTGGTCTTGATGAGGTCGGCCATGACGTCATCGACCGGCACGAGCTGCTCGGAATGAGCGTGCGGGTGCCAGGTCGGGAACGCGAAGATGTCGTGGCCCGACTGCGCCTGCGCCTCCGCCGCGATCGTCAGCAGGTTCTTCTGGCCCTGCGACGTGATGTAGTCGATCTTGATCGCGACCTTGTTCTTCTCGGCCCATTCCTCGCAGATTTTTCGCGATGCCTCGTTGCCGCCCGGGACCCAGTGGTCCCAGAAGCCGACCGACAACGTGCCGGCCGCGTGCGCGCCGCGCACATAGGGTGCGGCGAGCAGCGCCGCCGAGGCGAGTGCAGATTTCTGCAGAAGAGTCCGACGCGTGATGCGCGAGCCGAGCATGGGAACCTCCCGCGTTTCCTTCCCGTCTTCGGCCGTTCGGCCGTAGTCTTATCTTATGGTGAAACGATACACCTGAAGTGCGGTTTGTCCTAGCCGTCGTGGGGTGCGGCATCGCCGTGCGCCAATGCACCGCAGCGCGGCAGCCCGCACCAATGCCCCGCGGTCAGGAAACTGTCGGCAGACCGAGAAGCCGCAGGCAATCGTCCCCCGCGATCGCGTCACTCGCGGCAGGGGCACGAGCCGACCTCGATCGCGTAGTCGAGGACGGCCTCGTCCGCCGCGAAATCCGCCGACACTTCGAACCGTCCCGGTTTCCACGTGAATTGCTCGGTGAAGCGCATGTCCGGCGCGTCCTCCTTGAGGCGCACGAAATTGATGGCGAAGGGGCCGGACGCGGCAGCGCAGCGTGACGTGTCAGCGGCAAGTTCCGCTGTCCACAGCCGATGTGCCGGCGCCATCCCCGAAAATCGGACGGCCGTGACGGTCAATGTCGGCTTGCACAGTGGCGCGCCGATCGATGGCGTGGCCGCGAAGAGAACGACGATGCCGGTGAGCAAAAGTGTTGCGCGGGATTCCATGGGATGTTCCTTTTCGGTTGAGTGTTTGCTTAAGCGGTTGCCGCGACCGCGGTGCCGGGCTCTTTCACCCGCACCACCGCCCAGACGAGCAGCGCCGCATAGACCGCGAAGCCCAGCGCGACCGAGGCGAAGAACCCGGTCATGCCGAGATCGAGCCAGTAGACCGCGATGAGCCCGCAGACGACGTTCACGGCGAGGCGCACCCCGTTGGCGGCGGCCGCCGCGGCGCCGCGGCCGAGACCCTGCGAGACGAAGAACAATGCGAGGCCCATGCCGAAGCAGAGGTAGAGCGGCGCGACGACGTGCAGGTAGAGGCCGCCGACGCGGAAGAACGTCGGGGTCGTCGCTGAATAGACCGAGCCACAGAGCGGGAAAGATCGCGACGGTGATCCCGATGCTGCCGCACACGGCCGCAACAGTGGTCACCCCGGTGAGCGCGATGGCGCGGGCGCGGGCGTACTGGCGGGCGCCCCAGTTGGTGCCGACCATCGCCAGGATCGCGGTGCCGAAGCCGAACGCGAGCGGCTGCATAATGTATTCGAGCCGCGCGCCCATCGCGTAGCCGATGGCGATGTCGCGTCCCATGCGGGCGGAAATGGCGGTCAGCACGACCACTGACAGGTTGGTGAAGGCGGTGTTGACCAGGCCCGGCACGCCGACCTTGAGGATGTCGGCAAACAGCTCCCAGCGCACCGTCGCGCCGCGGAACGTCAGCCGCACGAGCGCGCGCCCGGAGTGCAGGTACCAGACGAACCACGCGCCGCCGGCCGCGAACGGCAGCACCAGGCCCCAGGCCGCGCCGGCCGCGCCGAGCGCCGGCAGCGGTCCGAAGCCGAAGATCAGGATCGGCGAGATCGCGATGTGCGCCAGCACGCAGGCGACCAGCACGCCGGCCGGCAGCGCCATGTTGCCGGTGCCGCGCACCGCATTGCCCATGAAGTTGAGCATGCAGATCGCGGCGGCACCGCCCAGCGCCACATAGGCGTAGGCGAGCGCGGCGTCGAGCATGTCGTCCTGCCCGCCCATCAGGCGAAACAGGGTCGGCCCGCCGAGCAGCATCAGGCCGGCGAAGATTGCGCCGAGCGCAAGCGCGAGCAGGAAGGCGTGGAACACGAGCGCATCGGCGCGCTCGACATTGCCGGCCCCGACCGCGCGCGCAATCGCGGACGAAACGCCGGCGCCCATTCCGCTGTTGGTCGACTGCAAGACGAGCATCACCCAGGGAAACACCAGCGAGGCGCCGGCGAGCGCATCGGAGCCGAGGCGGCCGAGAAAGATCCGTCGAACGTGACCATGCCCGCGAACGCCAGCAGGTTGAGCACGTTCGGTGCAGACATGCGCAGCAGCGTCGAGAAAATGGGCCCCTCGAGTATGAGCTTGGTGCGCGCCGCTGCGCGAGCGGGCGCGGGCTTGGCGGGGGCCGGAAATGACGTGGAGATCGTTGCGGTCTGGTCGCTCACAAGGCGCTCCTTGTCCGTCGAGGGACTGGAGCAGCGCTTGGACGAAGCGTCTTTTTTCGAAGTCGGGCGGCTGCGATGGGCCCGGCCGGGTGTGACCTAGCGCGACATCAGGGGTCGCCGCAACGCATCATTTCTTGGGCTATCAATTAGAATTTCTCATGACAGTGGCGCGCCATCCGCCGATCTGCCGTTCAGCGCCGCCAAAACCATTTGGCTGCCTCGCGGAACGCCTGTCCGCGTGTCAGACCGATGTCCTTGAGAAGATGTTGGTCGTTGCGCTCGGCCAGGTCATACAGCGCCTTTCGTCCTCGGCTGCGTGCGATCCAGGTGCCAATCATGATTAACAGTTTGGCTATCAGAGCCGAGACCGCCCCATGGGCGTGGAATGTTTCCGTGCGGTCGCGGCCGCACGCGAATCGTCGAAAAGTCAGGTCCGACATTTGATGTCTCCAAGTATCGTCGAGCCGGGCATGACGCGCGGTCGAGGCGCCGGACCAATAAGCCGAATCCGCTTGCCCTCAAGGCATGCTTTCTCTACCGTGCCATAGCTTTACTCATCAAGTCGGCCACCATGCTCCGCCGTCTGCCGGCGCTCAATGCGCTCAAATCCTTCGAGGCCGCGGCCCGCCACGAGAGCTTCACGCGCGCCGCCGAGGAACTGTGCGTCACCCAAGGTGCAGTTAGCCATCAGGTGAAGGCGCTGGAGGAGGAGCTTGGCGTCAAGCTGTTCAATCGCGAGCGCCAGCGATTGGTGATCACTAAATCAGGGCGCGACTATCTCGCCGTCATCCGCGACGCGCTCGATCGGATCGCGGTCGGGACCGAGCGCCTCGTGCAGCGCGAGCGCTCAGGCGCCTTGACGGTCAGCACCTCACCGGACTTTGCCGCGAAATGGCTGGTGCACAGGCTGGGCCGGTTTGCCGAGGCTCATTCCGATATCGATCTGCGCATCTCGGCCACCATGCATCACGTCGACTTCGCGCGCGAAGAGGTTGACCTCGCGGTCCGCCACGGGGATGGCAATTGGACCGGGCTTCATGTGG
>CAVPGG010000050.1:0-17688 GCA_963703755.1 uncultured Pseudomonadota bacterium
GCATCCGGGTGAGCGTGATTGCCGAGGCCGCGGATCCGCCGAGCGCGTACGCATTCATGCTGTGCGGCGCCGGCAAGCAGTACAGGTCAGGCACGCGGCGCAGCCCAGCGCGCCGGCAAATGTCATGCAGCACATGAAACAGCGCGGGTATCTCGTCCGGATGCAGCAGGCGCGCGCCGAACCATTTGCGCATGGCATCGGGCGAAAGCCCGGCGCCGTCGGCCGCCGGCGCGGCGCCGGTCAGCGCCCAGCGTGCGCCTTCCGCGCCGCCGACCGCCCAGCCGCACACGGCGAGCAGCAGCGTCATGCCGGCGATCGCCCACTCGGTCTGGCGATGGTTGGCGGAGCGATGAAGTTGCCGCTGCAGCCGTGACAGTTCCCGCGGACCCGCTTCGAGGCGGCAGCGCAGCACCGCGCCGGGCTGTCCGCTCGGCAGATTGATCTCGACGATGGAGGTCGCGCCGGCGGAGGAGAAGCTCAGCGCGTCCATTTGCGCAACGGCCGGCACGAGCACGAAGGAAACAGCCGGCCCCCGCTCCGGAAAGGCGCAGCGGCCGATCGCGGAATCCCACCAAAACTCGCCACCCAGCCCGAGGTGGAGCAATTCGCAAATCCCCCAGCCGCCCAAGTCCCCGCGGGACTCAGTCTAGCCGAGTGTCATGCTAATTCCATGCCATTTACACAGAAAAGACATACGCACTAACGCGCATGTTTGCGCGTTGGGAGGTTCGCGAAGAAAAATCGCATCGGCGCGCGATCGCCAGCAGTCAGCCGACGGCCGAAAGTCCGGCGACGCGCATGGCGGCCTTCAGGCTCGTGATGCTCGTCTCGCCGTCGATCTCGCCGACCTGAACAGGCGTGACGGTCAACGTCGATGGATTGAGCGGCAGCTGCGTCACCGTTGCGGTTCCACGCACAGGTTCCGCGAACGGAACTTCGTCGGGCCCCGCATCGGCGAGCGCTGCGGTGCGCATCGCGTTGCGCATCTCGGCGAGTCCGACCCGCAGCGGCACGAACATCGATCGCACCTGCGAGGGCCGGCCGAGCGCACGCGCCGCGTCCGGCAGGCCGGCACCGGTCTGCCATGGCTGGCCGATCGGCTGCGCGGTCTCCTTGAGGATCTGGAACACGCGCTCGACCCGCATGCCGTTGCGCGCCGCAAAGTCGCGGCGGAAATCGGCATGGTGGGCAAGAACGAGGCCCGCGAGCGCCGCCACATGCGCGGCGGCGAGCGACGTGCCGTCAGCGACCCCGTAGCCGTCGGGCGCCTGGCAGGCGACGACCGCGACGCCCGGCGCACCAAGATCGAGCTCGAGCCCGCGACAGGAGAAGGCCGGCACGAACAGGCCGCCGGCCGCCGCGGCAGCCGACGCGCCGTGCGCCGCCTGCGGGCTGTCGGGCGCAAACGTGCCGAGCTGACCGACGGCTCCAACGGCCAGCACATGGTGCGAGCAGGCGGGAAACCGCACCGCTCCACCGCCGATGCCGGCGGCCGCGACCAGCGCCAACCCGCCGTGCTGCTTGGCGGCCGCGATTCGCTGCTCGATGATCGTCGAGCCGTGCCGGCACGCAAAGCCGACGCAGGCGACATCGATGCCGCCGCCGATACAGTAGTCGAGCGCCGCCGCAAGATCGCTGCAGTGCGGATCGAGCGGGAGCGCGCAGACATGCAGCTCGGCCTCCGGCGCGATGCCGCGAATGCCGCTTGCCCCGTCCGCCGCGGCCGCGATGATGCCGGCGCAGGGCGTGCCGTGACCGGCCGCATCCTGCGACCAGGTGCGACCGTCGGTGCCCGCGACCTCGAGGCCGTGGTCGACCCGCCGCAGCTGGCGGTGGCTCGTCGCGACACCGCTGTCGATGAGCGCGATCTTGACGCCACGGCCCCGATACTCTGCGGGCAGCCGGTCGATCCGCATGGCCTGCGCGGCCCAGCCCGGCTCGCCCACTTCGGCCAGCGGACGCAACGCGAGCGAATTGACCGCATCGGCGGCGATATCCGGCCGCCGATGCCAGAGACCCCAATAGCCCTCGCGTGGCCGCACGATCAGCTCCTCGACGTTCTGCGGCAGCTCGCCGAACAGGGTGAGCGCGACCTTGCCGTCGGAACCCGTGATCCCCTGCGCCGACCAGCGCTGACCAATGAGCTGCACGTCGGCGCGTTCGACCGGTTGACCGGCTTCGCTCAGCACCGCGACGGTCGTGGTGAATCCGCCGGTGGTCGCGACGGCACCCGATGGCGCGAAGGCCGAGGGCATCAACGTGCCCGACGCGCAAGCACCGAGCGATTTATCCGGCTCGACGATGAACGCTGCGCCGGCCGCGCGCTGGAGCGCCACCATCCTGTCGTGCGGCGCGCGGACGACCGCGACCGGCGGATACAGCGGCCCGCGCGCCGCGAGCACGCGCAGGATCTCGATATTACCGGCGCCGGCGAGCCAGTCCTTCAGCGCCTGCTCGCCGATGTCGGGCCGGGCCGGCGCGACCATGAACCGGCCGGCACGGCTCGCGACACGGCCGCGTGCGGCTTCGTCCGCCGACCACACGCCTGTGGCGGGGTTGGTGTTGCTGTCGGGGTTCATGGTCCACCTCGTCTCAACGTACCGCGCTGGACTGTGCCGACGTTGTGCCCGCCGCCGCGACGGTGCGGACCGGCGGAAGCTGCGGGTTGGCGGCGCGCACCGCCGCGATCACGCGGTAGGCCTGCCAGATGAGACCGAACGCCTGCGCGTAGTCGCGCATCGCAAAGCACTGCGCGGCGCGCGTCACGATGGGCACGCAGGTCTCAAGGCCCGGATAGCGCCCTTCCTGACGCCCCGCCTGGTGCCCCGCTTGCTGCCCCGCTTGTTGCCCCACTTGGGCTTCGAGGAATGTCGACAGGGCGCGCAGCGACTCGGCCGTGATGTCCTCGACGAAGCTCACCGCTGCCTGCTGATCGAGCGCGGGGTTGGGCAAGGGTATCGGCGGGCCTAACGGGCCGAGCTCGCCGTATGGGCCGATCTGACCGAGTTGACCCAACGGGCCGAGTGGACCGGACTGGCCGAACGGGAACGACTGGTCGAGCGGGCTCGCCTGCAGGCGTAACAGAAGCGGCATCAGGTTGCCGAGCAGCGTGATGAGCGTCTGCGTGTCGGGAGTCCGGGGCTGCGCGGCCGCAACCGACGAGGCGGCAGGATTGGACACGGGCATGGATATCTCCTGGGATGAGGCACGATGGCGCGCCGTCGCCCGCATGCGGGCGACGGCGCCGTGGATGCGGTGCGGGCGCGCTGCGCACGTGCGCGTGCGGCGCGCGCCGGCGGATCAGATCAGGCGCTGCTGATTGTAGGACTGCAGATTTCCGATCACTTGCGGGATGATGCCGACAAGCTGGCGCGCGACCTCCGTGGCATCCTGCTGGCTCAGCTGGCGCTGCTGCGGCTGGCCCCAGGATTGACCCAACGGCGCCTGCGCGCCGTACGCGGCCTGCGCATTCGGCCATCCGGGTTGACCGAAGGTCTGCTGCGGGAACTGCTGCTGCTGCAGATGCTGCCCGATGCCGAATGGCGATCCGAAATTCTGTTGCGGATAGCCGAGCGTAGAGGCGATCTGGGCCGGGTGCTGCATGTGGCCCGCGCCATAGCCGCCGTACATCGCGGCATGCTGGAGCTGCGGCTGGCTCTGCAGGGCGCCGACGATCTGCGGCACCAGCGGCAGGAGCTGGCGCACGACCTCGTTGACGTCCTGCGGCGAGAGCTGGCGCTGCTGCATGCCGTAGGCCGCATAGCCGATCCCCTGCGGCTGCGCCTGCGCGAGAATTTGCGGCAGGATCGGCAGCAACTGGCGCACGACCTCGCCGACATCCTGCTGCGAGAGCTGGCGCTGCGGCTGACCCCACGGGTTCGATTGCGGCTGACCCCATGGATTTGCCTGCATGCCCCACCCACCGACTTGTCCGAAGGCGCCGAACGGCTGCTGGCCGTAGCCGAACTGCTGCGGGTTGGGCTGGCCATAGGCCGCCTGTCCCAGCCCTCCCGACCAGAAAGCCTGCGCGAGTTGTTGTGGATTGAGCATGTTTCCCATCGCCTGAATGGGCCACGCACCTTGTTGCTGCACATCGTAGTAAGCCATCGCGAAGTCTCCTTGAGTTTGCTCACTGCCCCCGCAGCCCGCGATCGGCAAAGATCCATCACGCTCGCGGCCGTGGGCGCCATGCCCAGGCGCAAGCCCGCTCACATCATGCGTTGCATGACTCCTGATCGTCTGATGGCGATTGAAGCTCCCTGCGAAATGCAGGAACCGACGAAATGGTTGCGACGCGCTATCGGTTCCGTTGCTGAAATTTCGGGCGATGAATTGGACGGCGCGCGGGAGACGTGATCGCCGATGATCAACGCACGGACACATTTTCGATTTCGGCGCGCCGCGGAAAAACTTATTCCCTGCGCCGGGATGATTTCACGAAATCGCCGCAGAGGTTCCGTCAACCGAACAGGACGACAATAACCATGCACCGCTGCAAATTCTTGGCCGCAGATATGCTTGGAAGCGCGCGGGTAGCCGGACGCGGCGAACCGAGCGCCATTCAGCGATAACGCGGTCCCGCACACGTGATGGCAAGTCGTGATGCCAAATGAGGTGAGCCGATGCGGTTCATTAACCTGCCCGCGGCACAGACTTTCGGTGATCGGTAACGAGTGCCCGGCTATGCCGGGAGCGACCGGCTACGGAGAGGTGGGGTATGGACGAGCGCAGGAATGTGGCGCGCACGCGCATTCGGCACAACGCCGAGATCGTGCTGCAAGGAGCGCAAGGCCGCGCCGCCACGAAGGTGCAATGCACGCTGCAGAACGTCACGAGCACGGGCGCGTGCCTCACGCTCGCCAGCACCTATCGGGTGCCCGACAGCTTCGAGCTCACCTTCGATCACGGCCGCTCGCGCCGGCCGTGCCGGGTCAAATGGCGCACCGGGGACCGGGTCGGCGTGTCGTTTGGGAAGCCGGACGAAAACGACGAAGCGGCCGGCGAGTGACGGCCGGCCGCTTCGTTTGTGATCCGTGAATCGCGACTCTTGATCGTCACCCCGGCGGCGGCGGCTCCGGGCGATTGCGCCGCTCGGTCATGAACTGATCGAACTCGGCCTTGTCCTTGGCCATGCGCAGCCGCTGCAGGAACTCGCGGAATTCGCGCTGCTCGTCCTCGAGACGGCGCAGCGTCTCGGTGCGGTACTCGTCAAAGGCGCGGTTGCCACTCGATCCGCGCGAGTTGCCGCCGCAGCCGCCGCCCCAGCCACCGCCGAACCCACCTTGGCCGAAGCTTTCCATCTTGGCGCGCATGCGGTCCATCTTGCCCTGCATGCGCTCCTGCCAATGCTCCGAGCCGTAGCGGCCCCAGCAACCCATCTTACGGCTGCCGATGGCGATGCCGAGCATGATCAGCCCGATCGGCCACCAGAAGATGAAGGCAAGGACCGTGAGCACGATCCAGAACGGGTGCCAGAAGAAGATCGGCGGCCCGAAACCGCGATAACTCGACTCGTGTGCTGCATAGCTCATGCGGGCATCTCCGCGTGAATGTTAATTACATTTACATTGATATGCCTGGGGACCGTCTCTGTCAATGGGCGGCGGTCGAATTTAATGCTCCAGGATCACTCGTCGCCGGGCAGCCCGAGGCCGCGCAGATAGACAAGCATACCGGCCTCCAGCAGTTCCTCGGGCGACATCGGCAAGCTGCGCCGGCCCGGATCGCCGCGACCGAACAGCGACGCGATGCCGTGCGACATGGACCAGACATGCAGCGCCATCATCAGCGCCGGCGGCCGGCGGCCGGCCGGCAACCGCGCGATCAGGGTCTCGGCCGCGCCGCGCAACACCCCGAACGCAGCATCGCCCGCCGCGCGCAGCTCGGGGCTTGCATCGAGCGGAACGCCGGCCTCGAACATGGCCGAGTAGTAGGCGGGCTCGCGCCGCGCGAAGTCGAGATAGGCGCGGCCGACGCGCTCGAAGGCCGCGAAGGGCGTGGGCCGGCCCTCGTCCCAGGCGCTCGCCAGGGCTTGCGCGAACTGCTCGAAGCCGCGCCGCGCCACGTCGACGAGGAGATCCTCGCGATCGCGAAAATGCCGATACGGCGCGGCCGGGCTCACGCCCGCCCAGCGCGCCGCCTCCGCGAACGTGAACCCGGCCGGCCCCTTCTGCGCGATCAGATCGAGCGCGGCCTGGATCAGCGCCTCTTTCAGATTGCCGTGGTGATAGCCGCGAGGGCCGCGGGAATCTCTCGACCAGCTCATGTGAAGGATATTTACATGAGCTGACCGCACGCGTCACGTTACTTCCGGGCCGCGCGAACGCGGCCCGGATCGCGCATAGCGCTCAGCTCCCGAGCGCGCCGCTGATGATCGGCCCGACCGAGACCCAGCGCTCGCCGTTGAATTCCTGCATCTGCATCTGCTTGATCGGGTAGAAGTCGTCCGGCCCGGTGTTGATGGTGATGCCGGGCAAGAGCAGGCCGAGCTTGAGGTCGTGCAGGCTGGCGGCCTCCTTCATCACGTTGGCGCGCGTGAGGTTGTCGCCGCACTGCTTGAGCACGTGCACCACGGTCTGCGCGACCGTGTAGCCGTAGACCGGGAAGCTCGAGGTCTTGTCGCCCTCAGGGAAATACTTGTCCATGAAGGCGACCCACTCCTTCATGGCGGCATCGTCCTTCCATTGCGGGTCGAGCGAATCCTTGAGGTAATAGGTCGACAGCAGGCCCTTCGAATACTCGAGGCCGGCGGGCTTGAGCACCGCGCCGACCGACTGCGACACGTTGTTGAGGAGGTGCACCGGCTTCCAGCCGATCTCGCCCGCCTTCTTGATCGCCTGCGCGGCGAACTTGGGCGTCGTCACGTTGAAGAAGACGTTGGCACCCGAGTCCTTGATCGTGATGACCTGCGAGTCGACGGTCGCGTCGCTCGTCTCGTAGGGCTGCTCGGAGATGATCTTGAGCTTGCCGCCGAGGCCGTCCTTGAGCCCCTTGACGTAGTCCTTACCGTAGTCGTCGTTCTGGTAGAGGATGCCGATCTTGGCGTCGGGATGCTTCTCGATCAGATACTTGGCGTAGATATGCCCCTCGGACTGGTAGCTCGGCTGCCAGCCCATGGTCCACGGGAAGTGCTTCGGATCGCCCCACTTGGTGGCGCCGGTGGCGACGAAGAGCTGCGGCACCTTCTTGCCGTTCATGTATTTGTGAATCGCCGTATTGCACGGCGTGCCGAGCGTCTGGAAAAGGAACAGACACTCGTCGCTCTCCACGAGCTTGCGCACCTGCTCGACGGTCTTGGGCGGGCTGTAGCCGTCGTCGTAGGAGATGAAGTTGATCTTGCGACCGTTGATGCCACCTTCGGCGTTCACCTTCTTGAAGAAGGCCGTGATCGTCTTGGCGATCTGGCTGTAGGCCGAGGCCGGCCCACTGTAAGGATTGGTGTTGCCGATCTTGATCTCGGTGTCGCTCGCGCCGGGATCGTAGGTCCCCTTCGCCCAGGCCCGGGTTGCGATCGTCGCCGCGGCAGCGGCCGACGAGACCAGGACCGTACGTCTGTCGATGTGTCTCTTCATCGCTTCCTCCTTGCAAAATGGCCGCGTAATGCGGCGTTGTGATCCGGCCGCCCCGGCATCTCACCGGGCCTGCATGCCGGATTTATCTCCCTCGAGTCGGATCAATCCTGTGGCGGGCTGCGCCTCGCGTGGCGCGGCCGGATGCCGCACGAACTTGCCGGCCACCCAGCGCATGAGGCCCGCGGCGCCGGTCGGCATCAGGTAGATCAGCAGGATCAGAATGACGCCGTAGACCGCGCCGGCGAGCCCCTTCGACACCTTCTCGGCGATATTGGGCACGAACAGCACGAAGGCCCCGCCGACCAGCGTGCCGGGGATCGAGCCGACGCCGCCGACGACGAGGCCAACGAACAGCGCGATCGCGAGCGAAAAGGTAAAGCTGTCGGGAGCGACGAACTGGATCGCGATGGCGCCGAGCGCGCCCGCAACCCCGGTGTAGAGCGCGCTCACGCCGAACGCCAACGACTTGTAGAGCGCGACGTTGATTCCCATGGCGCTCGCCGCGACCGGATGATTGCGGATCGCGATCAGCGCCCGTCCGGTGCGGCTCCTGACCAGGTTGGCGGCGCAGACATAGAGCAGCGTCGCGACGCCCAGCGTGAAGAAATAGAGCCACTGGTCGGCATTGAGCGGCAGCCCGAACGGCGCGTCCGGCTTGATGAGGCTGATGCCCTGCACGCCGCCGGTCCAGTCCTCGAGAAAATTCACCTTGAGGAGCTGCGGGGTCGCGACCGCGAGCGCAAACGTGGCGAGCGCGAGATAGATGCCCTCGAGCCGCAGGGCCGGCAGGCCGAACAGGAAGCCGCTGACCAGGCAGGCAAGGCCCGCGACGGGCAGCGTCCAGACGTAGGAAATGTCGGCATTCATCATGATCGCGGCCGTATAGGCGCCGATCGCATAGAACGCGCTGTGCCCGAGCGAGAACTGGCCGTTGACACCGGTCAGGAGATTGAGGCCGAGAATGGCGATCGCATAGATCACGGCGAGCGTGATCTGGAAGGTGAGGAAGCTCTTCACCACGAACGGCAGCGCCATCGCGAGCACGAGACCGCAAACGAGGGCGACGACGCGCCAGGTCGCAAGCGAGAGTGCACTGGCCGCCGGCGCCGGCGCGGGCGCAGCGAGGTCGGCGTGGTGCGGCTTATCGGCGCCCTGCTGCATGGCTACACCCGGCTCACGACGCGACGGCCGAACAGGCCGCTCGGCTTGAAGATGAGCACCGCCACGATGATGAACAGCGCGATGGTGAGCTTGAGCTCGCGCCCGGCGCCTGGAATGTAGGTGCCGGCAAGGTTCTCGATGATGCCGACCGAAAAGCCGCCGAGCACGGCGCCGCCCGGGCTGGTGAGGCCGCCGAGCACCGCGCCGGCGAAACCGTAGAGCAGGATGCTGATCATCATGTTCGGCTCGAGGAAGACCACCGGCGCGATCATCATGCCGGCGATCGCACCGATCGCCGCCGCCATGCCCCAGCCGAGCGCGACCATCCAGCCGACGCGGATGCCGGCGAGCCGCGCCGAGTCGGGGCTCGCGGCGGCCGCCCGCATCGCGAGCCCGATGCGGGTGTGGCGGAAGAACACGTAGAGCAGCACCAGCAACATCAAGGTGATGGCGATCATGCCGGCGTCGTGACGGCTCAGCGAGATTCTGGCCGAAGAGCCCGCCGCTGCCGAACGGGCTCGGAAACGCCTTGATCTGGTAGTCCCAGATGAAGCCGGCGCCGCTGTTGAGGATCGCGAGCATGGCGATGAACACGACCACGTGGCTGAGCACCGGCGCGTCGTGGATCGGCTTGAACACGATGCGATCGATCGCGACGCCCGCCGCGAAGGACAGCGCGATGGTCGCCAGGAACGCGACCCAATAGGGCGCGCCCCATTGCATCAGCTGCCAGGCCACGAACGTCGAGAACATCGCCATCTCGCCCTGGGCAAAATTGAGATGGTCGATCGCCTGGTAGATCATGACCACCGCAAGCCCCATGCAGGCATAGATGCCGCCCGTGGCGACGCCGGCGAGGACTTGATGCAGGAAGAGCTCCATGCCGTGCCTCAGTAGCCCAGATAGGAGCGGCGGATGTTTTCGTCGCGGCCAACATCGCCGGCCGGACCCGCCATCACCAGCGTGCCAGTCTCGATCAGGTAGGCGTGATCCGCGAGCGCGAGCGCGAGCGCGGCGTTCTGCTCGACGACCAACATGCTCATGCGTTCGTGCCGATTGAGCGCGCCGAAGATCTCGAACATCTCCTCGACGACGATCGGCGCGAGGCCGAAGGACGGCTCGTCGAGCAGCATCAGGCGCGGCCGCAGCATCATGGCGCGGCCGACCGCGAGCATCTGCTGCTCGCCGCCCGACAGCGTCCCGGCCTGCTGGCCGCGCCGTTCCTTGAGGCGCGGGAAATAGCCGTAGACGCGCTCGATATCGGCCGCGATGCCGGCGCGGTCGCGCCGCGTAATGGCGCCGATCTGCAGGTTCTCCTCGACGGTCTGGCGCGAGAAGGTGCCGCGGCCCTCCGGCACATGGGCGATGCCGCGCCGCACGATGGTCTCGGTCGCGAGCCCGGCGATCGATTGGCCGGCGAAGCGGATCTCGCCGCGGGTGCGCACCATGCCGCACAGCGCGCGCAGCATCGTCGTCTTGCCGGCGCCGTTGGCGCCGAGCAGCGCCGTGATGCCGCCCTCCTCGACCGCGAGATCGAGCCCGAACAGCACCTGGATGTCGCCGTAGAAGGCGCAAAGGCCGCGGGTCTCGATCAGCGCGGTCATGACTTCGTCGTCCCCAGATAGGCGAGGATCACGTCGTCGTTGCGCTGCACCTCGGCGGGCGTGCCCTCGGCGATCTTGCGGCCGAAATCGAGGGCGACCACCTTGTCGCAGATCGACATCACGAGGTTCATGTGGTGCTCGACCAGCAGCACGGTGACGCGGCGCTCGTCGCGGATGCGCCGGATCAGCCGGCCGAGATCCTCGACCTCGCCGTGGTTGAGGCCGCCGGCCGGCTCGTCGAGCAGCAGGAGCTTGGGCTGCGACGCCAGCGCGCGGGCAAGCTCGACGCGCTTCTGCACGCCGAACGGCAGGTCGGCGACGCACCGCGCCGCGACCTCGCCGAGATCGAGGAAATCGATCAGCTCGGCCGCGACGTCGTTCAGCCGGCGCGCCTCGCGGCCGGTCCACGGCAGGCGCAGCGCGTTGCTGAAGAAGTCGCTGGCGCCGAGGCGGTGGCTGCCGACGCGAATATTGTCGAGCACCGACATGGTGCGGAACAGCGCGAGGTTCTGGAAGGTGCGGCCGATGCCGATCGCCGCCACGCGGTGCGGCGGCAGCGTGAGAATGCTGCGGCCGTCGAAGACGATGTCGCCTTCCTTCGGCGTGTAGAGCCGGCTCACGCAGTTGAACAGCGTGGTCTTGCCGGCGCCGTTCGGCCCGATCAGGCCGAGCAGCTCACCGGTCTTGATCGCGAATGAGACGCGATCGAGCGCGACGACGCCGCCGAACCGCACGCTAACGTCGCGCACCGCGACGAGCGACGAGGTGGCGGACGCGGCCGCATAGCCGCGCCGCGGCTCGAGCTTGATCGCACTCGACAGGGCGGACATCGACCGCGACCTCTCAGGGCCCGATTGGTGTCGTGGCGCGCCGGCCTCCGGCGCGTCGCGTCATGCAAGTCCCCACGCTCGCTCGCATCCTGCGTTCCCTCTGCTTGTTAGTCGTCTTGTTCTTGTTGCTCAGCGGCCGCCGAGGTCCCCTTCCACGTTGCGCACCATGTTGACGAGCCGCGGGCCGATCTCGCGCTCGAGCTTCTCGCGCGTGAACTGGAACGAAGGCGCGCCGCAGTTGAACGCGAACACGCCCGAACCGTCGGGGGCGACGAGCGGTACGCCGACCGCGTTGATGTCGCGCTCCCATTCGCCGAGTGCGAGCGTGAAGCCGCGCGTCGCCACCTCGTCGATCGCGCGCTCGATGCCGGCGCGCAGCTTCGGCCAGCCCTTGCCGGCCTCGCGCCGCAGATAGCCGAGCAGCCAGTCGCGCTCGCTCTCGGGCAGTCCCGCAATCAGCGCCCGGCCCATGGCGGTGTTGGCGATCGGAATGCGCGAGCCAAGGCCGAGCCGCAGCATGATGCCGTGCCGGCTGCGCGAGTGCTCGACGTAGATGATATCGAGCCGGTCGCGCGTGCCGAGCGCCACCGAGCCGCCCGTCTGGTCGGCGAGCTCCTGCATCGGCAGGCGCGCGATCTGGCGGATGCGCATGTTGGCGAGCGCCGAGTAGCCGAGCGCGAGCGCGGCCGGCGCGAGCTGGTACTTTCCGAGGCGCTCCACGTAGGCGAGATAGCCGAGCTTGGTGAGCGTGTAGGTGAGCCGCGTCACCGTCGGCTTGGGCAGACCGGTGCGTTGCACCAGCTCGCCGTTGCCGAGCAGGCCCTCGGTCGGCGTGAAGGCGCGCAGCACCTCCAGGCCGCGTGCGAGCGCGCTGATGAATTTGCGGTCGCCGCCGGCCGCGCGCGTGCGCTTCGCGGGCGGCGTCATCTCGTGCAGGTCGTGCACGGTGTGCAAGGTCATCGACGCAACTCAACGTCCTAAAGCGTGATGACTTTTCTTCAAATCGTCATCACGCTTTAGGCTCTTTGTTTTGAGCATGATCTTTTCCGAAAACCGCTTCACACTTTTCGGGATCATGCTCCAGGGGCGGCGGTTGACACGCATGATCACCACGGCCTAGCGTTTCGTCAATGCCGCAGAATTGAGTTCCGCTGTGCGAAACCTGCGGCGAGGCGCGCGTGAACACGCGGATTCACGCGCCGGCATGGATTGCGCGGGAGATAGAGGCGCCACGCGTGCGAACGTCTGCGCGGTCGTGTCGCAGCAAGGGGTTCGGGCTTGAGCGATCTTGTCAGCACGCGTCGCGACGGCGGCATCGCGGTGATCACCGTCGACAATCCGCCCGTCAACGCGCTCAAGCACGCGGTGCGCGCCGGCATCCGCGACGCCTTCGTCACGGCGCGCGACGATGGCGCGGTCGACGCGATCATCCTCACCGGCGCGGGCCGCACCTTCATGGCCGGCGCCGACATCACCGAGTTCGGCAAGCCGTCGCAGCCGCCAAGCCTGATCAACGTCATCGCGGTGATCGACGCCATCACGAAGCCGACGATCGCGGCCGTGCACGGCACGCCGCTCGGCGGCGGGCTCGAGCTCACGCTCGCGTGCCATTTCCGCGTGGCGGCGCCCGGCACCCGGCTCGGCCTGCCGGAGATCAAGCTCGGACTCATCCCGGGCGCCGGCGGCACGCAGCGGCTGCCGCGCCTCGTCGGTATCGACAAGGCGCTCGGCATGATCCTGTCGGGCGACCCGATCCCGGCCAAGGACGCGCTCGCGGCCGGGCTGGTCGACGAGATCATCGAAGGCGACCTCGTCGCGGGCGCCATCGCGTTCGCGCGGAAAGTGATCGCCGAGAGGCGGCCGCTGCGGCGCGTGCGCGACACCGAGGACAAACTCGCCGAGGTGCGACACAACCCGGAGAAATTCGGCGAGATCGTCGCGGCGCATGCCAAACGGTCGCGTGGGCTCACGGCGCCGGCCGCCGCCATCGAGGCGGTGCGATGGACGCTCGACGTGCCGATCGACGAGGCGCTGCGGCGCGAGCGCGACACTTTCATGCAGCTCCTCGCCGGCGATCAGTCGAAGGCGCAGCGGCATATCTTCTTTGCCGAGCGCGAGGCCGCCAAGGTCCCGGACATGCCGAAGGACGTTGCGGCGCGCGAGATCAAGCGCGCGGCGGTGATCGGCGCCGGCACCATGGGCGGCGGCATCGCGATGTGCTTCGCCAATGCGGGCATTCCGGTGACCGTGATCGAGACCGGCGCCGACGCGCTCAAGCGCGGGCAGGACACGATCGCGCGCAACTACAAGACCTCGGTGTCGCGTGGCAGCCTCGGCGCCGACGAGATGGAGCGCCGCCTCGCACGCTTCACCGCCACGACCGACATCGCCGCGGTCGCCGAGGCCGACATCGTCATCGAGGCGGTGTTCGAGGAGATGCCGATCAAGAAGCAGGTGTTCGGCAATCTCGACCGGCTCGCCAAGCCCGGCGCCGTGCTCGCGACCAACACATCCTATCTCAACGTCGACGAGATCGCGCAGACGACGCAGCGGCCCGCGTCCGTGCTCGGCACGCACTTCTTCAGCCCCGCGAACGTGATGCGGCTTTTGGAGATCGTGCGCGGGAAGGAGACCGCGCCCGACGTGCTCGCGACCGCGATCGCGGTCGGACGCAAGCTCGGCAAGGTGCCGGTGGTGGTCGGCGTATGCCACGGATTCGTCGGCAACCGCATGCTGAGCGCGCGCGGCATCGAGTTGGAGCGACTGCTGCTCGAAGGCGCGCTGCCGCACGAGGTCGACGGCGCGCTCGCCGAGTTCGGCTTCCCGATGGGGCCGTTCGCGATGAGCGATCTCGCGGGCCTCGACGTGGGATGGCGCAACCGTAAGGCGCTCGGCATCAAGGCGGTGATCGCCGACGCGATCTGCGAGAAAGGCGACTACGGGCAGAAGACCGGCAAGGGCTACTATGTCTACGAGGCCGGCGCGCGCGGCGGGCGGCCCAATCCCGAGGTCGAGGCGCTGGTCGTCGACGCCTCGCGCCGGCTCGGCATCGCGCGGCGTTCGATCGGGAAAGAGGAGATCATCGAGCGACTGATCTACCCGATGGTCAACGAGGGCGCGCGCATCCTCGAGGAAGGCATCGCGCTGCGCCCGGGCGACATCGACGTGATCTGGATCTACGGCTACGGCTTCCCGGTGTGGCGCGGCGGGCCGATGTTCTACGCGGACACGGTCGGGCTCGCCGTGGTGCGCGACCGGCTGGCGGAGCTGGCAAGAACGACCGCCGACAAGCGCCACGCGCCGGCGCCGCTGCTCGAGCGGCTGGCGAACGAAGGCGCGACCTTCGGCTCGCTCGCGGGCGGCAAGGCCTGACGATGGACCGGCGTCCGCACGCCTGGGAGAAATCCTATCCGGCCGGGGTGCGGTGGGACGTTCCGATCGCGACCTCGACGCTGCAGGAGCTGCTCGACGGCGCGGTAACGGCGTTCGGCGAGCGCACTGCCTTTGCGTATCGCGATTTCATGCTGACCTATCGGGCGTTCGCGGACCTCGCGGCGCGCGCCGCCGCGGGCCTCATGCGGCTCGGCATCGGCCGCGACGACGGCGTGGCGCTGCTGCTGCCGAACACGCCGTATCATCCGGTCAGCTTCTTCGCGGTCCTGCGCGCGGGCGCGCGCGTCGTGCACCTGAGCCCGCTCGATGCCGAGCGCGAGCTGATCCACAAGCTCAGGGACTCGGGCGCGCGCACGCTGGTGACGACCAACCTGTTCGGGCTCGCCGGCAAGGCCGAAAGGCTGCGCGCGGCCGGACATGTCGACCGCGTGATCGTCGGCGACGACGACGCCTGGGGCGCGGCGCCGACGCGCGATGCGTTCGGCGAGAGCGCCGACATCATCGCCTTCGCGCGCCTGCTCGACGCGCCGCCGCCCGCGCGCTGGCCGCAGGGCGCGCCCGACGACATCGCGCTCCTGCAATACACCGGCGCGACCACCGGACTGCCCAAGGCCGCGATGCTAACTCATGCGAACCTTACGGCGGCGGTGTCGAGCTACAGGGAATGGATTCGCGCCTACACGCGGCCGGGCGCCGCGCCCGACCGCGTGATCATGGTGCTGCCGCTCTTTCACATCTATGGGCTCTGCAGCGTCATGCTGCGGCATCTCGCGTGCGGCAACGAGCTGCTGCTGCGCCCGCGCTTCAACGTCGAGGCCGTCCTGCACGACATCGAGGTCGGGCGCGCCACTTCCTTCCCGGGCGTGCCCACCATGTGGATCGCGCTGATCAATCACCCCGGCATCGAGACGCGCGACTTCTCCTCGCTGCGCGTGATCGGCTCGGGCGGCGCGCCGCTGCCGACCGAGGTGGCGCAACGCGTCAAGCGCGTCGTCGGTTTGCCGCTGCCGAGCGGCTGGGGCATGACCGAGACCTCGCCGGCCGGCATTTCGCCGCCCGCGAACGGCCTGCCCAAGCCCGGCACCATCGGCATCCCGCTTCCCGGCATCACGGTCGAGGTGGTAGCGCTCGACGATCCGCGTCGCGTGCTCGGCACGGCTGAGACCGGCGAGCTGCGCATCAAGGGCAGGAACGTGATGCAGGCCTACTGGAACCGGCCGCAGGAGACCGCCGCCGTCATGGTCGACGACTGGTTCCTCACCGGCGACATCGGCTACATGGACGCGGACGGCTATTTCTTCCTGGTCGAGCGCAAGAACGACGTGATCATCTCGGGCGGCTTCAACGTCTATCCGATCGCGATCGAGCACGCGATCTACGAGCATCCGGATGTCGAGGAGGCGCTGGTCATCGGCGTGCCCGACACCTATCGGGGCGAGGCCGCCAAAGCCTTCATCAAGCTGCGCGCCAGCGCGCCGACGCTCACGCTCGAGGCGCTGCGTGCTTTCCTCGCCGACAAGCTCGGCCGCCATGCGCTGCCCACGGCGCTCGAGATCCGCGCCAGCCTGCCGCGCACCAGCGCCGGCAAGTTCGCGCGCCGCGAGCTCATCGACGAGGAGCGGCGCAAGGCGTCCACCGACCGACAACCTGTCCTCACGTCCGGGAGCAACTGATGTCCGAAGCCGTCATCGTCTCGACTGCGCGCACGCCGATCGGCAAGGCGTTTCGCGGCGCCTTCAATATGACCCACGGTGCAACGCTCGGCGGCCATGTGGTCAAGCATGCGGTCGCGCGTGCGGGCGTCGATCCGGCCGAGGTCGACGACGTGGTGATGGGCTGCGCCGTGCCGGAGCGCGCCACCGGGCACAACATCGCGCGGCTGTCGGCGATCCGCGCCGGCCTGCCGGCGAGCGTCAGCGGCATGACGATCAACCGGTTCTGCTCGTCAGGGCTGCAGACGATCGCGGTCGCGGCGCAACGGATCATCGCGGGCGAGGCGGACGTGATCGTCGCGGGCGGGCTCGAAAGCGTCAGCCTGGTTGCCGACGGCCGCGAGCACGTGCGCGAGGACTGGCTGATGGCGCACAAGCCGGAAGTGTGGATGCCGATGATCCAGACCGCCGACATCGTGGCGCAGCGCTACGGCGTCAGCCGCGACGCGCAAGATGCCTATTCGCTGGAGAGCCAGCGCCGCACCGCAGCCGGGCAGCAGGCGGGCCGTTTCATGGACGAGATCGTGCCGCTGCTGACGACCAAGAAGGTGGTCGACAAGGTCACCAAGGCGGAAAGCACGGAAGCGGTGACGCTCAAGAGCGACGAGGGCAACCGACCGGACACCACGCTCGAGGGCCTTGCGGGCCTCAAGCCAGTGCGCGAAGGCGGCTACATCACAGCCGGCAATGCGAGCCAGCTCTCGGACGGCGCCTCCGCTTGCGTGCTGATGAGCGCCAAGCTCGCCGAGCAGCGCGGGATCAAGCCGCTCGGCACCTTCCGCGGTTTTGCGGTCGCTGGCTGCGAGCCGGACGAGATGGGGATCGGCCCGGTGTTCGCGGTGCCAAAACTGTTGGCGCGCTGCGGCGTCAAGATGGACAACGTCGACCTGTGGGAGCTCAACGAGGCCTTCGCGAGCCAGGTGCTGTACTGCCGCGACCGGCTCGGCATTCCGCAGGAGCGGCTCAACGTCGACGGCGGCTCGATCTCGATCGGCCACCCGTTCGGCATGAGCGGCTCGCGCATGACCGGCCACGTGCTGATCGAAGGGCGCCGCCGCAAGGCGAAGCACGCGGTGGTGACGATGTGCATCGGCGGCGGCATGGGCGCGGCGGGATTGTTCGAGATCAATTAGAGAGGAGACCGTCATGCCCGCGAATGCGGGCATCCACGTCTTCCTTGCTGCAGGTAAGGAAGCAAGACGTGGATGGCCGGGACAAGCCCGGCCATGACGAGGAATCAGGAACGACGCCATGGACCTGCGCTTCACGCCTGAGGAGATCGCGTTTCGCGACGAGGTGCGCGCGTTCATGCGCGAGGCACTGCCGCCGGCGATCCGGCGCAAGATGGTGGAGGGAGGCCGCCTCGTGAAGGACGACATCGTCACCTGGCAGCGCATCCTCAATGCGAAGGGCTGGG
>CAVPGG010000051.1:0-13258 GCA_963703755.1 uncultured Pseudomonadota bacterium
GCGACTGCACCAGCTCGACGCGATGGAAGCTGCCGCTGATCTGGCACACCGGCAGGCTGACGAAGGCGATCACCACCAGCAGGTAGCCGCCAAGCTCGTCGGAGATCTCGAACGAGAAATTGAACAGCGCGCGCGTCAGGATGTCGACGCCGACCACGACCAGCATCACGGCCAGGGCGGCGACGCAGGCGAGCTTGCAGACGCGCTCGACGATACTTTCCGCGAGCCGGTGCGCCGGCGGGCGGCCGTGCGCCTCACCCTGCTCGAGCTGCGCCATGATCGCTCTGTCGGATTACTTGCCGAGCGCCGCCCGCACCTTCGCCAGCGCCTCGACGACCTCGGGACCGCGCGACTTCGCCCACTCGTCCCAGTACGGCTTCATCGCGGCGACGGCGCGCGCATTCTCGTCGGGCGTCGCCTTGGTGAAGGTGTAGCCCGCCGCGGTGAGGACCTGGACCGAGTCGGCCTCCTCCTTCTGCATCGTCTCCTGGTTCCAGCGCGCGGTGTCCTGCGCGACCTTGCGCACCTTCGCCTGGAGCTCGGGCGTGAGCTTGTTGAAGGCCTCCGTGTTGGCGATGAAGTAGGAATTGTTGACGTTGATGATCAGCACGTAGCCGTATTTGAGCAGGTCCTTCCACAGCACGGCGCCGACGCCAGCCGTGAAGATGCCGTCGACCACGCCGCGGTCGAGTGCCGAGGGGACCTCCGGCGCGCTCATGGTGATCGAGGTGCCGCCGAAGCGGCGCACGAACTCGCCCTGCTCGGGCTGCGCGACGCGCAGCTTCAGGCCCTTGATGTCGGCGAGCGAGGCAAGCTTCTTGCGCCCCCATATGAATTGCAGCGGATACGTATATGAGGCGAGCAGCGTCGAGCCTTTGGCCTGGTAGGCTTTCTCGACGTACGGCTTGAGCACCGTGTCGGCCTTGGCGAAATCGTCGTAGGACTGGATCAGCATCGGCAGGCGCAGGATGCCGGTGACCGGGATGTTGCCGGAGTTGAACAGGTCGTCGCCGATCTGCACGACATTGCCGCCCACGGCCTGCGTGATGTTGCTGGCGCTGATCTGCAGCGTGCCGGCGAGATGCAGGCGGACCTTCAGCGCGCCATTGGTCGCGCGCTCGATCTCCTCGGTGAAGCGCTTGGCGCCGCGCGACGTCGCGAAGTTGGGCGCCGACTGATGCATGTAGAAATTCCACTCCTGCGCGGGCGCCTGCCCACCGGAGAGGAGCATCGTGCCCACCGCCAAGCCGAGTGTGGTGGCAATGGACGTAGCCTTGAGACTGCGCGCGATCATGCCGATCCTCCCCGCGACGAGATCCCACGCCGGCGCGCCGGGTCTCATCCGTCCTTTTTTGTTGCGACGACAATTTTTCGCCGCGCGAGCCTAGGGACGCATCATTTTGCTGTCAACGCAACGGACTTGCACAACAGGCTTGCGCTGCGCGTCCGCCGCCGTGCACGCCGCGCGCACCTCGGCGGCGCTCGCCGGCTCGCCGCCGGCCGCGCGCACGAGCCGCGCCGCCTCCTCGACCAGCGCGCGGTTCGTCTCGTCGACGCCCCAGGGCCGGTCCTCGAGCCCGACCCGCACGTGGCCGCCGCGCGCAACCGCGGGCGCGATCAGCGGGCGGATATCGACGCCGAGGCCCGCGACCATCCACGGCGCGCCCGCCGCGACCTCGGCGAGCAGCGCGAGATGCGCGTCGAGATAGAGTTCGCGCGGCGGGAAGCCGAAGCAGAATTCTTGCGTGAACATGAAGCGATAGATCGGCGTCGGCACCTGCGGCATCACGGCCGCGGTGGCGGCGCCGAGCCGCAGGCAGCCGGCCTCGTAGATCGCGTAGCTCGGACGCACGCCGTATTGTGCGGCGATGCGCATACCCTCGCGGAAATGATCATCCGGGTTGAGATAGGTGAAGCCCGCCTCGCCGGCCGCGATCTGCTCGAAGCGGGTGAACACGGCGCAGCCCGGATCGATCACGCCCCACTCGACAAGACCGGCCTGGGCGAGCCGCTCGAGATGGGCGTAGCGCTCGCCGGCGCCGCGCAGGTCGCCCGCATAGCCCGAGCCGGCGATCGGCAGCGTCGGATAGACGATGGCGTCGGTCCTGGCGCGGATGCCTTCGATGATGGGCGCATAGGCGTCGTAGTCGTCTCGCTGGCGTCCGGTCGTCACGTCATAGGCATGCAGATGGATGATCGCGGCGCCGGCCTGCGCGGCCGCAATGCCGTCGGCGACGATCTCGTCCGGCGATATCGGAATCGCCGGCTGGCGCTCGCGCGTCCAGCCGCCGTTGAGCGCGGCCTCGATCCAGACTTTGCGCATGGCAGCAGGCTAGCAAATATCCGCGAGGCGCGGGCGCCGACATAGTCCCTTGGTCGTGCTATGCTGGGTTGCACACGCGAAAGTTCAGGGGAGATTCACATGCGGGCATTCACGCGACGCCATGCGCTCAAGGCTATCGCGACGACCGCCGTCGTGGCACCGGCCGTCTTCTCCGCGCGAAGCGCCCGCGCCGCGCTGCCGCCGCTGCCGAAACTGCCGTCGAGCGATGCCCTGCTGCTGCGCCCGGGCGACACGCCGTTCAAAACGTACCAGCCGGCGTTCAACTCCCGCACCATGCTCACGCCCGAGCTGCGCGCCATGTGCAAGACCGTGAGCGGCGTCGGCACCATGGTCGACTGGTGCCGCAGCAACAAGCTCAGCTTCGCGATCCGCTGCGGCGGCCACTCCTACGAGGGCTTTTCGCAAAGCGCGAGCGTGGTGATCGATACTCGCCTGCTCGCCCGCGTCACCTACGACGCGAAGACGAAGATCGCGACCGTCGGCGCTGGGGCCTCGCTCGGCGCCTTCTACAAGGTGGTCGCGCCGCATGGGCTCGGTTTCCCAGGCGGCAGCTGCCCGACGGTGGGCATCTCCGGCCACGTGCTCGGTGGCGGCTACGGCCATCTGGCGCGGCCGTTCGGGCTCGCCTGCGACAGCCTGCTGTCGGTCGACCTGATCGATCCGCAGGGCAAGCCGGTCCATGCCGACGCGCAGAACCCGGATCTGCTCTGGGCGTCGCGCGGCGGCGGGGGTGGCAGCTTCGGCGTCGCGACCGGCTACCGCTTCCAGCTCCACGACGTCGGCACGGTGTACGTGTTCAAGATGACCTGGTCGGGGCTCAGCCCGGCGCGCGCCGCCGCGGTGATGAAGACGTGGCAAGCGTGGGCGCCGCAGGCGCCCGTGCAGATCAACTCGCACCTCACGATCACGCCGCACGGCGGCGGCACCATCAACCTGCTCTGCGGCGGCCAGTCGATCGGCACGCGCACGCAGCTGCAGCGCGAGCTCAGCCACCTATCGAGCACGCCGCTCATCTCGCCAATGTCCTACATGGGCTCGATCAACCATTTCGCCGGCAGCGACGGTTGGACCTATACGTCGTCGCCGATGAAGGGAAAGTCCGACTACGTCACGTCGCCGATGAGCGACGCGGGCCTCACGGCCCTGATGAATGCGGTCAGCAAGAAGTCCGACGTCTATGTGATCTGCGATTCTTATGGCGGCGCGATCGCGGCGCCGGCGGCCGACGACACGGCCTTCGCGCATCGCAAGGGCACGCTGTTCAGCATGCAATACGCGGCCAACTGGACCAACGCGAAGGACACGCCGCAGCGCCTCGCCGACATACGCGCGGTCTATGCCGCCATGCGGCCGTACGTGTCGGGCCAATGCTACGTGAACTACTGCGATCTCGACCTGGCCGACTATTCGACCGCCTATTGGGGCCAGAACCTCGCGCGGCTCAAGAAGATCAAGGCGGCGTTCGATCCCGACAACGTCTTCCGCCACGCGCAGAGCATTCCGATGGCGTAACGGCCTCGGGCCACCGTGGTCGGCGCGCTCCCTTCGCCACGCGGGCGCGGCGCAACACGCGGCCCTGCGAGCGCGCAACCGACATCTGGCGCCGATCAATTCGCGATCATTGGCGGCGGCGGTGGTGGCGGGTCGGGCGGAATGGGCGGCGGAATGTAGACGTCATTCGCGCCGGTGCCGGGGCGCAGCACGAAACGGCGCTCGGTCCGCACGATGCCGAGGACGCGCGACGGCGCCGGCGCGTAGTCCGTAGCTTGCGCCGGCGCGAGCGGACGCGGCACGATCCGCAACCGCCGCAAGCGCCCGGCGCGTTCGACATGCACCACGACGGATCGGCCGCTGTGCGCGATCGCGCGGTCGAGATCCGCGGCGCTGGTGATGGGCCGGCCGTCGATTGCCATGATCCGGTCGCCGGGCCGCAGCGCTGCGGCTGCCGCAGGCGTGTGGGGGCCGATTTCCCCGATGCGGTAGCCGACGCCCCGCGGCTCATGCGGGCGGGCCGCGTCGGCCGAGACTGCCAAAGCAAGTGCGCTCAGGACCGCAACGATCGATAAACGTCCGGGCATTCGGCATTCCCGCGGTATGCCCATCCGATCATTTGTCGTCGGCCGCCTGCAATCGGGTCACGGCCCTGACGCAAAAAATCTCAGGCGGCCGCTCCCTCGGCGCGCAGGCGCGCGATCGCCTCGGCGTCGAGTTCCGCTTCGCCGAGCACCGCATCGGTATGCTCGCCAAGCGCCGGCGCGGGGCGGCGCCAGCGGCCGGGAGTTGCCGAGAGGCGCGGCACGATGCCGTGCATCGGCAGGCTGCCAAGCTCGGCGTCCTCGACCTCGACGATGACGGGGCGCTTCTGGAAATGCTCGTCCGCGACCGCGTCGGCGATGTCGTAGACCGGCCCGGCGGTGACGCCGGCGCCGCGCATGTGCGCGAGCGCCTCCTCGCGCGTCTTGGTCGCGAACCAGCCGCCGACCGCGGCGTCGACCAGGTCGCGGTAGGCGACGCGCGCGCTGTTGGTGCGGAAGCGCTCGTCGGCGATGAGGTCGGCGCGGCCGATGGTCTCGAAGATGCGGCGCGCCATGGCCTCGGTCGAGCCGGAGATCGCGACATACTTGCCGTCGGCGCAGCGATAGACGTTGCGCGGCGCCGAGGTGTGCGAGCCTGAACCGGTGCGTTCCTTGACGGTGCCGCTCATGCGGTAGATCGCGGCCTCGGGTCCGAGCACGGAGAACATCGATTCGAGCAGCGTCAGATCGATCACCTGCCCGCGCGCCGCGCCGCGCTCGCGCGCGCGCAGCGCCGTGACGGTCGCGAACGCGCCATAGAGGCCCGAGATCATGTCGGCGAGCGCGAGCGGCGGCAGCACCGGCTCGCGGTCGGGGAATCCGTTGCGCGCCGCAAAACCGCTCATCGCCTCGACCAGCGTGCCGAAGCCGGGCAGCGGCGCGTAGGGACCGGTCTGCCCGAAGCCGGACACGCGCACGACGACGAGATCGGGATTGCGCGCGAGCAGCACCGCGGGCGCGAGCCCCATCTCCTCGAGCGTGCCGGGCCGGAAACTCTCGATGAAGACGCCGGCGCGCGCGACGAGACGCATGAGCGCGTCGCGTGCCGACGCCTGGCGCAGATTGAGCACCAGCGAGCGCTTGTTGCGCCCATAGGTCTTCCAGTGCAGCGGCTGGCCCACGTCGTACCAGTCGCGCAGCGGATCGCCCGCCGGCGGCTCGACCTTGACGACGTTGGCGCCGAAATCGGCGAGTTGCAGCGAAAGCATGTTGCCGGCGACCATGCGCGACAGATCGAGCACGCGCACGCCGTCGAGCGGTCCGCACGCCTGCGGATCAAAACGGATGGGCGGGCCGCTCGCAGGACTCGTCATCGGATGAGAATAGATGATGCGGCTCGGCGATGAAAACCTGGCGTGCGTGCCCGCGGCCGGCGCATCTTGCGCCGTAAGGCCGGCGCGCGCGTCGACACGTCAGGGACGCGGATCGGCCACCACGACGCCCACCGGCGTTGCGCGGCTCATCGCGGCATATGATGTGGGGCAACCTCGGCCGGCGCCCGGGCACGGCCGCGCTTGTCGACAAGAAAGTATTTCAGCAGGAACCGGCCGTTGCGGCCCTCGAGCGGGCCACCGCAGCTCTTGCAGGCGATCTCGACCGGATCCGACTGGGCTTCGATTTGGACCACCCGGTAGGCGGCCCCGCAATGCGGACAATTCATGCGCGTAGTTGTTTGCTCGACCATGGCGGATATCAGCCACGGCCGGCTGGCCGGGGTCAAGGCCTTGTTCTCACTTGACGACCAGACTTCTGTCTAGGAATACCGCCACAACTCACCCATGCGGGAATGCCGCATGGCCCATCGAATCGATTTTTCTCAGATAAATCAGGGACGTGCTCACGCGCCCCGTCACACCCCGAGATGCCGATGCAGCACCTCGGGCTGGCCGCGCGCCGCCTGGGCGGTCAGCTCCTCGACCATATGGCCGTTGTTGAGAATGTAGATGCGATCGGCGAGGCTCATCGCGGCCGAGATGTTCTGCTCCACCACCAGGATGGTCTGGCCGGCCTCGGCGAGGGTGCGGCAGGTGGCGAGCAGGTCGCGCACGATGATCGGCGCGAGGCCCTCGAACGGCTCGTCGAGCAGGATGATCTTCGGATCGCGGATCAGGCCGCGGGCGATCGCCAGCATCTGCTGCTCGCCGCCCGAGAGGTCGGTGCCGCGGCTCGTGCGCCGCTCCTTGAGGCGCGGGAACATCTCGTAAATGCGCTCGAGCGGCCAGCGGTTCGGCGCCGTGAGGCCTGCGAGCACGAGGTTCTCCTCGACATTGAGGCTGCCGAAGATGCGGCGTTCCTCGGGGACGAGCTGCATGCCGGCCTGGGCGATCACGTGGCTCTTGCGGCCGGCGAGCTCGGCGCCGTCGAGCACGATCGAGCCGGAGCGCGGCGCCACCATGCCGATGAGGCTCTTGAGCGTCGTGCTCTTGCCGGCGCCATTGCGGCCGAGCAGCGCCACCACTTCGCTCTTTTCGACGCGCAGCGCGACGTTGAAGAGGATGTGCGAATCCCCGTAGTAGCTGTTCAGTCCCGTGACCTCGAGCAGGCTCATGCGGCGCGCACTCCGCCCAGATAGGCTTCCTGCACCTTGGCATTGCCCTTGATCTCGTTGGGCGTGCCCTCGACCAGCACGCGGCCTTCCTGGAGCACGGTGACGCGGCCGACGAGCTCGAACAGCGCGTCCATGTCGTGGTCGATGATCACCATGGTGCGGCCGCGGCTGATCGACTTGAGGAGCTTCACGGTCTCGACACGCTCCTGCGGGCTCATGCCGGCGAGCGGCTCGTCGAGCAGCAGCAGGCTCGGCGAGGAGGCGAGCGCGAGCCCGATCTCGAGCCGCCGTTTCTCGCCATAGGCGAGCTGGGCGACGGGCGTGTCGGGACGCGCCGTGAGATCGACCAGCTCGAGCGTGTGCTCGACCTGCTCGGACAGGCCCGCGATCGACGACACGCTGCGGAACATGTCGAGGCGGAATTTTCCGCGCATGGCCGCAAGTGCCGAGATCGTGAGGTTCTCGCGCACCGTGAGGCGGGAGAACAGCTGGTTGACCTGGTAGCTCTTGGTCAGTCCGAGCTGGCAGACGTCGGTGACCGCCCTGCCGGTGATGTCGCGGCCTTCGAAGACGATCTTGCCGGAGGTGGGCGGCACCTCGCAGGTCAGCATCTTGAAGAAGGTGGTCTTGCCGGCGCCGTTCGGACCGATGATGCCGCGCAGCTCGCCATGCTCGACCGAGAAGTCGATGTCGCTGTTGGCGACGAGGCCACCATAGCGCTTGGTGAGCCCGGTCGCCTGCAGGATCGGGCCCTGGTAGCCGTCAAGCGCGTGCCGGCGCGGCGGCATGGCGGCCGCCGCGGGATGCGGCGCCACCGTGGCCGTGACGATCTTCGCGACAGACGGGGGCGTGGCCTTGGATGTGCCGATCCGGCCGATGAGGCCGACGAGATCGGCGAGACCGCCGATGATGCCGCGACGCAGGAAGCACACCAGCAGCACGAAGACGAGGCCGAGCACCAGCTTCCAGGAAGCGCCGAGGCCGACGGCGCTTTGCAGGAAGTCCTGCAGGAACAGCCACAGCGCGGCGCCGACGAGCGGGCCGAACAGGGTGCCGGCACCGCCGATCGCGGTCTGCATGACGAGCTGGCCGGAGGTGTCGAACGTGAAGGCGTCCGGCGGCATGAAGGCCTGCAGCACGCCGAGCAGCCCGCCCGCGAAGCCCGCATAGGCGGCCGCCACCACGAAGGCGGTCAGCTTGTAGCCGTGGACGTTGTGGCCGACCGCGGCGGCGCGCAGCGGGTTCTCGCGGATCGCGCTCAGGATCGCGCCGACCGGCGAGCGCACGATGCGCAGCGCGATCACCATGCCGAGGAAGTAGGAAGTCGCCAGGAACGCATACATCGACAGCGCGTCGTCGAAGCGGATCGTGGTGAAGCCGAGATAGAGTGTCGGCGTCGGCACGCCGGGCAGCCCGTTTTCGCCGCCCGTATAGGCGGAGAGCGGCGAGAACTCGGTGAAAAAGAACACCTCCGCGATCGCGACCGTGATCATCGCGAAATAGATGCCGGTGCGGCGCAGTGCGATGAGCCCGACCAGCCAGCCGACCGCGCCGGCGACCACCATGCCGATGATCAGCGCGACCACGACGCTCGGGAATCCCATGCGCGTGAGCAGATAGGCGGCGACAAAGCCGCCGGTGCCGTAGAAGGCCGACTGGCCGAACGAGAGCAGCCCCGTGTACCCGAACAGAATGTCGAAGCCGATACCGAACAGGCCCCACACCAGGATGCGGTTGATGGTGGTGGGCGCAAAGCCGATATGCGGCAGCACGAACGGCGCGAGGATCAGCCCGATCGCGGTGAGCAGCTCGACCAGAAGGGGATGACGCTTGACCATCAGGCGGCCGTGCTCACTCGCGCGTCGCCGTGCCGAGCAGGCCGTGCGGCCGCACCAGCAGCACGACCGTCATCGCGGCAAACAGCATGACATAGGAATAGGCGGGATCGATCATCGCCGTGATGCTGATGATCTCGCCGGCGATCAGCCCGCCCAGCACGGCGCCGGGAAACGAGCCGACGCCGCCGATGACGACGACCACGAAAGTCTGCACCAGGATGGCCTCGCCCATGTCGGGCGTGAGCGACGCCACCGGCGCGTTGATGATGCCGGAGAAGCCCGCCGCCATCGCGCCAATGCCGAACACCAGCATGAACACGCGATAGACGTTGATGCCGAGCGCACCGACCATGCCGGAGTCCTCGATGCCGGCGCGCACGATCATGCCGATGCGCGTGCGGTAGAGCACGATGAAGAGCACGATGAGCGCCACCGCCACGATGCCGACCATGGCGAGGCGGTAGGTCGGATAGAACATGAAGCCGAGCGACGTGATGCCGCCGAACAGCGAGGGCGCCGGCACGACCAGCGACAGGCTGCCGAAGCCGAGGCGCACGAGCTCGACGAACACGATGCCGAGCCCGAAGGTGACGAGAAGCTGGTCCTCGCCCGGCCGGCTGTAGAAGTGGCGGATGATGACCCGCTCCATCACGACGCCGACCAGCATCACGAACAGCGCGCCGGCCGCGACCGCGACGATGTAGGAGCCGGTGTATTGATAGGCGACGAAGCCCGCGTAGCCGCCGAGCATGAACATCGCGCCGTGCGCGAGGTTCAGCACGCCGAGCGTTCCGTAGATGATGGTCAGGCCCGAGCTGATGAGCGCCAGCAGCGCGCCCAGCACCAGCCCGTTGAACATCTGCGAGGCGAGATTGACCCAGTTGATCACGAACGACCCTGCCCCTCGGGGGATAGGCAAGCAGCGACCCGGAAGCCCGCCTGCCGCGAGCCCCGGGTTGGGAAACGAAACACAACCACCAACACTAACAGCATCCTGATCGATTCCGAAGCCCGCCTCAGCGGGCCTGCCGCGTCCGCGAGCCCCGGAACCGGGATGCCGTCAATGCCGCGCGGTCAGGTGTAGGCGCCGAGGCTGCAGCCGAACGCGTCGGGCTTCTGCATCAGCGGCTCGCCCGGCAACACCTCGGTGACCTCCCAGTAGTCCTCCTTGTTCTTCATCTCCTTGGGCGCCTTGCCCTTGACGATGACGACCGGGCGGATGAGCTGGTGGTCCGCGGCGCGGAAGTGCACGTCGCCGACCATCGACGGGAAGGTCTCGCCCTTCTCGTATTCCTTGATCACGGCCGGCGGATAGAAGGTGCCGGCGCCTTCGACCATCCGCGCCCAGATCGCGAACGACATGTAGGCGTTCTCCGCGCCCCACTCGGGGTGATAGCCGTACTTCTTGTTGAACGCCTCGACGAACATCTTCGCCAGCGGATACTTGTCCTCGAGCGTCCACCAGAAGTCGGTCGCCGCGTAGACGCCCTCGGTCAGCTCCGGTCCCACTTCCTTGGCGAGGAACGGGATCTGATACGGGATCACCAGCTTCATCTTCGGCAGGATGCCAAACTGCTTGGCCTGCTGGGTCGACAGCACGGCGTCGTGGCCCCAGTTCACGTTGAGCAGGATCTCGGCGCCCGAGTTGGCGATGTTGGTGAGGTACTGGCTGAAGTCCGGCGCGCCGAGCGGCGACACCTGGTTGGTCACCATGGTCCAGCCGCCGTTCTTGGCGAGATACTCGTTCATCGACTTCGTCACGGTGTGGCCGTAGGTGTAGTCCGGCGTCATGAACGCGCATTTGCAATTCTTGCCGAAGGCCTTGAGCAGGACCGGGCCGATCCCGTTCGCGGCGGTCTCGCCGTAGAAATTCTGGCGGAAGCCGTAGCGCACGCAGTCCTTGCCGGTGGTGTCGTTCGAGCCCGAGATGCCGGTGACGTAGAGCACGTGCTCGCGCTGGGCGAGCTTGTTGAGCGCGACCGCGACCGCGCTCGAGGTCGAGCCGGTCATCAGCACGACCTTGCTGTCGGCGATGAAGCGCTGCTGCGCCTGCACCGCGTCGTTCGGCTTGGCGGCCGAGTCGGCGATCACCAGGTTGAGCTTCTTGCCGAGCACGCCCTGCTTCGTCTTGGGCGAGATCTTCTTGATCAGCGGGTGGCCGCTGTTGATGTGCTCGACCGCGAGCTGCCAGCCCTTCAGCTCATCCTCGCCCTGCACCGCGTAGGTGCCGGTGCGCGGGACCGCGGCGCCGATGTTGACCGTGTTGCCGGACGAGCCGGCCGGCCAGGTGCCGATCGGCGGCTGATCTTCGGCCATCGAGACGCGCGGGAATGCGGTGGCGGCGAGGAGCGCGCCGCCAGCCTTGAGCACGCTGCGGCGGCTACGGCTGGAACCGTTGTGGGTCACGTTAACCTCCCATAGTCCAATTTGTTATGGCGAATGCCGGGGTGGGCGACGCATCCCTCCCCCACGAATAGAAGGGTCTTGCGGAATGCCTCGCCGTGGCCCGGATTATTCATTCAATTCCCAGGCAGGCAATATCCGCACGCGCCAAACGGCCTACGCCTTTGGGCGTAGACCAACGCGTCCGCGCGCTCGGCCCCTGCAAGTTCAGGCGATTCACGGCTGAATTGCGCAACGCGGGGCCGCGGAATGGGCGCGACCAATGGACGCTGCGGCGGGCCCGCGCGGGGCGCCGGCACCGTGGAACTCCGCTTGCACCCGTTCGGCTTTCGGCGAGATTATTGATTTCGATCAATCCTGCGCTCCGCACTATCCGGCGCGTGCCGGGCAAGGACGGCCATGACGAGCGCATCGGCGAAGATCGAGCGTGAGGGCTGGGCGAGCCATCCGTTCGTGGCGCGGCTCCGGCGCTATCTCGCGCTGACCGAGTCCAACGTCAAAAACCTCGGGCGGCTGATCGAGCACGACCTGACGGTGGAGAAGCGCCGCGACCTTGTCCTCGACGGCGACGAGTATCGCAAGCTGTGCTTCGTCGGCGAGGGTTTTGGCGCGCGCTACAAGCTGCTGCGCAACGGCAAGCGGCAGATCCTCAACGTCATCTTGCCCGGCGACGTGGTCGGCGTGCCGGGGAGCTTCCTCGAGCGCGCGATCTACTCGGTCGTCGCGTTGACCGAGATGAAGCTCGCGGTCTGCTCGACCGAGACCTATGTCCAGCTCTGCTACCGGCACCCGCAGTTCGGCCTGGCGCTGAGCTGGCTCGCGGTGCACGAGGCGGCAAGTTACGCCGAGCGCATCATCGACACGGGGCGGCGCACACCGATCGAGCGGCTCGCGCATTTCCTGCTCGAGCTGCATGCGCGCCTCGCGGTCATCGGCCGCGCCGAAACGTCGAGCTTCGAGCTGCCGTTCTCGCAGGAGGTGATGGGCGACGCACTCGGCCTGAGCGTGCCGCACCTCAACCGCATGCTGGCGCAACTGCGCGCCGAGGGTCTCGTCGTCCTCGCCCATCGCCGCGTCGAATTTCCCGACCTCAAGGCGATCGTGACGCGTGCGCATTTTCAGCCGGTCGCCATGGCGCGGATTCCGGCGCCCGCCTGAGAGGGCGCCGTTGATCCAAATCAATGATCGCCCACAACGTCAGTCTGCGGCCGCGACGGTATGAAGGGTGCGCCCCCGAGACCTGAGCTCCACCGCGTCGCGGTATTGCCGGGACGGGAATTCGGGCCGCCGCAATGGTGGGGATCTGCGCCGCTCCCTGTGCGCAGATGTGACGGTGTGCCGCCTCCCGCATGGGGCGGCGCACCAGCTCGGCCGCCCGGCTTCGGCACCACGCCCGAGGACCGCATCAAGCCCGCGCGGGTTGCGGCTGCGCGCGACGCACCGTCACGGTCTCGCCGATGTCGAACGTCATCAGGTCCTCGCCGACGACGAGGGGCCCGTCATAGGTCTGCCGCGTCTGCGCGATGAAATCCTCGACCGTCGGCGGCGCGAGCTGCGCGTTGCCGATCGCCACGATATGCGTGTAGGCGGCGAGCTTCGGCTTCGTCTGGGCGAACACCTGCCCGGCCTCGCGCGGCGTCGTGTGGTGCGCGATGATGCGCTGGATATAGGCCTCCTTCATCAGCTCGGCGCCGCGATCGCGACCTCGTGCACCAGCAGGTCGGCGCCCGCGCCGTATTTGATGATGTTCGCATTGTAGCGCGTGTCGGCGGAGAACACGGCGACGCGTCCGCCGTATTCGAAGCGATAGCCGTAGCACGGCTTGATCACGTCGCCGTGGTCGACCTCGAAGGCGATCACCTTCACGCCGTCCTGCTCGTAGACCGTGCCGTCGCGATCGAACTCGGTCACGTCGGTGGCGATGCCGGCGAGCGGCAGCTTCTCGTCGGCGACGCGGATCTTGATGTCGAGCGCATAGGCGCGCTCGAGGTTTGCCATCAGCTCGCGCGCGCCGGTCGGGCCGATGACGCGGTAGGGCGCCTTGCGGGCG
>CAVPGG010000052.1:0-14927 GCA_963703755.1 uncultured Pseudomonadota bacterium
CAAGGCCATCTTCCTCGGCGATCATGCTGAGTCGATTGAGGGCATGGATTACGACGCGGGCCGCGCGCTGATCGAGGAGCTCAACCAAGCGATCACGCCGCAGGCGCGCGTCTACACGCATCGCTGGAGCCCGCGCCAGTGCATGGTGTGGGACAACCGCTGCACGCTGCACCGCGCGACCGGCTTCGACGAGGCGCGCCTGAAGCGCGTGATGCGCCGCTGCACGATCCTCGGCGACAAGCCGTTCTGACGGCACACACGCGCGCTTACGGTCACGTGGGCAACTTGTCGACACCGCCTCCCTCCACCCCCGTGGCCGGGCACGAAGCGCTGCTCGGCAACTGGAAACTCGTGTCCTGGCAGGTGATCGTCGAGGGCGAGCCGCCGCAAAATCCGTTCGGCTTGCATCCCAAGGGTTACCTGGTCCTGACGCCGCAGGGCCGCTCCATCGCGATCACGACCGCCGAGCATCGCACGGGCGGCATCAGCGATCGCGAACGGGCCGAGTTGCACCGCTCGATGCTCGCCTACACGGGCCGCTATCGCATCGAAGGCGACGACTTCATCACCACCGTCGAGGCGTCGTGGAACGAGTCGTGGAACGGGACCGAGCAGCGGCGCCACTTCCGGGTGGAGGGCGACCGGCTGTTCATCGAATCCGCGCCGGCGCCGAGCATCATATTTCCCGGCAAGACCGATTACCGACGGCTTGTCTGGGAACGCGAGCGATAGCCGAGCCGCGAACGGCGCGCCGCGACGAGGTTACACCTTCCCCTCGGCCGGCCGGATGCTAGATTTTGCCGAAATCACGGGAGGAACGCGATGGCCGGGACCGATCTCACACGCCGCCTGCTGCTCGCTGGGCTCGCGGCGGCGCCGTTTGCAGGCACCGCGCGCGCCGCGACCGACTGGCCCAGCCGGCCGATCCGCGTGATGGTGCCCTATCCGCCGGCGGGCGGCGCCGACACCACGGCGCGCATCCTCTACGCCAAGGCGGGCGCCGACCTCGGCCAGACCTTTGCGGTCGAGAACCGCGGTGGCGCCGGCGGCACGATCGGCGAGGCGATCGTCGCCAAGGCGGCGCCGGACGGTTATACGATCCTGCATGACGGCACGGCCTTCTCGGTGAACGGCGCGCTCTACCAGAACCTGCCGTTCGACTACCGCAAGGACTTCGACCCGGTCTTCCTCGTCTCGCTGGTGCCGAACATCCTGGTGGTCACGCCGTCGGTGCCGGCCAAGACCGCGGCTGACGTGATCGCCTTCGCCAAGGCGCAGCCGGGCGGGATCGACATGGCATCGTCCGGCAACGGCACGCTGCAGCACCTCTGCCTCGAGCTGTTCAAGCGCCGGGCGGGCATCAAGGTGAACCACGTGCCCTATCGCGGCGGCGGCCTCGCACTCACCGACGTGATGGCGGGCCAGGTGAAGTTCTTCTTCTCCAACGGGTCGTCGGTGGTGGGGCTGATCAACGGCGGCAAGGTCAAGGCGATCGCGCATACCGGGAAAGGGCGGCTCGCGAGCCTGCCCGACGTGCCGCCGCTCTCCGATACCCTGCCGGGCTTCGAAGCCTATGAATGGAACGGCGTGTTCGTCCCGCACGGCACGCCGAAGGAGATCGTGGTGAAGCTCAACGCGACACTCAACAAGGCGATCGCGTCGCCGCAGGTGGCGGACCGTTTCAAGCAGCTCAACATCGAGTCGCGCCAGAACACGCCAGAGGAATTCGGCCGCTACATCGAAGAGCAGATGAAGCTGTGGAATGGCGTCGTCAAGGAAGCGAACATCAAACTGGGTTGAAGCTTCCTGCGGCGGCGGACCGCCGGACGACTCGGCGGTGTCGCCGCTTTATTCCCCCGCTGCGCCTTTTTTCCGCGCGTCCCGCCCGCAATCACGCGTGAGCGGATTTCACCGCCGCGTCACGCGATGGTGACGCTTGATCTCGCCACGCGTTCACGGCGCGAGATTGCTTCGGCGTGCTGCGCACGCCTCGCAATGACCGGCTCCCCCTACCCCACCCCGATCAGTCGGTGCAGCTTGGCGGGATCGCGCTTCAGCTCCTCGCTCGCGCCGTCGTAGACGATGCGGCCGCGGTCCATCACAGCGGTGCGCGGCGAGATGTCGAGGGCGAGGCGGGTGTTCTGCTAGACGACGCATCACGAACGCCGTTACTACCCAAAGCCGATCTCAAATTTCTTGAGCTCAACCTTGGCGCCGCTACGAAGCACCATATCAAGAGCCCCCGACGTATTTTCCTCCAAGGCGATATGCCAGTGCTTATCTGGTGTGCTATGCAATCCGCTGAGCACTTTTTCCATTTCGGAAGCAGGAACTGCGTAAGCTCGATTTCGATCCATACAACCCAGTACCAAGAACGCCTTCTTTCCTTTAAGTAAAAAATCGCGCCGCGGAACGGTGTAGCCGTACCAATACGGAGCCCTTCCTGGGCCGTACCGCTTTGACACCGCGCAGACTGCCCGAAGATCTCCTTCCTTCGATGTGTAGGCCGCGCCTTCCTTAAGGAATGTAACTGCTTCGCGGTGGGCCAATGCGCTCATAATTTGCCCCCGCTTTTTGTCGAGCAACTCGCGGTCCGTGGCACCCAGTGTTCCCGGACCCACCTCTCCGCCCCCGTCCTCGAAGCCAGAATAAGATTTTCCCTCAAATTCAATCGTTTCAATCTCCCAATGTTCCAAGTTCCAAAGATTCGCTAATTTCATCAAAAGCTTCTTCTGTCGTACTCCCAAATGCTCTGGGGTCCAGCCGTCCGTTTGGAGTACGCCCTGCGTAATCACAAAGGGAGACGATCCATCCTCCGACGCAAAGTACTCTGCCTTTTTCTTGTCGAAACTCCAATTAGACGCACGCGAGTTGATACGTTGCGTCAAGAATACTAAGTTCGCGATGCGATGGGTCCAACGAGATCGTTCTCCTTCGTCCGGAAAAAGTAGCGCCCATTCACTTGTCGGCTCCACTGTCTGCGGAAGGACATGCTCGAGCGATACCAATTCGTCGTATGTTGCTCCACCGCTTGACAGCGCCTCATCAAGCCTCTGAAGCACGGGCTTGCAGACTCTTACCTTCTCGTAGAGGGGTCCGGCTAATGCGTCTCCAAATTGGATCTGCTCTTGGGGCGACAAACTCAATCCGCTCTTCGTGCCGATCGTGTCCATTCGAGGATAAAGCTCATCCATAACAGCGGAAAATCGTTCTATCCGAGCATTAATCCCTTGCCGCGTCACAAACAGATAGTAGGCTGCTCGCTCAAGTGCGATTAAGAAAATCGCCACCGCCTCGTTATCGCCGTTCTCAGCCTTCCATATGCGCAACAGCCCTGGCGGCATCCAATCTTTGTTGTCGATTCTCTGAAGCGACGCGACGGCCCTGGCCGCATCAGGCCCGTACAGCTTTTTTACACGCGCGAGATCGCCAAGCAAAAGGAACGCATCGGCAACCGGCTCCAGTACGCTCGAGAGGAAGATCTCCGCATCGCCATTAAACGGTTGAACGAATTTCTGAAATCCCGCCTCAAGAGCTAGTCTCGGCTTGTCGCGTTCAAAGATCATCCGGATATGGCCAAAGAGTTCGACCATCTCGTCGCGGCCCAAGGCCTGTTCGACCGATTCCCATCGCGCGGCCAATGTTGCCTCTTGCGCTGGCCCCGCCCGATCTAACAAGTTTGCCTTGAGTATGTCTGTTGCCGTTAGGTCCAACCCACGCGCATTAAGGACGGTAAAAATTCTTCGTGCCGCTTCAGCCGTTGGCACAGCGACGACGACCAAATAACAATGCCGAATGATAAATGCCACAAGCTTATTTCGAAGGCTTTCTTGCTCAACCTCAAGTCTTGAGCGAAGGTATTGAGCATTCTCGGCGATCCTTTGCTGACTACCCTCTAGCTTAATCGAGTCCGGAAGATGATCGGTCGCTCCGAGGTTCTGAATACAATTTAGGAAGAAAGGCCGATCTCGGTCTCGAAGCAGCAGACGATATCTGTCTTGCGTCCCTCGATCGGCACTCGCCTTTTGAAAGATATAAACACGGCGTTCGAGGCGAGATCTCAATGTCGGATGTCAAGTCTCGAAGAATGCTGAGTAAGATGGTTAACGTTGTGAGGCGCTGCTGTCCATCGATTACCCTCGAAGCGGCTTGTGTCGGACTCTTGATTAGGACAATGCTTCCAAGAAAGTAGACGCTGCCGGACGTATCTCGATTGTCCATAGCCTCGAGCAGATCGTCGAGAAGTTCACGAGCCTGATCGCGCTCCCACGCGTAGGGTCTTTGGTAGGGCGGTATCTCAAAGGCGTACAAATCGCTGAAAATTTGTCCAATGCTTTGCTCGTGGGCTTCTATTGGAACTAGCGGGCTATCCATAGGCTCCCCTCCATCCAAGTGATCTGGATCGCAATCATAGGACGGCCGTTACAGAGGATTCAACAAGAAGTTCAGCCCACCCCGATCAGCCGGTGCAGCTTGGCGGGATCGCGCTTCAGCTCCTCGCTCGCGCCGTCGTAGACGATGCGGCCGCGGTCCATCACGGCGGTGCGCGGCGAGATGTCGAGGGCGAGGCGGGTGTTCTGCTCGACCAAGATCATTGTCAGGCCCTCGGTCGCGGCGAGGCGCTTGACGGCGCGCGCGAGCTCCTCGACGATCACGGGCGCGAGGCCCTCGGACGGCTCGTCCATCAGCACGACCGACGGGTTGCCGACGAGCGCGCGGGCGATGGCGAGCATCTGCTGCTCGCCGCCGGAGAGCTGGTTGCCGCGGTTGCGCTGCCGCTCGGCGAGGCGGGGAAAGAGCGCAAACACCTTGTCGAGCGTCCAGGTGCCCGGGTGCGCGGCGACTTCGAGGTTTTCGCGCAGGGTCAGCGAGGGGAAGATCTCGCGTTCCTGCGGCACGTAGCCGAGGCCCGCCCAGTTGCGGCGGTGCGGCGCGAGCCGCGCGATGGCGCGGCCGTGCAGCCGCACATCGCCGCCGTGCAGCGTGTTGTGGCCCATCACGGTCGCGAGCAGCGTGGTCTTGCCGACCCCGTTGCGGCCGATGATCGACAGCGTCTCGCCGGCGGCAAGCCGAAGGTTGATGTCCTCGATCACCACGGTCTCGCCGTAGCCGGCGGAGACGCGGTCGAGCGCGAGCGCGGCCTGCGGCTTCATCTCAGCCATGGGGAAACTCCTCGCCGAGATAGACGGCGCGCACGCGCGCGTCGGCGCGGATGTCCTGCGGGCTGCCCTCGGTGAGCACTGCGCCCGCGACCAGCACGGTGATGCGCGCGGCGAAGCGGAAGACCACGTCCATGTCGTGCTCGATGATGAGGATCGCGATATCGGGATCGAGCGCGCCGATCACGTCGAGGATGAGGTGGCTCTCGGACGACGGCACGCCGGCAGCCGGCTCGTCGAGCAGGAGGACGCGCGGATGCTGCGCGAGCGCGATCGCGATCTCGACCAGGCGCTGGCGGCCGTAGGGTAATTCGCGCACGATCTTGAGCGCATCGTCGGCGAGGCGCAGCGCCTCGAGCTGGGCAAGCGCCTGGTCGATCACCTCGCGCTCGGCGCCGGCCGGGCGCCACAGCCGATGCGCGACGCGCATGCGCTCGGCGACCGCGAGATAGACGTTCTCCAGCACAGTCAGGCCGCGGAAGAGCTGGTTGATCTGGAACGTACGGGCAATGCCACGCCGCGTGCGCGCCGCCTGCGGCAGCGACGTGATGTCCTGCCCGTCGAGCAGGATCTGTCCGGCCGAGGGCTTGAGCACCCCGGTGATGAGATTGACGAGCGTGGTCTTGCCGGCTCCGTTCGGGCCGATCAGCGCGTGGCGGGCGCCGCGCGGCAGTTCGAGCGCGATGTCGCGCGCCACCGGCAGCGCGCCGAAGCTCTTGTTGAGGTTCCTGATCGCGAGCGCGGCCGTCATGACTTGCGCTCCGGCGCGAGAAGCCGCGCGCCGTCCTCGATGAGGCCGAGCAGGCCGCGGCGCGCGAACAGCACGGTGAGCACCAGCAGGAGGCCGACCGCGAACTGCCAGTATTGCGGGCTCGCCTTCGACAGGTTGTCCTGCAGCACCATGTAGATGACGGCGCCGACGAAGGCGCCGTAGAGCCGGCCGGCGCCACCGAGGATGAGCATCACCATCACGCCGGCCGAATTGTCGAAGTCGAACACGCCGAGCGTCACGTGCTGGTTGGTCTGGGTGAACAGCGCACCGGCGACGCCGGCGACCGCGGCCGAGATGGTGTAGACGGTAAGCAGGCGCAGATGCACGGGCGAGCCGACCGCGTGCATGCGCGCGACGTTCTCGCGGATGCCGGCGAGCGCCTTGCCGAACGGCGAGTTGACGATCTGGCGCACGACGAAGAACAGCACGAGCAGCACCGCGAGCGTGTAGAGATAGTGGACATGGCCGTAGAGGAGGTCGTAGTCGAACAGGCCGAGCAGCGGGGTGAAGGTGAGGTCGGGCAGGCCATCATAACCGCCGGTGAGGTCGCGAAACAGGTTGCCGAGCTCCTGCAGCATGATGGTGGTGGCCAGCGTGAGCACCAGCAGGGTGAGCCCGCGATAGCGCAGCAGCAGCCAGCCCGAGGCTGCGCCGGCGATGGCGGCGACGGCGGCGGCGGCGGCGAGTCCAGTGATCGGCTCCTGCCAGCTCCAACGTTGCGTGAGCAGCGCCGCCGCATAGGCGCCGATCCCGAAGAAAGCCGCGTGGCCGAGCGACACGATGCCGGCGTAGCCGAGGATGAGGTCGAGCGACAGCGCGAACAGCACCATGATGAGCACCTGGCTGCCGAACACCATGCGGTCGGGGAAGATGAAAAAAGCCGCAATCGCGATCAGCCAAGGCAGTGCTTCCCAGGCGCGCAGGCGATGACGCGTGGCGAGGAACGCGACGGCGCGCGAGCGCATGTCAGGCGCTGCGGCCATGATGGCGTCACTCGCGGCCATAGAGCCCCGCCGGACGGATGAGCAGGATCAGCATGGCGACCGCATAGATGAAGAAGCCGCCGGCGCCCGCGTAGATGTATTTGCCGGCGGTGTCGCATACGCCGAGCAGGATGGCGGCGACGAGCGTCCCCTTGAGGCTGCCGAGGCCGCCGACCGCGACCACCAGCAGAAAGAACACGAGATAGAGCACCGCAAAGCTCGGCGTGAGGCCGAACAGCTCGATCGCGAGCCCGCCGCCGAGCGCCGCGAGCCCGCTGCCGACCGCGAAGGTGAGCGTGAACAGTCGGTCGACATTGATGCCGATCGACTGCGCCATCCGCCGGTTGTCGACCGCGGCGCGGATGCGGGCGCCGATATTGGTGCGCTCGAACGCGTACCACAGCACGGCGATCAGCGCGGCGCCGACCGCGATGACGAACACCCGATAGGTCGGGAAGGTGCGCGACGCGAAGCCGAGCTGGCCCGTGAGATACGCGGGCAGCGCGATGGTCTGCGGGCGCGGACCGTAGATGTAGGTGTAGGTCGCGATCGCCATGAAGGCGAGGCCGATGGTGAGCAGCACCTGGTCGAGCTCGGTCGCCTTGTAGAGGCGGGCATAGAACAGCCGCTCGAACACCACGCTGACGGCGCCGACGATGACGAACGTGAGCAGCAGCGCGAGGAAGAACGGCGTGCCGAGATCGCGCATCGCGGTGAGGACGAGGTAGCCGCCCGCCATCGCGAAGGCGCCGTGCGCGAGGTTGACGAAGCCCATCAGTCCCATGGTCACCGACAGGCCGACCGAGACGATGAACAGGAACATGGCGTAGGCCAGTCCCTCGAACAGGATGCTGACGACGATGTTTGTCATCGACCGACGCGTTGAGCCCCCACGCTCACTCGCGTCATCGCGAGGAGCCGAAGGCGACGAAGCAACCTCCGCCACTCACTCATGCGCAAGTGAAGGGAGATTGCTTCGCTTCGCTCGCAATGACAAGGCGGTGACGGTGCCGCCGCCTGTCAACTACTGCCCCTGGGCGCAGCGGCCGATCTTGAGCTCTTTGCACGCGTCCTTCACCTGGGCGATGGTGCCGAGCACCTTGAGGCCGAGGGTCTTGTCCGGCTTGCGGTAGACCTCCATGGCGCGCTCGTCCTCGATCACGTCGCGGGTGACGGGATCGATCGAGACATGCCCGCGCGGACCGTCGGTCGACCAGCCCTTGAGCGCGTCGATCACCTTCTGGCCGTCGCCGAGGTTGCCGTTGAGCTTGCGGATCGTGTCGAAGATCGCGTGCATCGAGTCCCACGCCGCCGCCGTCATGAAGTCGGGATAGCGGTTCGGGCCGTAGGCCTCGTGGAAGGCCTTCACGAACTCCTTGTTGGCCGGATTGTCGAGGTCGGCCGCGTAGTGGCCCATCACGATGGTGCCGATCGCGGCGTCGCCCATGTCCTGCAGCTTGGTGTCGGGGACGACGTCCATCGGGCCGATCAGCTTGATGCCGGCCGCCCGCATGCCGAGCTCGCCATAGGTCTTCACCACGCCGGCCGCGTGATTGCCGGACGGGATGAACACGTAGAAGCAGTCGGGCTTCTGGTCCTTCACGCGTTGGAAAAATGGCGCGAAGTCGGGCACCTGCGCGGGATTGCCCATCGGGATCGTATCGACGATCTTGCCGCCCGCCTTCTCGAAGCCGGTGCGGAAGGCATCGGTCGAGTCCTTGCCGGGCGGGAAGTCGGTGTAGCCCATGGCGGCCGTCTTGCAGCCCAGGGTCTTCGCCGCATAGGTCCCCATCGGGTAGGCCGGATGCCACATGCTGAAAGAAAGCCGCGCGATATAGGGCGAGAGAGTGGTGATCCACGCGGTGCCGGCATTGGAGATGAGCAGCGGTACCTTCGCCTGGGTGAGCACGGGCGCCACCGCGATCGCGGACGGCGAGAACACGACGCCCGTCATGATGTTCACGTGGTCGCGCGTGATCAGCTCGGTCGCGACCGTCTTGGCATTGGCGCCCGAGGGCGGGCCCTCGTCGCGCTCGATGATCTGCACGGTGTGCGGCAGGATGTCCTTGGCGTGTAGCTTGAGATAGAGGTCGAAGCCCTTCTTCTGCGCGTCGCCGAGATCGGCATTGACGCCCGCGAAAGGCAGGATGATGCCGACCTTGACGGTCTCGGCCTGCGCCGGCGCGGCGAGGCCGAGCGCCAGCGCGGCGATGGCACCCGAGGTGAGCAGTCTCATCGTTTCCTCCCAGCAGGCGTTCGCCCTGTGGTTCGTCGCGCGCGCCGCGGGCTTGCCGCTCGGCGCGCCGACCATCGCTAGCACAGCGATCGTTGGCATTCCAACTTGGCGGGGCCGCCTGCAGCACCGCACGGGACAAAAGCCGGATCGGCTAGTATTTTGCCGCCGTCCCGCTCCGCATTCATATAACAAGCGCGGGAGCAACGAGGGAACGCGATGTCGCAGGCGCTGACCAAAACCTATGACGGCATCATCATCGGCGCCGGCCAGCACGGGCTCGTGCTCGGCTCCTACCTCGCCCGGGCCGGGCTCGACATCCTGCTGGTCGAGCGCCGGCTCACCTATGGCGGCGGCCTCAACACGACCGAGGCGACGCTGCCCGGCTTCTATCACAACCTGCATTCGATCAATCATTTCCACATCAGCGAGACGCCCTGGTTCAAGGATCTCGGGCTCGACGATCGCGTCACCTACATCACGCCGCGCTACGAGTTCGGTCAGGCGCATCGCGACGGCACCGCGCTGGTGCTCGGCCGCGATCTCGAGGAGACGGTCGCCAACATCGCGCGCTTCTCGGCGAAGGACGCCGCGACCTTCCGCGCGTGGAATAGCCAGGCCGAGGAGATGACGGCGCGGATTCTCATTCCCGAGCGCTATGCCGAGCCGCTGCCGCAGGCGGAGCGCGAGGCGCTCCTGTCGCGCACCGCGCTCGGCCGCGACTTCCTCGCCATGACGGGCCGCCAACCGCTCGACGTGGTGCGCGAGCTGTTCGAGAACGAGCATGTGCAACTGCTGTTCCTGTTCAAGGTATCTCTGTTCGGCACCTGGCTCACCGATACGCTGTCGAAGACGAGCCCGATGGGCTCGGTGATCCGCGCCTTCGACCTGCAGACCGGCTACCAGCTCTGCCAGGGCGGCTCGTTCAACCTCGCGCGCGGCCTGATGGAGACCTTCATCGCGGCGGGCGGAACGTACCAGCCGCAGGTCGCGCTCGAGCGCATCGTGATCGAGGGCGGTCGCGCGACCGGCGTCGCGCTCGCGGACGGGCGCACGGTGCGCGCCCGGCAGTTCGTCGCCTCGACGATCGACGTGCACCAGACGTTCGAGACCCTCATCGGCCGCACGCAGATCCCGGCGGCGCTGGCCGCCAAGCTCGACAATTTCCAGTACACCAAGTGGTCGCTGTTCGGCCTGCACCTCGCGCTCGACGAAAGCCCGCGCTTCGCCGCCGCGAGCCACGATCCCAACATCAACCGCGCGCTCAAGTGGAGCATCGGCGCCGAGACCATGGACGAGCTCTTCGCGGCACACCAGGAGGTGATGGCCGGCAAGGTTCCCTCGATCGTGCAGTTCGGCTCCGGCCCGCTGAGCCTGCTCGACCCGACCCAGGCGCCGCCCGGCAAGCACACGAGCTACGCCTGGCACGTGATGCCGCTCGATCCGGACATCGGCGGGCGCGACTACGCGGACTGGAAGGAAGAGTTCTCGGAGCGGATCATCGAGACCTGGGCGCGCTACTGCCCGAACATGACGCGCAAGAACATCCTTGCCCGTCACGCCTATACGGGCCGCGAATACGTGCAGGAGCTCGTCAATATGCGCGGCGGCGACATCTTCATGGGCGCGTTCAACGCCGAGCAGGTGATGTACAACCACTTCGGCTACCGCACGCCGATCCCCAATCTCTACTACGCGGGCTCGGCCGCCCATTGCGGCGGCGCCATCTCGGGCGGCCCGAGCTATGTGGCGGCCGGCATCATCGCGCGCGACCTCGGGCTGAAGCCGTGGTGGAAGCCATGGAACGCGCGCGCGGCGCTGGAAATGCTGGCCAAGGCGGCATAGGAACCGTCATTGCGAGGCGTGCGCGGCACGCCGAAGAGCAATCTCGTGCCATCGATCGGGATTGCTTCGCTTCGCTCGCAAATGACGCCGCATTATTCTTGTCCGCAAATGTCGGTTCGGCGCGTCCCCGTTCGACACTACAATGGGCGCACGGCATTGGCGCATATCCCGGCGAAGTGGATACCGGTTCGCCGGTAAGGATATGCGGATCAAAGGGCCGGAACCGCCCGTGCAACAGGAGCATCCCATGCCGAACTACATGCTGTTACTGCACAGCGATTCGACCCGCCCCCGCCCGACCTCGCCGGACGAGATCATGGCGATCACCAAGGCCTACATGGCCTGGGCCGACCGCATGCGCACCGAGGGCCGCCTCAAGGGCGGCGAAAAGCTGACGTGGGACGCCGGCAAGGTGATGCGGCCGAAGAACGGTCGCGTCACCGTCACGGACGGGCCCTATGCGGAGAGCAAGGAACTGGTCGGCGGCTATTTCGCGATCAGCGCCAAGGACTACGACGAGGCCTGCCGCATCGCCGAAAGCTGCCCGCATCTCGGCTATGGCGGCACCATCGAGGTGCGCCAGGTCGATCAGATGTGATGCCGACCGGACGCGATCGCACGCACGGATTGAAGCCATGTCCCGAGCAGACGCACTGGTCGACGATCTGTTCCGCCGCGAGTTCGGGCAAGATCTCCGCCTGGCTTGCGCGTCTGCTCGGGCCGGCGCGGCTCGACCTGATCGAGGACGCCGTGCAGGACGCCTTCGGCGCCGCCCTCGCGCGCTGGCCGCTCGACGGCGCGCCCGACAAGCCGGCCGCCTGGCTCGCGGTGGCGGCGCGCAACAAGGCGCTCGACCGCCTGCGCCGCGACGCGCGGCTCGATCCGTTCGACGAAGGCGCGGCGCTGCGGCTCGGTTTCTCCGATCCGGAACAGACCGGCCGCCTCGACGACACGCTGGCGCTGATGTTCGTTGCCTGCCACCCGGCGCTGGAGAGCGACGAGCAGACCATGCTCACGCTCAAGTCGGTGTGCGGCTTCGGCGTCAAGGAGATCGCGCGCGCCTATCTGTCCACGCCCGACGCCGTGACGCAGCGCCTGGTGCGCGCCAAGCGCAAGATCGCCGGGCTCGGCCTGCGCTTCGAGGTGCCGGAAGGCGCCGAGCTCGCCGAACGCCTGCCGGCGCTGATCCAGGCGATCTATCTCCTGTTCAACGGCGGCTACACGTCGGACGAGGGCGAGGCGCTGATGCGGCGCGAGCTGTGCGCCGAGGCCCTGCGGCTCGTGACCCTGCTCACCCAATACGCCACGACCGCGACCGGCGAAGCCCACGCACTCGCGGCGCTGATCTGCTTTCACCACGCGCGCGCCGATGCGCGCACCGACGAGCACGGCGCCATGATCCTGCTCGCCGACCAGGATCGCGCGCTATGGGACCGCGACCTCATCGGCCGTGGCGTCGAGCACCTGCGCCGGTCGACCGACACGGATCACCTCACGCCGCTGCACATCGAGGCTGCGATCGCGTCGCTGCACGCCGCCGCGCCGTCCTTCGCGGAGACCGACTGGAACACGATCGCGCATCACTATCAGACGCTCGAGGAGATGAAGCCGACGCCGGTCGTGCGGCTCAATGCGGCGATCGCCCTCGCCTATGCGGACGGCCCGGCGGCGGGTCTGGCGCGCCTCGACGCCCTCGCGGACGCGCGCAAGCTCGGCTCCTATGCGCTCTATCATGCGGCGCGCGGCGACCTGCTGCAGAAGCTCGATCGCCGCGACGCGGCGCGCGACGCGCTCACGGCGGCGCTCGGCTGTCCGCTGAACGACGCCGAGCGCGCCTGCATCGAGCGCAAGCTCGCGGAGTGCGACAGCCTCACGCCGGCGCGCCGCGCCGGCGGATCTCCTCGACGATGACGCTGTTGTCGAGGTCGGCCTCGCCGTGGCGGACGCAGGCCTCGAGCACGTCGGCGTTGACGCTCAGCAACGGCAGCGGCTGGCCGATCTTCTTCGCCTGGTCGAGCATCAGGTGCACGTCCTTGAGCGTCTGCCGGGCGCGGCCTTCGGGGCGGAAATCGCGTGCGATCATCTTGGCGCCCTTGGTCTCCATCACCTGCGAATAGGCCGCCGACGCCTGCGCCACTTTCAGGAACGCAGCCGGATCGAGGCCGAGCCGGCTCGCGAACACGATGCCCTCGGCGAGCGCGAGGCGGTTGAGGCCGAGAATCAGGTTGACGGCGAGCTTGGTGCGCCCGCCGTCGCCGGCCGCGCCCACATGGAAGCGCTTGGGAAACAGCACCTGCAGCACGTCGTCGACCTCGGCCGCGACCACCGTGTCGCCGCCGATCAGGCCGACGCCGTCGCCCTGGCGCACCTGCTCGCTGGTGCCCGACACCGGCGTCTCGAGGAACTTGAGCCCTCGCGGGACGACGCGCGCCGCGAGCGCCGCCACCCGGTCGGGATCGCAAGTGCTGGTGCACAGCACGACCTTGCCCGGCTTGCCGGCCTGCTGGCCGACCAACGGCAGAATCTCCTGCTCGACGACCTGCTCGACCTGATCCGTATTGAAGACCGCGAGCACGATGACGCGCGCGGCGCGCGTCAGGTCGGCGATCGAGGCCGCCGCATGCGCGCCGAACGCGTGCAGGCGCGCGGATTTTGCGGCATCGACATCGAACCCGACCACGCTGAAGCCCGCGCCGACGAGCCGGCGGGCAAACACTTCGCCCATCAGACCGACACCGATCACGCCTACCGGCGGCTCGAAGCTCATGGAAGATCCCCCGCGTTTGGCGATTGCATTGCGCGTGCCGTCATGTCACCCGATTGGCCGGATTTCATGTGTCTAGCCTTGGTCGCATTTTTTACGGCGAAACCGGTGTCCACCCCGGATCAAGTCCGGGGCAGGCTTTCGCCGGAAAATGCTCTCGATGCAAGAGGAACACTGCGCATGGTCAATGCCGCGGTCATCGGCCTCGGCCGCTGGGGCAAGTCGCTGGTCAACGCCGTGCAGGGCAAGAGCACGCGGCTGCGCTTCGTGCACGGCGTGAGCAAGGAGCCCGACGACGCGCGCGCGTTCGCGCAGCAGCACGGGTTCCGGCTCACGACCGAATTGCAGGACGCGATCGACAATCCGGACGTGCAGGCGATCTTCCTGGCGACGCCGCACTCGCTGCATGTCGCGCAGGTCGCTGCCGTCGCGCGCGCCGGCAAGGCGGTGTGGTGCGAGAAGCCGCTGGCGCTGACCCGCGCCGAGGCCGCGCGCTCGGTCGAGGCGGCGGCCAAGGCCGGCGTCGTGCTCGGCTCGGGCAACAACAAGCGCTGCTTTGCATCCATGCGCGAGCTCAAGGCGCTGGTCGCGGGCGGCACGCTCGGCGAGGTCATGCACGTGGAGGGGCACTTCTCCAACGACCACTCGACCCGCGTCGCCGGCGGCTGGCGCGACGACCCGCGCGAGTTGCCCGGCTATGGCATGACCGGCGCCGGCCTGCACGTGGTCGACGCGCTGGTGAACATGGCGGGCACGATCCGCCGCGTCGACGCAAAAGCCTTTGCGCCGAAGGCGCCGCCCGATCCGCGCGATGTGGTGACGGCGCTGGTCGAGTTCGCGAGCGGCGCCACCGGACAGCTCGCCACCATCCGCGCCACCGTGCCGTTCTGGCGCATCCACGTGTTCGGCACCAAGGGTTTTGCCGAGGCGCGCGACGAGGACATGCTGCGGGTGGGGTACATCGGCCAGCCGCCCGAGGAGCGCACTTTCGCGCATGTCGACTCGCTCAAGGTGCTGGTCGAGTTGTTTGCGGATGCGGTCGAAGGCAAGGCGCCGTTCCTGGTGCGGCCCGACCAGATGCTCGACGTGGTCGGTGCGTTCGAGGCGATCGTGAAATCGCTGGAGACGGGGAAGCCGGCCGACGTTGCCTCATGACCCGCGGCCCCCTCCT
>CAVPGG010000053.1:0-5926 GCA_963703755.1 uncultured Pseudomonadota bacterium
CAACAATCGATAGCAACCGTCGACAGGCACAACCACTTACTCATCCCGAGGAGCCTTCGTTGGACACGAATTCCACCTCCGCGCCGATCGCGTCGAGCAGCGCCTCGACCCAGCGCTGCTGGATGCGCCGTGTGATGAAGACCATGCGGCTGGTGCGGTCGGCGGACGGCCAGCGCTCGAGCCATGCGGGCGCGTGCGTGTGTGGCAAGACGTGCTGCACGCCATGGATGACGGCCGGCCGCTGCGGATTTTCGGCGATGTTGACGATGCCCTTGAGGCGCAGAAGATCGGCGCCGCAATGCTCGGCGAGCGCTTCGAGAAAGAGCGTCAAGGCCACGGCCCGGATCGGCGCCGCGCGCACGACCGTATAGGCTCCGATCTCCGCATCATGGTGCTCGTGACTGTGGGCGTGAGCGTCGCCCAGCCACGCATTGATCGTCGGTCTGACGCTTCCCCGCCGGTCGGAGAAGCCGGTTGCGAAGAGATCGGCGGCGTCGATCCGGCCGCGGACCGCGCGCAGCGTCGGTGCGGCAGGGTTCAGCGCCGCAATGCGTCGGAGCACCGCAGGCGCTTCTGCCTGCGCCAGATCGAGCTTGGTCAGCACGATGCGATCGGCGACCGCGACCTGCTTGCGCGAGACGGCCTCGCGCGCGAGCGTCGCTTCGCCCGCGACCGCGTCGACCGTCGTCACCACACTGCCCAGCGCCACGCGCTCGGCGAGGCTCGCATCGGTCATCAAGGCGTGCAGGATCGGCGCCGGATCGGAAAGCCCGCTCGTCTCGATCACGATGTGATCGAATTTCTGCGGCAAGGTTCCGGCGTCGCGCCGGCGCAGCAGTTCGTGCAGCGTTTGCGTCAAGTCGCTGCGGACCTTGCAGCACAGGCACCCGGTGGTCAGCGCAATGACGCTGTCCTCGCTCCGCTCGACCAGCTCGTGATCGAGGCCGATCTCGCCGAATTCGTTGATGATGACGGCCGCGCGCGACAATTCGGGCTGGCGCAGTAGATGCGAGAGCAAGGTGGTCTTGCCGCTGCCGAGAAATCCGGTGAGGACCGAGACAGGGATCGCGTGCTCGGCGTCCATCACGGCACCAACAGCGGCGCCACGGTGACGCGCACGCGCGTTGCGGCGAAATCGGGATCGAGCGCCGCGCGGACGTGACGCAGCACCGCGATGAGCGAGATCGCCGGGCGTGCGCGGCCGTCGACCGTCACCATCCAGCGAAACATCGAATCGCCCAGCCTCGGCTCGATCCGCAACGTCTTGTCGCCTGCCGTTCGGTCGATCACGATCGCGCCGTCGTCGGTGCAGGTCGCGACGCCGGCGAGGTGCCAGGCCGCGAGGCTCGCGGCGACGAGCTCGCCCGCGAGCGCGATCGGCACGCCGCTCACGTAAGGCTCCCGGCGAGCGTTTGCGGCGCGATCTTGCGCTTGAGGTAGCGGCCGTCGCCCGGGCTACCGAGATAGCGGCCGTCCTGCACCATGACCTTGCCGCGCAGGATGGTCGTCACGGGCCAGGCGAAGATGTCGTGCCCCTCCCACGGCGTGTAGTCGGTCTCGTGCAGGTCGGCGGCGCGGATCTTTCCGCGCCGGGTGGGATCGAGGATCGCGATGTCGGCGTCGCTGCCGGGGGCGAGCGCGCCCTTCTTCGGATAGAGCCCCATGATCCGCGCGGCGTTGCTCGACACGAGGTCGGCGTATTGCGGCAACGCGTAGCCGCGCCGCGTCACCATCTCGGTGTACATGACGGCGAGCCGCGGCTCGACGCCCGAATTGCCGCCGGTCGTATCGTCGATGCGATTGCCGACAGTCTTGTCCTTGAGGGTGCAGCACAGCTCGTCGGTGGCGACGCAATGGATCGTGCCGTCGGCCGTGCCGCGCCACAGCGCCTCCTGGTCGCGCGTCGACTTCAGCGACGGATAGGTGTGATAGATCTGACCATTGGGGCGCTTGTAGTCCTCGGCCGAATAGATCAGATACTGATGCAGCGTCTCGCCGTAGATCGGCAGGCCCTTGCGGCGCGCGTCGGCGATCGCCGCGACGCCGGTGCCGGCGGAGACATGCATCATGTAGAGGACAGTGCCGGGCACGTTCTCGGCAAGCCGCAGGATGCGGCGGAAGCTCAGGTCCTCGGACAGCTGGTTGTGCACCTCCGCGAGGTTCTCGAAACCGACGCGGCCCTCGCGGATGAGCTTCGCGTACATGTGCATGACGATGTCGTTGTCTTCCGCATGGATGACGCCGAGGCCGCCCTCGCGCGCGAGTACCTGGAACGCCTCCCAGATGTCGCCGAAGTCGATCATGCGGCCGCTGCGCTTGGGCAGGATGTTGGTGGTGAATATCTTCAGCGTCGGGTAGCCGGCCTGGATCGCCTCGGCGAGCTGGCCCGCGAACTCGGGCGGCGGCTCGGAATGCAGCATGAGGTGGTAGGCCCAGTCGCACGGGCTCTTTCCCGCGAAGTCGCGGTCGCGCGTCTCGATCGCCTGGCGCGCCGACATGCCATCGCGCCAGTAGGCGAAATCGATGAACGTGGTCGTCCCGCCGTGCAGCGCCGCGCGCCCGACCTGCTCGGGCCCGGTGGTGACGAGCTGCGTGCCGTCCGGCTTGATCCACACGTGATGGAGATGCACGTGCGGGTCGATGCCGCCCGGCATCACGATGTGCCCGGCGGCGTCGATGACGTTCTTGGCGTCGGCCGGAAGGGTCCCGCCGGCCGCGACGGCCGCGATCGTCTCGCCCGCGACCGCAAGGTCGCCGCGCACCACGCCTTGTGGGGTGACGATGTCGCCGCCGCGAATGATGAGATCGAACATGGTTCCTCCCCGGACGACGAGGCACGCACCGACGGCGCTCGGCCGGATCATCGCACGGAGATACGGCCGGACCAACGAGGTTCAGGCTGCCGCCACGAGTGGATAAGGAAGTCGGGGCAAGTGCGATTCTCGGCCAAGGCGCAAGAGTTGACTGATGTCCTGGCTTTGCCGCACCCGCCTTCACCCTTCGGGTTTCGGCGCGGCAGCCTTCGCGCATGCTCCGGCTTGCCGAGCCGAAGCGCCCACTGGGCGCGAAGGCTGGTGGGCCCGGCAGGACTCGAACCTGCAACCAAGCGGTTATGAGCCGCTAGCTCTGACCATTGAGCTACGGGCCCGCCGGCGGCGGACCGTAGCAGGGGGGCATCGGGCGTACAACGCCGCGGTTGCGGCACGAACGTACCTTATTGACTCCCGAGCGATTCACCTTCGCGACCAACTCTGTTATGGGTGATTCGCACGATGGAGGGGCCGTTGCCGGAGCGGACATCCGGATCATCGATGCGGCCGGTGCCATGCTGCCGAAACTCACAGTCATCCTCGCGGCCATGATCGCAACCTGCGTGGCGATCATTGCGATCAGCGCCGGCCTGATCGGCGCGCGCGATGCGGACAAGCACCTCGCTGACGTGCCGACCGTAAGCCGAGCGCTGATGCAGCGGGCGATCGTCGAAGAGCCGGAATGGCAGCACTTCGAGCTGCTCGCCTATTCGCGCCGCGCCGACGAGTTGATGCGACTGCGCAACTTGCCGGTGGCGCCCGCCCGCGCTGTCGTCGAATACGCCGAGCGCAAGTCAGCCGAAGGCACGCGCGCGCCGGCGGCACCGCCCGCTGAGACCATTGTGGCCAGCGCTCCGGCCACGCCGCCTCCTCGGCCTGTCGCGGTAGCGGTGCCGCCGACAGCCGAAGCGGCGCCTGCCGCAAACGCCTCGATCTCGGCGGCATCGGCTGCCGCCGAGGCTGCACCCGTCGTGATCGCGAGCGCGCCGCCCGCCGCGCCCGTGGTCGAGCCGCCGCAGGCTCCGAGCGCGCCGGCGACGGCGATTGCGCCTGTTCCCGCTGTTCCGTCCGTGCCGGCGACCGTTGCGGTCGCAGCACCCTCGACGGCGCCGGCGTCAACGCCCGCGCCGCTCGCTGTCCCGGGCGAGCCGCCGCCTGCGGCCACCATCGATCCGGCCGCGCCGATCGCAAACATCCAACTGGCGAACGTGCAGAGCGGCAGCGGCGCGACGGCGGCGGTCAAACCGGCCGAAAAGCGGGCAGAGGCAGTCGAGGGCAAGACGCACCATCACAAGAAGACGGTGCGCGTGCACAAGGAGCCCCACAAGAAGCCGACCCGCGTCGCGCGCACGCGTCTCGCCCCGACCGCCAGGACGGGCTTCCCGGTCGAGTTGCCGAAAGCGTCCGCCCAAACCGGTTCGGCCAGCTCGGCCGGGAGCCTGGACAAGCGCCAGGACTCATATTGACGAGCGTAGAAGCCTCGCGGCCGCCCGCTCACATGCGGAAGAGCCGCTTGGCATTGCCGCTGAGGATCTTCGCCTTGTCCTCGTCGCACAGCGGCACGCTCTCCATCCAGCGCGTGCCGGGCGGGTTGGGCACGAACGGCCAGTCGATCGCGAACAGGATGCGGTCGACGCCCATCTCCATCGCGCAGCACAAGAGCGCCGGGTTGGAGAAGTTGCCCGACGTGGTGATCCAGAAATTGTTGCAGAATATGTCGCGGAAGCGCATCGGCTTGGCGCCCGGGCGCGACAGCGCCTGGTCGATGCGCCAGACGAGGAACGGCAGCGTCTCGCCGAGATGGCCGAGCACGATCTTCAGGTTGGGATGCTTCTCGAACAGGCCGCTCAGCACCAGGCGGATCGCGATCGTCGCGGTCTCGACCGTGAAGCCCCAGGCGGCGCGGATCACCATGGGAAAATCCTTGGCGTATTCCTTGTAGTAGACATCCATCACCTGCGGGTGCGGCAGCGCCGGATGCAGGTAGATCGGCACGTCGAGCTTCTCGGCGCGCGCGAAGATCGGCCGGAAGCGCGCATCATCGAGGAAGACGCCGTTGGCGAGACCGTGGATCATCGCGCCCTTGAAGCCGTGCTGCGTGACCATGCGCTCGAGCTCGTCGGCGGCCGCCGCCGGATCGCTGGTCGGCAGCGTCGCAAAACCGGCAAAGCGCGCCGGATGCCTGGCGATCGCCTCGGCGAGGCGGTCGTTGACACGCCTGACCATCGCGACCGCATCCGGCGTGGTGAGCTTCTGCGCCGACGGCGCGCCGTGCGAGATGAGCTGCACGTCGACGCCGGCCTCGTCCATCTCCTTGATGCGCAGGTCGCCGAGGTCGAACAGCCAATTCATCATCTCGGGATTGCGCACGCCCTCGACCCCCGTATAGGTCGCCGACAATTCGCGGTCCCAATAATGCTCCTCGATCGCGATGACCGGACAGTTCGGCTTCTTCAGCATGGCGCGTTTCCATTCCCTCGCGTGGAGGCGGTGTCGTAGAGCGTGATGACTTATCTTCGAATCGTCATCACGCTCTAGCTGTTTTGTTTGAGCATGATCTTTTCCGAAAACCGGTATCCACTTTTCGGGATCATGCTCTATCAAGCGCGGCGCGCGCTGTCACGGCAGCCGGTCAGGGCACCGGCGTCAGCAGCGGCCGGCCTTCGAGCCTGGCGACGATATTGTCGATGACGAGCCGACCGACCGCCTCGCGGGTCTCGATGGTGCCGCCGGCGTGATGCGGCTGGACGATGACGTTCGGCAGCGCGAGCAACTCGGGCGCGAGGTTCGGCTCGTTGGCGAACACGTCGAGCGCCGCGAATCCGAGCCGTTTCTCGCGCAGTGCCGCGATCAACGCCGGCTCGTCGACGACCGAGCCGCGCGCCACGTTGATGAGCGTGCCGGCCGGCCCGAGGGCGTCGATGACGGCGGCGGACACCAGATGACGCGTGTCCGCTCCGCCCTTGCACGAGAGCATGAGGAAATCGCTCTGCCGCGCCAGCGCGACCGGATCGGCCACGTACTCGTACGGCACGTCCGGCTTCCGCCGCGGCCCGCAATAGCGGATCGTCATCCGGAAGCCGGCCGCGCGCGCGGCGATCGCGCGGCCGATGGCG
>CAVPGG010000054.1:0-6393 GCA_963703755.1 uncultured Pseudomonadota bacterium
CCGGTCGCGATGGCGGCGATCCAGCGGCGCAACCGCAACACCGTCGCGATCTCGGCCGTCTACACGCCGCCCGCGCTGCGCGGGCGCGGCTATGCGGGATCGGTCACGGCCGCCGTGGTGGAGCGCATCTTTGCCGAGGGCCGGCCTATCGCCTGCCTCTACACCGACCTGCGCAACCCGTTCTCCAACCGCTGCTACGCCAAGGTCGGCTTCCGCCCGGTCTGCGACGCCTGGCACTATCCGCGCGCCGCCGCGGCCTGACGGCCGCGCGCGCTCAGCTGCAGCGGAACTGCCACGACGACGGCTGTCCGCTCGCGGCCATCACGCCCTCGCGGATCGAGTAGTCGCCGGTGTTGACGTTGCGGTTGTACATCGTGCGCAGCGTATCGCTGCGGCCATGCACGAAGGCGTACTGCCGCGTCTCGTTGAACTCGTTGAAATTGACCACCAGCTCGAGCGACTTGTCCGGCCGCTGCGTCGCCACGATCACCTGATGCGAATCCGTCGTGCCGCCGAAGTCGCGGTCATGGAAGAGCTTGCCGTCGCGCACCACGTATTTCAGGTCCGGGTTGTCGCGGCTGGCGGGCTGCTTGCAGTCGATCCGCCAGGTGCCGATCAGGCCCCAGCTCGTCGCCACCTCCACGTTCGACTGCGCGCGCGCCGCCTGCGGCATTGCGCCGAGGCCGATCAGGGCAAGCAACCCAAGACGCAATACGAGACATGCGAGCCGATGCATCGTGGCGCTCCGCTTTCGCCAATGGTGATTGCAACGCCGGCAGGATATTCCAGGATCGTGGCCGATTGAACATGGATCGCTCCGACCGAGCCGGGCCGGTCGCGAGCAGGGGAGAGAGCGAATGTCCCGATTGCGCATCTACGGCATCGCGCGCACGCGTGCGTTCCGCGCGCTGTGGATCGCCAAGGAGCTCGGCCTCGACTACGAGCACGTGCCGATCGAGATCGGCGAGGCCGGCGCGCGCAAGGCCGAGTACCTCGCGGTCAATCCCAACGGCCGCCTGCCCGCGATCGAGGACGACGGGTTCGTGCTGTGGGAGTCGCTCGCGATCACGCTCTACCTCGCCAAGAAGCACGCGACCGGCGGCCTCTATCCGGCCGACCTGCGCGACGAGGCGAAGTGCTGGCAATGGAGCCTGTGGGCGCTCAACGAGGTCGACCGCGGCGTCAACATCTGGTCGCTGCACGCCGTGCGCCTGCCGCCGCAGGACCGCGACCCGGGCAAGCTTGCCGAGGCGCTCAAGGTGATCGGCAAGCCGTTTGCGGTGCTCGACGAGGCGTTCGCCGACCGGCCCTATCTGCTCGGCGATGCCTTCACGGTCGCCGATCTCAACGTCGCCGCCGTCATCAGCCGCGCGATCGACATGGACCTCGCCGCGACCCCGCGGCTCGCGGCCTGGCTGCGGCGCTGCCTCGAGCGTCCGGCCGCGCGCGCGGCACGCCGCCTGCGCGAGGAATCCGATGCCGCCTCGCCGCCCGATGCCATCCGGCTGATCGCGCGCATCAACCGGCTCTAGCCCGGGCATCTCACACCAAGCGCAAGCGCCGCACGGTTCTCAGCCCTGCAGCCACACCGCGTCGGCGCCGAGCTCCGGCCAGCCGATGGCGCGGCTCGCCTTCTCGGCCGCGGCGGCCGGCGCCAGCGTCGCGTCCCAGCGCGCCGCCGTGATGCGCCGTCCCGTGAAGGCGCTCGCCTCGTCCGACATCAGCCACGCGGCCGGCGGCCCCATGATCTGCGGCCGCAACATTTTTTCGCGCGGCCAGCCTGCGGCGTCGGAGATCATCGGCGTGTCGGTCGGCCCGCCCGGCACCAGCACGTTGACCGTGATGCCCGATCCCTCGAGCTCCTTCGCCCACACGGCCGACATCGACTTCAGCGCCGCCTTGGCGGCGCCATACGGCATCACCCGCAGCATCGTGAGATAGCTCGTCGTATTGTTGACGATGCGACCGAAGCCGCGCGCCTTCATGTCCGGCAAGGCCGCCCGCACGAGCGCCGTCGGCGCGCGCATGAAGATGGCGAGAAACCGGTCGTAGAGCTCGGGGGTAAGCTCCTCGATCGTCGGATGACGCGCCTCCGCGTCCGGGCGCAGGCTGCTCATGCCGATGCCCGCATTGTTGACCACGGCGTCGATTGCGCCGAAGCGCCGGCGCGCAGCCGCGACCGCCTCCAGGCAGCCGCCCTCGCTGCCGAGGTCGGCGGTGATCGGGTGCAACCGCTCGGCCGCGCCCGCAAGGGCCGCCAGCCGGCCGACGCCCGCGATGTCGCGGTCGACGGCTGCGACCGCGTGGCCGGCCGCGAGCAGCGACTCGGTCATCACCTTGCCGATGCCGCCGGCCGCGCCGGTCAGCAGCACGATGCGAGACGGACGGGATGCCATGATTCGCATCCTCTCAGTGCCGGCCCTCCCACAGGCTCATCAGGCGGCTGCGAAAGGCCTTCGGCTTCTCGGCGAACAGCCGGCGCGCGACGCGCGCCGCCGCACGTGCGTGCTCGGCCTGCCGGGCCGCGATCAGCGGCACGAGCCGCGAGCGCCAGGGCGCGAGCGGCTGATGCGGCGCCGTGAAAACCTGCAGCACCGTGAGATCCTGGTAGTGGCCGAGCCGGTCGCGCAGCTTCTGCGCCTCGGCGACCCACACGCGCCCGATCTTCGGCCACAGCGGCACGGCGAGCTCCATCTGGTAGCGGTGCACGACCACGCGCTGGCGCAGCACGTGCAGGGCATCGGGCGAGGCGTTCGCCCAGTCGTCCGGGATCGCGCGCCGCGCGCGCCCATAGGAGGCCGTGAGGCCGTCCGCGATCGCCGCGAAGCCGACCGCATCGAGCGGCCAGCCGCTCGCCGCCGTCGCGGCGTGATCGAGCGCCTCGCGCATGCGCTCGCGTAGCGCATCGGTGAGCGTCGTAGCCTCGGCCGTGGCGCCGATGCCCTCGAGCCGCGCCCGGATGGTCGCCTGCGTGCGCTCCGACAGCGGCACCTCGCCGAGATCGGCGAGCGCATCGAGCGCCGAGCGCGCGTCGCGCGTGCCGGCGAGCTCGCGCGCGAGGTCGCGCGCCTCGACCCGCAGCGCCTCCGCCTCGGTGCCGAGCTGCGGCTCGTAGAGGCGCAGCAGCGCGCGCCAGCGCTTCATCGCCTTGCGGAACTCGTGTACCGCGGTCGCCTCGTCCGACCCCGGCGCGTCGATCTGGCGACGCGCCTCGGCAAGGATGTCGGTCGAGGCCGCGCGCAGCCGCTCGGCTGCGCCCGACGCATCCCGGTGCATCGCCCCGTTCCGTGCCATCAACGCTGGACCGTATGAAAAATATGACGTTTTGCCCGGCCGGGCGGCTTCCCAAGGTTGGTCCCGATTGCTAGATAGCGCGTACGCGCGGTCGGCGCGACCGGATTTCCGCGGGATGGAGCAGCCCGGTAGCTCGTCAGGCTCATAACCTGAAGGTCGGTGGTTCAAATCCACCTCCCGCAACCAAAAAAAGCCCGGCAGATCAGGTGCTTGCGCCCGGTGTGCCGGGTTTTTTCATGCGTTACGACCCGTTACCAGTCCTTCCCGGCCAGTCCCTAATGGTTTCAGTGTGTTAGCGCCTTTCGTGCCATCCGTTACCATCGGCTCCCAGGCGCTACATGGCACACATTTGGCACACACTTTTCGGTTTCCCCCGATTATTTCGCGCGATGTCCGTGGGATAGCGTGGAGCACTTCTCGTTCTTATATTGTTCTCCGCAATCGCATGGTGCAAAATTAGCGGTCCTCTAATTCGGAGTTGAGGACTTTTTTGTTGCGTGAGGCGCAATGGTCATCAAGCGCATTATCCGGGCGTGAGAGTCGTCGGCGGTCGAAGGAGCCAATCCTTCAAGAACCTTTGCCGGTTCAAGCGCCGAACAAACCCGCAGAAGCAATTCGGAATCGCAGTCGGCGCTCGTACGCTGACGATGTGGGAATCCGAACTGCGTGCGATTGCGGCTGAATCAGCTGCCTGGACCGTCGAGACAGGAGGCGACTTATTCGGGCGCTGGGAAGCCCAGCCGGCGGTGTTTCTTGCGACGAAGGCCGGGCCGAAGGCTCAGAGGAGCAACGCGCATTTCCAGCTCGAACGTCGACTGTCTGCGGCAGCTGAGTGAACCGCTCGCGAGCGAGTGGGCGCTCCGCTATTTCGGCGACTGGCATTCGCATCACCGGCTTGGCCTCTTGGAGCCGAGCTCCGGGCGACCGCAGGCGCATTCGCCAGCTCGGAAACCGAAATCAGTTTCCCGGCATGGCGGAGATCATCGTCACCACGGAGGGTTCGCAGCAACAGCCGATCGTCCGGCTCCACCCCTGGTTCTACGACCTGTCCGTGGAGGGAGACCCCACGGCGATGGCGGTGAAGGTTCTTCCCGGCTGCAGCCCGATCCGCCAAGCGCTGATTGCCCGGAGCAGCCTGCCGGAACAGAAGCCTGCGCGCCTGGGAGATGGTGCCGCTCGACCGCGTGCGCATAGCGGCGAAGCCAAACCGCCGGTCCTTGAGACGCGCCGGAGGTGGACGCAACGACGCGGGAAAGGACGCTTACCCATCTCGCCGCAGCCTTGACCGAGGCCAGCGGCGAGCCGATCGAACAACACACAACGCCGTTTGGGCACATCCTCGTTGCGAAGCTCAAAGGGGATCACTACCTCGCCTTTGCCATCGAGGGGAATTGGCCGATGAACGTGCTGGAGATTCATCAACTCAACCGCAAGGACGGTAGCGCTGAAGTTGTCAGCGCACCCGATGGGCTAGTTGCCCTCGACGTGCCTGAGATCGTCGCCGCGTTTCGCGCAGGAACGCCCGGCGAGAGGAAGTGAGCGATGTGGACTATGGCTCAGCGTCAACGGCTCGCATTGGAACATCAGATCCTACAGGACGAGGGGTTTTCGCAGTTCAGCGTGTACCATCACGCCTCCAATGATAGCTATTATGCCTCGGGCCTCGCGACCTCGGGTTCCGGCCGGTGCACTACAGCCTTAGATGCCAATCCCGTCAGGCTTTCCAACGCAGCGACCGCCGCTTACGTCACTTGAGCCGAATCCTCTTCTGAAGGCCGACGGCACGTCGAATTGGCGACCTGGGCGTGTCGCATGCGATGCACACGTTGACGCCGCACAGCAGTGGGTGCGTTCAGATTTGTCACTGGCGTGACCCTCGGTGGCATTCGGGCATTGTGCTGCAGAAGGTGTTCTTCAAGGCGCTCATCTGGATCGAGGCCTATGAGCAGCACCTCGCCACGGGCCACCATTTAGCAGATTTCGTTCGCACCATGGCGGAGGCTGCATGAGCGCACAACACCCTATTCAGCGCCAGATGATCAGGGAGGCGATGCAGGCAGTCGCAGAACGAAAGCCAGGCCGCTAAAGCTCGTCTATGACAAGACGAAGCGCACGATCGTGGCCGTCGCTGAGGGCACTCATACGCCGCAAGCACTGAACATCACCGCGGACGACGCGGATATGTTTGTCGTCACTCTCTCCGCGATGGCTCCGGCAACGTGGCCGGAACTAAAGAAGGCAGGTCCCTGCCGGTCGCCTTCAGCTCCTGGGATCACGGAGACGCGCTGACGCAACTGGAGCTGTCCATCCAACCTAGCGTAACAGTTATCGCGGGCTGGCTTCTTCTGGGTCAGCACGCGGGTAACAAAGGGGCTGATTTCGCCATCGTACTCCGGCCAACGAATCAGCCAGTTGAGCGCAAGCCGGATGTTTTTTGGCGCCCAATCTAGAAGGCATATAGAACACAGGCCCTTGCTCAAGCCGGTCAACACGCTGCGCCGCCCGATATCGAGTTAGCCGCGACGTCGAGCCGCGGGTTTGGCTGTGCGCCACGCCAGCATGCTGGGGATCAACATTCTGAAAGACAAGACGGCGCTTGCCGTCGGTTACCTAGGGACAGGGAGCGCTTCAGGCGCTGTGGGACTCGCCAAGTGCGGTGTTGGCCGTTTCCTGCTTGTCGACCGCGACCGTCTTTCGGTGGCAATGTCGTGCGGCATCCAGGCGGCATCTCCCAAGTGGGCAAATCCGAGGTAACGTGCTACGCAACCTCATCCTGGACAGTAATCGAAAGGCACAGGTTGAAGTTCACGCGATCGAAGACAATTTCAACAACCGTAATGTGATCGCAGTACTCGTCAGGCCGCCGATAGTATGATCTCTGGCACCGACAATCGCCGAAGAAGCTCTCATCAACGAGCTTTGCGTTGCGGCGGACTCACCCGCGAACACGGCGGCGCCTTCCGCCGCGCCTACGGCGGCCAAGTGCTCCGCGTTCGACCTAAGCAATCTCCCTGTCAGCAGTGCTTTGTGGCGGCGCTGCCCGATGAAGCCGCCGACGTTGAGATTTCAACGGTGGGCGACGCGGGCGAGGTCGCCTGC
>CAVPGG010000055.1:0-20203 GCA_963703755.1 uncultured Pseudomonadota bacterium
AGCGCCCGCCAAGTGAAATTTATCGTTCGAGCACGTTAGCCGCACCGCGACGGAGCACGCCGGCGCGGCGCAATCCCGCACGCGACCGACACCGGCTGTCGGCGTTCGAAGTCGCACAAAAAAATGGGCCGGTCTGAACCGGCCCAAAGCATAGGGGGATTGAACCTTACACGGAACAAAACCGAAGAGCCGGCCGGCACAAGTCCCGGGGGGCTGGGGGGCTGAGGAATCCGGAACCCGCACCGAGCCGAACTCTATGATCGCGTTATCGCAGGCCAGGTTGACCCCGGCGGGGCCGAAATCGGGCAGCATTATGAATTGTTTAACGAACGCGTGATCGTCGCGGCGGTAGCGGATGGGCGGCTCCGGCATCGCTGCGACGACGCTGCCCGGCGCGAAGCCCTTGCCGCCGCAAGCGTTCGGCGCGATCATGACATTTCCATTGCGCATGTCTTGTTCGGCGAACCGGTCCCACCTCGCCGGAACACGCGCTGAGACAAAGGAGGCGCCGCATGAGCTTCGGGCCCGGCGAAACCGACCCCAGCCAGAATCTCCGGGGCGACGGCTTGATGCCGGCCGCCCCGCAAATGGCCTGCGTGACCTTCGATCGGCGCGAGCTCGACCACATTCTCGCGCTCTATGGCCGGATGGTCGCGGCGGGCGAATGGCGCGATTACGCCATCGACTTCCTGCGCGATCGCGCGGTGTTCTCGGTGTTTCGCCACGCCGCCGAGGTGCCGATCTACCGGATCGAGAAGAATCCCAAGCTGGCGCGCCGCCAGGGCGCCTACAGCGTGATCACGGCGACCGGCCTGATCATGCGGCGCGGCCACGAGCTCGACCGCGTTCTGCGCGTGCTGCACAAGCCCGAGAAGCAGATCAGGCTGGTGGTGAACTGAGCCCGCATGGAGCCCACGGGTCTTGCCTTCGGCAAACCCGAGGACAGGCTCCGCGGGATGCGGGACGGACTTCCCCGGATTTCGCTGCGCTCCATCCGGGCTACGATGCTCCATCCGGGCTACGGCGTGGGTGGCGCATCCGCCCCCTTCCCCAGCGCCCGCTGCATCAGCACCGTATCGAGCCAGCGGCCGAACTTGAAGCCGACATTCGCGACCGCGCCGATGTGGCGAAAGCCCAAGGCACGGTGCAGCTCGATCGACGGCGTCTGCGCCGAGTCGCCGATCACGGCGATCATCTGACGGAAGCCGCGCTGCTCCGCCTCGGCGATGAGGCGGCGGAGCAGAGCCGCGCCGACGCCGCGGCGATGCATGGCCGGCGCCACATAGACCGAATCCTCCACGCTCCAGCGGTAGGCCGGGCGCGGCCGGTACGCTCCCGCATAGGCATAGCCCGCGATCACGCCCGCGGCCTCGGCGACGATGTAGGGGTAGCCGCCGTCGAGCAGCGCCTGCTGCCGGCGTGCCATCTCGGCCGCATCGGGCGGCTCGAGCTCGAAGGACGCGGTGCCGTGGCGCACCGCCTGGTCGTAAATCGCCGTGATGGCCGGAACGTCGGCCGCGGTCGCGGCCCGGATCGCGAGGCTCATTCGCTCACGCGAATAGCGCCGATAGGGTGCTCCCGCCATAGAAAAAGCGCCCCGGGAGGCCCGGGGCGCTCGCAGAAGTTCGCAGCCTCCTGGATCAGCGGCGATCGCCGAACAGGCGGAGCAGGAACAGGAACATGTTGATGAAGTCGAGGTAGAGCATGAGCGCGCCCATCACGGACTTGCGGCCCGCGACGGTGCCGTCGTCCATCGGGCTGTACATTTCCTTGATGCGCTGGGTGTCCCACGCGGTGAGGCCGGCAAAGATCAGCACGCCCATGACCGAGATCGCCCAGCCGAGCCCGCTCGAGTGCAGGAAGACGTTGACCAGCATTGCGATCAGCAAGCCCCACACGCCCATGACCAGGAACGAGCCCATGGCGTCGAGATTGCGCCGGGTGGTGTAGCCCCACAGCGAGAGCGCGCCGAAGGAGGCCGCCGAGATGAAGAAGACGTGAGCGATCGACGTATGGGTGTAGACGACGAAGATCGGCGTAAGGCCGAGGCCGAAGATCGCGGCGAACACGAAAAACAGCATGCGGGCGGTCGAGGCCTGCAGCTGCGCGATCCGGTAGTTCAGGAAGAACACCAAGCCGAGCGGCGCGAAGGCCAGCACCCAAATCAACGGGAAGCCCAAGATGGCCTGCCCGAATGGGGTCGCTCCAGTGAGGTACCGGCCGGAAATCTGGATCGCATCGCCGCCGGCGGCCTGATAAGCCAGCCACGCAACCACGCCGGTGAGCGCGACGCCCCCCGCCATGTAGTTGTAGACGCGGATCATGTGGGCGCGCAGGCCCTGATCGATCGCGACGGCGTCGGCGCCGAACCGGCCGCGCGTAGCCGAGTAATTACGGTCTAAGTCCGACATCGAAGCTTCCCTTTCTGTCGCCCGTCGCTCGACGGGCCCTTGGGGTATCGGACACACTCCGCCCGATACCGGGTGACGCGAATCTAGTGATTGTCGAGGGCAAGTGGAAGAGACCTGCGACCCTATTTGCGACCCGGCCGGCGCCGTCGTTTCCGGCCATGCTTAACGGGCGGATTGATAATCCATGCGTATTACCGATGCGTAACGTCCGGCCGGGGGCCCCGCCGGCCGCCGTCACTCTTCCCGCTGCCCCCCGAGCTGCAGCAGCAGCGTGAACAGGTTGATGAAATCGAGGTAGAGCACGAGCGCCCCCTGGACGGCGGCGCGCTCCGCCACCTCGCCGTTCATCGCGCCGTAGAGATACTCGCTCTTGAGCCGCTGGGTATCGCGCGCCGTCAGGGCGGAAAACACCGCGACGCCGATCAGCGAGACCGCCCACTGCAACGTCGAGCTCGCGAGCAGCAGGTTGATCAGGCTCGCGATGACGACCCCGAACAGGCCCATCACCGCGAAGGCGCCGAGCGCGCTGAGATCGCGCTGCGTCGTGTAGCCCCACAGCGACAGGGCGCAGAACGCGGCCGCCGTGATGAAGAAGACGCGGGCGATCGACGTGTGGGCGTAGAGCAGGAAAATCGACGCGAGCGAGAGCCCGACCAGCATGGCGTAGAGCCAGAACAGCAGCTGCGCGGTCGCCGGCCGCACGCGCTCGACCGTGAAGCTCAAGGCGAAGACCAGGGCGAGCGGGGCCAGGATGATCGCCCATTTGAGCGGGCTCACGAACAGCGCGTAGCCGATATTGGTGAGCAGGATGTCGTTGCTCTGCACGGCAAGCCCGGCCGGGATCGGGATCACGCGGCCGGCGCGGACCAGGTAGGCGGCGCCGGCGACATCGGCGCTGACCGACAGGAAGTAGATGCCGATGGCCGAGAGGCCGGTGAGCGCGAGCCCCACGCCCATGTAGTTGTAGACCCGCAGCATGTAGGCGCGCAGGCCAGCATCGATCACCGCCGTCTCGGACGGCGTCATCGCGGCCGGAAAGCCGGGGATGGTGCGATCAATGTCCGACATGTCGAATGCCAGCATGGATGGATGAAAAACGCGCGGGCAACGCCGCAACTCGAGCCTCCGCATCATGGCGGGAATCGCGGCGGCCACAAGGCCAGGCGGTCGCGACTAAGTTATTGTAATCGCGGCAAGAAGTCGCGCTGCCGCGGAGCAACGTGATGAATCGCCTAGAGATTCCGCAGCACGGCGGCGGGCTTGCGACCAAGCGCCGCAAAGGTGCCGATGAGGCCGAACAGCAGCGTGATGGCGAGCGCGACGAGCGACGCCGCGATGGCCGGCCCGCCCGACCAGGCGAAATGCAGCGTCATCACGTCGGCAACGACGCGCCAGGCGGCGAGCGAGCCGGCCGCGACGCCGAACAGCACGGCCGCGAGCCCGAGCAGCAGATATTCCAGCGCATAGGCGGTGAGAAGCTGCCGGCGCGTCGCGCCGAGCGTCTTGAGGATCACGGCGTCGTAGACGCGGTGGCGATGCCCGGCCGCGAGCGCGCCGCCGAGCACCAGCACGGCCGCGACCAGCGTCACGCCGCTGGCGAGCCGGATCGCCAGCACCAGGTTGGTCACGATCTGGCCGACCGCATCGAGCGCGTCCTTCACGCGCACCGCTGTCACCGACGGGAAGGCGTCGCCCACGGCTTTGAGCAGCCCCGTCTCCTCGGCGAGCGTGCTGCCGCCCGGATAGGTCACGGTGGCGATGTCGGTCACGGGCGCGCCCGCGAAGGCGCCGGGCGAGAACACCAGCACGAAATTGATGCCGAGCGTTTCCCAGTCGACCGTGCGCAGGTTGGCGATCTTCGCCGTGATGTTGCGGCCGAGCACGTTGACGGTCACCTCGTCGCCGAGCTTGAGGCCGAGGCCCTCGGCGAGCTTCTTCTCGAACGAGAGCAGCGGCGGGCCCTGGTAGTCGCGGCCCCACCACTCGCCCTCGACCAGGCGCGAGCCCTGCGGAACGTCGCCCGTGAACGTGATGCCGCGGTCGCTGTGCAGCACCCATTGGGCATCCGGACGCGGTTTGAGCTCCTCGGCCTTGACGCCGCGCGCCGCGACGATGCGGCCACGCAGCATGGGGACGCGATCGATGCTCGCGCGCGGCGCCCGCGCGCGCAGCACGGCATCGAAGCGATCGGCCTCGGTGCCCTGGATGTCGAGGAAGAAGAACGAGGGCGCCTTCTCGGGCAGCGCCTGCATGAGCTCGTTGCGCAGGTTGGCGTCGATCTCCAGCACGGTGACCAGCAGCGCGAGGCCGAGGCCGAGCGAGAGCACGACCGTCGGCGTCAAGGCGCCGGGGCGATGGATGTTGGCGATGGCGAGCCGCCAGATGGTCGAGCGCGGCCGCGGCACGCGGCGCGCGATCGCCATCAGCAGGGATGCGACGAGCCGCAGCGCCACGAACACGGCGGCGGCCGCGACGACGAAGATCGCCGCCATGCGGTGATCATAGGCCGCCGCCACCGCGAGACCCGTGAGCGCGAGTGCGGCGAGCGCCGCCGCGACCGCGTAACGGGCGCGCGGAAAGCGCCGCAGCGGCGCGACCTCGTCGCGGAACAGGGCCGCGACCGGCACGTCATGGGCGCGGCCGAGCGGCCAGAGCGAGAAGGCGGCGGCGGTGAGCAGCCCGTAGGCCAGCGCGCCGAGGAGCTCGACCGGATGCAGCGATGGCGCGACCGGCAGCGGCAGGACCGCCCGCAGCGCACCTGCAATCGCGAACGGCGCGAGCGCGCCGAGCACGAGCCCGATGGCGGCGCCGACCACCGCAAGCAGCATCACCTGGGTGAAATAGATCGCGAAGACCCGGGTGCCGGTCGCGCCGAGCGCCTTCATGGTGGCGATCACGTCGCGCTTGCGGTCGAGATAGTGGCGCACCGAGTTGGCGACGCCGACGCCGCCGACCAGCAGGGCCGTGAGACCCACGAGGGTGAGGTACTGCGTGAAGCGCTCGACGTTGCGGGCCAGCTGCGGGGTCGCGTTGGTGCGGGTGCGGATGTCCCAGCCGGCATCGGGCAATTGCGCGGCCGCGGCCGCGGTGACGCGCTTCACGGCGGCCTCGCTGCTGCCGGCCGGCAGACGCACGCGGTAGTGCCAGCGCACGAGGCTGCCGGGCTGCAGCAGGCCGGTCGCGCGCAGCGCCGCCTCGCTCATGAGCAGGCGCGGGCCGAAGCCGATGCCCCCCGCGAGCTTGTCGGGCTCGGTGACCAGCGCCGCGCGCAGCTCGATCGTGGCCTGGCCGACCGTGATGCGCGCGCCGGGCTTGAGGTCGAGGCGGATGAAGAGCGTCGGATCGACCACCGCGCCGAAGACGCCGCCGCGCGGCGCCAGCAGATCGGCGAGCGGCGCCGGCGGATCGGCGACGACCGCGCCGTAGAGCGGATAGGCGGCATCGACCGCCTTGACCTCGACCAGGGTGGCGCGCCCGTCGGCCGTGCGGGCCATGGCCCGCATGGTGGCGGCGGCCGAGACATCGCCCTGGGCATGGAGGAATGCGCGCTCGAGCGGCGTCGCCTCGCGCTGGATCAGCGTGAAGGCGAGATCGCCGCCCAGGATGACGCGGCCTTCGCGCGCAAGCCCGTCGACCAGCCCTTGCGCGAACGAGCCGACCGCCGCGATGGCGGTGACGCCGAGCGCGATGCAGGCGATGAACACGCCGAAGCCGCGCACGCCGCCGCGCAATTCACGCAGCGCGAGGCGCAGCGGCATTGCGCGCAGCGACCGCGCCGGCGCGGCGGGAGCCGCCGAGGTCACGCTCACCATGCCGGCACCGGCTTCGGCACCGGCTTGGACATCGGCTCGGGCATGAAGCGGCGCAGCAGCAGGTGCACCGGCGCGTAGAGCACGAGCGGCAAGGCGATCATCCAGCCGATGAGCCAGACCGCAGGCGAGACCCAGTGCTGCGGGGCCGTGTCGCTCAGGCCCCACACGTAATCGATGTTCACGGGCGTGAGGCCGGGATCGGGCCGCGGCGGCGGCATGAAGAAGAAGCAGACCAGCACCAGCGCCCAGGCGAGCGCGGTCCAGGCCGGAAAGCCGCGGCGGTCGTAGCCGAGGCGCCAGACCAGGAAGATCAGCAGGAACGGCAGCCAGCCATGGAACAGCGACAGGCCGCGCAGGAACAGCGAATGATCGGCCGCGAGCATGTAGTCGGTCATGCCGGTGAGCGGATGATCGATCAGATTGGAGAGGAAATCGATCACCCACAGCGTCTGCGACGCGAGGATGCCGACCGCGCACATGGAGACGAGGAGCGGGCTCTCGATCCAGATGGCGAGGAAGGTGATCAGCAGCGCGACGTCGCAGAAATAGAGGAAGTTGGTCGGCCCGTAGTTGCGCCAGTACACGGGCAGGAACACCAGCATGAAGGCCGTGTAGGCGAGCTTGAGCCACAGCGGCACGCGGTGGGCGGGCGCGGCGGCGAGTGGCGCGCTCATGCGGGCACCGTGGCGGCGGCGGGCTCGACATGACCCGAGCGCATGCGCACCACGCGGTCGCAGCGCGCCGCGAGATTGTTGTCGTGGGTGACGAGCACGAAGGTGGTGGCGCGCTCGGCGTGGCGCGCGAACATGAGGTCGACGATCTCGCGGCCGGTCGCCTCGTCGAGATTGCCGGTGGGCTCGTCGGCGACGAGGATGGCGGGCCGCGGCGCGAGCGCGCGGGCGAGCGCGACGCGCTGCTGCTCGCCGCCGGAAAGCTGCGCCGGGTAGTGGGAAAGGCGATCGCCGAGGCCGACCGCGGCGAGCTCGCGTGCGGCGGTCTCGAACGCATCGGGCGCGCCGGCGAGCTCGAGCGGCACCGCGACGTTCTCGAGCGCCGTCATGGTCGGGATGAGATGGAAGGACTGAAACACGATGCCGACCTGGCGGCCGCGAAAGCGCGCGAGCGCATCCTCGTCGAGCCGGCCGATGTCCTCGCCCGCCACCGTGACGGCGCCGGTATCGGGCCGCTCCAGGCCGGCCATCACCATCAGCAGGGTCGATTTGCCCGAGCCTGACGGGCCGACCAGGCCGACGGTCTCGCCGCGCCCTATATCGAGCGTAATGTCCTTGAGGATGTGCACGCGCGCGGCGCCGCTGCCGAGCGAGAGATTGACGCCCGCGAGCGCGATGGCGGGCGCGGGAGCGGACTTGACCGAGGTGTCGTTCATGCGGCTGTTGAATTCGTTGCGAAATGCCGTTGCGGGCCATGCCGGCGACCATGTCGGCACGTTCCGCTCATATGGGATTGGCGCCATGCGGGTCCAGATGGTTCTGCGCGTCGTTGCGTTCGCGCTCGGCGGCATGGCGAAGTCTTGCCGCGCCGGCGGCGGCCGCCGACAAGCCGGTGCAGATCGTGGCGCTCGGCGATTCGCTCACGGCCGGTCTCGGGCTGGCGAACGAGGACGCATTTCCGGCAAAGCTCCAGCGCGCGCTGGCCGCCAAGGGGATCGCGGCCACCATCAGCAATGCGGGCGTTTCGGGCGATACCATGTCGGGCGGGCTCGCCCGCCTCGACTGGTCGGTGCCGGCCGGCACCGAGGCGGTGATCCTGGAGCTCGGCGCCAACGACGCGCTGCGCGGCCTCGATCCGGCAGTGACGCGGCGCGCGCTCGACGGCATCCTGCGCGGCCTCGCCAAGCGCAACATCCCGGTGCTTCTGTGCGGCATGCTGGCGCCGCCCAATCTCGGGGCGGATTACGGACGCAGCTTCGACGCGATCTTCCCGGATCTCGCCAAGACCTACGGCGCCGTCTTCTATCCGTTCTTCCTCGATGGCGTCGCGGCGGATGCGAAGCTCAACCAAGGCGATGGGCTGCATCCGACGCCGGCGGGCGTTGATGTGATTGTCGCACGAATCATGCCCAAGGTGGAGGATCTGATCGCGCGGGCGCGGGCGAAGCGCGGCTCGTGAGCGGCGGCGGAGCGCCGCGAAGGATCGTCGCAAAGAGTGTTGCCTCTTGACCGCGAATCTCCACATTTAGGAAAAACTAACCCGACCGGCGCATGGTCTTGTGCAGAGTATGCGCTTTGCGACTGCCTCGTGGAACGCGTCTCCATGCCTCGGCTGTTCACCGCGCTCGAAATTCCGGTCACCACCGGGCTCTCGCTGTCCATGCTGCGCGGCGGCCTGCCGGGCGCGCGCTGGATCGATCCCGAGCATTACCACCTCACGCTGCGTTTCATCGGCGACATCGATCACACGACGGCGCGCGAGATCGCATTCTTGCTCGGCAATGTCCGGCGCATGAGCTTCGAGCTGCGCCTCGACGGCCTTACGTCGTTCGGCGGGCGGCGGCCGCGCGCGGTCGTCGCGACGGTGGCGCCGACGCAGCAGCTGTTCGAGCTGCGGGCCGAGCACGAACGCCTGATGCAACGGATCGGGCTCGAGCCGGAAGGGCGCAAATATACGCCGCACGTCACGCTTGCGCGCCTGCGCGACGCGTCGAGTCATGATGTAGCGGACTACCTGGCGACGCGGCACCCATTTCGCCCCCCGCCATTTCGCGTCTCGCGCTTCGTGCTCTACTCCTCGCGCGAGTTGATCGGCGGCGGCCCCTATGTGGTCGAGGCGGCCTATCCGCTGGCCGCCTGATTTCTCCTACGCCATGCGCAGCATGCGCGCCTGCGCATCCAGCATGGCCGTGGCGAAGCCGTGGCCGTCGGCGACCATCTCGCGCAAGATCGACAGCGGCGTCGCCTGCGCGGCTGCGACCTCGCCGACCACGCTGCCACGGTCGAAGCTCAACTCAGCCTCGAACTTGCGCGCGAGCTGCTGCATGCGGGCGTTGTCGGCAAGACACGCCATGTGCACGAGCTTGATCCCGCGGTTGCGCGCCGCGAGCAGCGTGCGCTCGAGCAGCGCCGAGCCGACGCCATGGCTCTGCCACGGCTGCTCGATGCTGAAGGCGACTTCGGCCTCGGTCGGAAAGGGGATGCCGTACGGCTTGAGCTCGGCGACGCCGCGCAGCGCGCCATCGGCCAGGAAGCCGTGCATGACGGCACCCGGGCGCATGGCGCCGGCCGCATAGGCGGCGATCAATTCATCGCCGATGCCGCCGCCGAAACGATTGCGCCGGCTCTCGGGATCAAGCCGCAACAGGTGATCGCGGTAGGCCTCCGCTTCGCCGTGCCACAATTTGCGGATCACGCCGCCATCGGTCAGCAATTCGTCCATTCCGGGTCCTCCTGGCGTCATCGACAGACCCTTCGGGCGCCCCCGTCGAGCGCATGGCCGATCGCTCATCAGCTTGCGATCATGGCGCAACAACGTGGCGCAAATATTGCGATGCAGTAATTCTAGCAATACATTGATTATATTAGAAAAATATCAAATGCGCGGGCCCTTGCCCAAGCGCAAACGGCCGGTCTTGCGACCGGCCGCCTGGACGGCAGAGCCCGGGGGGAGGGGGAGCGGCTCTGCGAGTTTTGTCCTTGGTATGCGCGCGTGCTCAGCGCGAGCCCTGCGCCAGACGATCGATGCTCGCCATGTCGGCCGACCAGTTGGCGGTCCGGGTCACGCGATGATGTATCGGGGCCGCAGACGCGTAGGCGTTCGGCGGGACCGTGACCGCCTGCTCGCTGCCCTGGTCGCCCGCGAAGGCCGGGGAAGCAATGGCCGAGAGGAGGATGGCGGCGACCGCGAGCTTGGTCTTCGTGTTCATGTTCAGTCTCCTGTGAGTGTTTGAGAACCTGGGTGAAGTAATCCGAAGGTATCGACCTCCGATTCCGTCGCCTTTCGATTTCGTTCATCGTCCAGCTTTTGATGATACGGACCTACTCGCTGGGAGTTTCACTTGCCAATCACAAGGGCGCGGCTGGAACGGCTGACTAGATTCACTTGCGCGTGAGCGCGGCGTGATCCACGCAGGTGCCTTGTCGACGCGGCCGCAAACCCGCTATGGCGTGCTGCCAGCCAGTGCCGCGACCCGAAGTTCGCACAATCTTCGCGGCGAGCACGGTTGCGAACTTCGGGTTCAAAAGCGGCACTGGAATCATAAGCTTGCTCAGTGTCCTTATCGATTCCGAAGTTCGCTCAGAGGTCGCTGCACAATCTTGCGAACTTCGGAATCGGGACACTAGCCTCACAGCCCATCCGCAGATGTCAGCCTCCGTCAGCGCCCAATACGCCGCCCTCGTCGCGGCCGGCGAGCTCGAGCGCGACGCGGCCCAGGAGGCGCTCGCCCGCCGGCTCGACCGGCTCAACGCGCGGCTCGAGACCCACCGGCTGGCGCGCAAGTCGTCGTCGCTCGGCTGGCTGTTCGCGCGGCGCGAGAAGGACGAGCAGCCGCTCAAGGGCCTCTACATCCACGGCGAGGTCGGCCGCGGCAAGACCATGCTGATGGACCTGTTCTTCGCGGCCTGCGCGGCGCGGCGCAAGCGGCGCGCCCACTTCCACGAGTTCATGGCCGACGTGCACGAGCGCATCTTCGCCTATCGGCAGAAGATCAAGGCGGGCGAGCACCCGGACGGCGATCCGATCACGCACGTCGCAGCCGACATCGCCGACGAATCCTGGGTGCTGTGCTTCGACGAATTCCACGTCACCGACATCGCCGACGCCATGATTCTCGGCCGGCTGTTCACCTGGCTGTTCGAGCACGGCGTCGTGGTGGTCGCGACCTCCAACGTCGCGCCGGACGAGCTCTACCGGGACGGTCTCAACCGCGCGCTCTTTCTGCCCTTCATCGCGCTGCTGCAGCGCTACATGGACGTGGTGCAGCTGAGCGCCCGCGCCGACTTCCGCCTCGAGAAGCTCGTGAGCGTCAAGGTGTGGCACGTGCCGGCCGACGCAACCGCCGACCGCGCGCTCGACGAGGCGTGGCGGCGCCTCGCCCTCGGCCACGCGGGCGCCCCGCTCGAGCTCGTCGTGAAGGGGCATCCCGTGCTTGTGCCGCGCGCCGTCATGGGGGTCGCGCGCTTCGCCTTCGCGGAGCTGTGCGAGCGCCCGCTCGGCGCGATCGACTACCTGCGGCTCGCGCGCGAATTCCACGCCCTGGTGCTCGACCACGTGCCCGTGATGGACTACGCGCAGCGCAACGAGGCCAAGCGCTTCATCGCGCTGATCGACACGCTCTACGACAACGCCGTGAAGCTCGTCGCCTCGGCGGCGGCCGAGCCGTTCGATCTCTATCGCGCCGACGACGGCTACGAGGCGCTGGAATTCCGCCGCACCGCCTCGCGGCTGATCGAGATGGGCTCGCAGGAATATCTCGCCCTGCCGCACGGCCGGCGCGCGGCGGTCACCGGGTCCACCGAGGGCATCGTCGAGACGTAATATTCGCCGGCTAGACCCTGATCCAATTCAATTGAATTGGATCAGGGTCTAGCTTTTCCATTTGAGCATGATCTTGTCCGAAAACCGGTTTCCACTTTTCGGGATCATGCTTTAGACGCGGCGGCGGACACGCCCGCGACGGGGCTTGGCGATCGCACCGCCGCTGGCATAATGTATTACATCTCGGCGCAAGGCCGGGATGCGGGCAGGTTTCCGCGCTGCGGCATGTTGCGGCCGGCGACGACTTGAACGGGCCCGGTGAAGGGTTTAACCACCGCGCGGCGGCGCCTCGGGGGCGCGGCATTCCTCGAAGGGTTTCCCACAATGGCACGTCCCAAGATTGCCCTCGTCGGCGCCGGCCAGATCGGCGGCACGCTCGCTCACCTGATCGGCATCAAGGAGCTCGGCGACGTCGTGCTGTTCGACATCGCCGAGGGCATCCCGCAGGGCAAGGCGCTCGACATCGCCGAATCCTCGCCGGTCGACGGCTACGACGTGAGCTTCGCGGGCGTGAACGCCTACGAGGCGATGGAAGGCGCATCGGTCTGCATCGTCACCGCCGGGGTGCCGCGCAAGCCCGGCATGAGCCGCGACGATCTGCTCAGCATCAACCTCAAGGTGATGGAGCAGGTCGGCACCGGCATCAAGAAATACGCGCCGAATGCCTTCGTGATCTGCATCACCAACCCGCTCGACGCCATGGTGTGGGCGCTGCAGAAGGCGTGCGGCCTGCCCAAGCCGAAGGTGGTGGGCATGGCAGGCATGCTCGACTCGTCGCGCTTCCGCTATTTCCTCGCCGACGAGTTCAACGTGTCGGTGAAGGACGTCTCGGCGATGACGCTCGGCGGTCATGGCGACGACATGGTGCCGCTGGTGCGCTACTCGACGGTCGCGGGCATTCCGCTGCCCGACCTGATCAAGATGGGCTGGACCACGCAGGAGCGCATCGACGCGATCGTCGATCGCACCCGCAAGGGCGGCGGCGAGATCGTCAACCTGCTCAAGACCGGCTCGGCCTTCTACGCGCCGGCCGCCTCCGCGATCGCGATGGCGGAGAGCTACCTCAAGGACAAGAAGCGCGTGCTGCCCTGCGCCGCCTACCTCAACGGCGAGTACGGCGTGAAGGACCTCTATGTCGGCGTGCCCATCGTGCTCGGCGCCAAGGGCGTCGAGCGCATCATCGAGCTCGAGCTCAATGGCGCCGAGAAGGCGATGTTCGAGAAATCCACCGGCGCGGTGCGCGGCCTCGTCGACGCCTGCATGAAGATCGCGCCGAACCTCGGCAAGTAACCCGCCCCTTCGCCGGCGGCGGGCGGCCTTCGCGCGGGGCCCGCGGCCGACGGCAAAATCCAGCCTTTGGACGATCGCATGAATATCCACGAGTATCAGGCGAAAGCGGTGCTGCGCGACTTCGGCGTGCCGGTTCCCCGCGGCGTCCCGGCGTTCACGATCGAGGATGCGGTGGCAGGCGCGCGCCAGCTCGGCGGCCCCGTGTGGGTCGTCAAGGCGCAGATCCACGCGGGCGGCCGCGGCAAGGCCGGCGGCGTCAAGGTGGTGAAGTCGATCGACGACGTGCAGCGCGAGGCGACGCGGCTGCTCGGCTCGACGCTCGTCACGCACCAGACCGGGCCGAAGGGCAAGCAGGTCAGCCAACTCTACGTCGAGGAAGGCTCAGCGATCGACAAGGAGTTCTATCTTTCGGCGCTGGTCGACCGCACCACCTCGCGGGTCGCCTTCGTGGTCTCGACCGAAGGCGGCATGGACATCGAGGAGGTCGCCCACAAGACGCCGGAGAAGATCATCACCTTCTCGATCGATCCCGCGACCGGCGCGATGCCGCACCACGGCCGCCGCGTCGCCAAGGCGCTCGGCCTCACCGGCGATCTCGCCAAGCAGGCCGAGAGCGTCGTTGCGAAGCTCTATGCCGCCTTCGTCGGCAAGGACATGGCGCTGCTCGAGATCAACCCGCTGGTGGTCACCAAGACGGGCCAGCTCATCTGCCTCGACGCCAAGGTCGGCTTCGACGACAACGCGCTCTATCGCCACTCGGACATCGTGGCGCTGCGCGACCTCACCGAGGAGGACGCCAAGGAGATCGAGGCGTCGAAATACGACCTCAACTACGTGGCGCTCGACGGCACCATCGGCTGCATGGTCAACGGCGCCGGCCTCGCGATGGCGACCATGGACATCATCAAGCTGTACGGCGAGGCGCCCGCGAACTTCCTCGACGTCGGCGGCAGCGCCACCAAGGACAAGGTCGCGGCCGCGTTCAAGATCATCACGTCCGATCCGCACGTGAAGGGCATTCTGGTCAACATCTTCGGCGGAATCATGAAGTGCGACGTGATCGCCGAGGGCGTGGTCGCGGCCGTGAGGGAATCGGGCCTCAAGGTGCCGCTGGTGGTGCGCCTCGAGGGCACCAACGTCGACCTCGGCAAGAAGATCATCGCCGACTCCAAGCTCAACGTGGTGTCGGCCGACGATCTCGATGACGCCGCGCAGAAGATCGTCAAGGCCGTCAAGGGGACCGCGTGATGCCCGTTCTCATCGACAAGAACACCACGGTCATCTGCCAGGGTTTCACCGGCAAGAACGGCACCTTTCATTCGCAAGCCGCGATCGACTACGGCACCAGAATGGTGGGCGGCACGTCCCCCGGCAAAGGCGGCTCGTTCCATCTCAACCTGCCGGTGTTCGACACGGTCGCGGAGGCCAAGGACAAGACCGGCGCCGACGCGAGCGTGATCTACGTGCCGCCGCCCGGCGCCGCCGACGCGATCTGCGAGGCGATCCAGGCCGAGATAGCGCTCATCGTCTGCATCACCGAGGGCATCCCGGTCGCCGACATGGTCAAGGTCGATCGCGCGCTGTCGGGCTCGAAGTCGCGCCTGATCGGGCCGAACTGCCCGGGCGTGATGACGGCGGGCGAATGCAAGATCGGCATCATGCCGGGCAACATCTTCAAGCGCGGCTCGGTCGGCATCGTGTCGCGCTCGGGCACGCTGACCTACGAGGCCGTGTTCCAGACCACGCGCGAGAATCTCGGCCAGACCACGGCGGTCGGCATCGGCGGCGATCCGGTCAAGGGCACCGAGTTCATCGACGTGCTGGAGATGTTTCTGGCCGACCCGGAGACCAAGTCGATCGTGATGATCGGCGAGATCGGCGGCGCGGCCGAGGAGGACGCCTCCCAGTTCCTCAAGGACGAGGCCAAGCGCGGACGCAAGAAGCCGATGGTCGGCTTCATCGCGGGCCGCACCGCCCCGCCCGGCCGCCGCATGGGCCATGCGGGCGCGATCATCGCGGGCGGCAAGGGCGACGCCGAATCGAAGATCGCCGCCATGGAGTCGGCAGGCATCAAGGTCTCGCCCTCGCCGGCCCGGCTGGGCAAGACCCTGGTCGAAGTGTTGAAGGGGTGATTGAAAGTAGTGAACGTCGCCCGCATTGAGCGAGGCGAAACGCGGAAACGGCGGCCCCGGATTTCGCTGCGCTAAATCCGGGCTACGGGCTGATCTCGACGGGTCGGCTATGATCTGAACACAAATTCAATCATTTCGTTATTTTCGGGTCATACAAGACATTTAGCCGATTGTTCGGGGCGCCAGACCGTCTTACATGAGGGTTGCGCAGATTCGCCCGCCCGGGCCGGGCGTTTCGCGGCCATTTTGCCGGTCAATCCGGGGCGTTGCGCCCTCCAGCCAGGATCGAGATCCAGGATCATCCGATGTCCCGCCAAGACGCCAACGCCGCCTTTGCCCTCACGTCATTCCTGTATGGCAGCAACGCGGCCTACATCGAGGACCTGCATACGCGCTACGAGACCGACCCGAACGCGGTCGACGCCGAGTGGCAGGGGTTCTTTGCGAGCCTCAAGGACAGCGCCGCCGATGTGACCCGTGAGGCGCGCGGTCCCTCGTGGCGCCGCCGCAACTGGCCGCTGCCGGAGCGCAACGAGCTCGTCTCCGCCCTCGACGGCGACTGGACCGAGGTCGAGAAGGCGGTCGGCGACAAGATCAAGGCCAAGGCGCAGACGAACGGCCACGAGGTCACGCCCGCCGAGGTGCAGCAGGCGACGCGCGATTCGATCCGCGCCCTGATGCTGATCCGCGCCTACCGCATGCGCGGCCACCTGCACGCCAACCTCGATCCGCTCGGACTCGAGCCGGCGCGCGACCACGAGGAGCTCGATCCGCGCTCGTACGGGTTCGGCGATGCCGATCTCGACCGCCGCATCTTCCTCGACCACGTGCTCGGGCTCGACTTCGGCTCCATCCACGAGATCACCACCATCCTGCGCCGCACCTACTGCCAGACGCTCGGCGTCGAGTTCATGCACATCTCGGACCCGGCGCAGAAGGCGTGGATCCAGGAGCGCATCGAGGGCCCGCACAAGGAGATCAGCTTCACCCGCGAGGGCAAGCGCGCGATCCTCAACAAGCTGGTCGAGGCGGAGGGCTTCGAGAAGTTCTGCGACGTCAAGTTCACCGGCACCAAGCGCTTCGGCCTCGACGGCGGCGAGTCGATGATCCCGGCGCTGGAGCAGATCATCAAGCGCGGCGGCGCCCTCGGCGTGAAGGACATCGCCATCGGCATGGCGCATCGCGGCCGCCTCAACGTGCTCTCCCAGGTCATGGGCAAGCCGCACCGCGCGATCTTCCACGAGTTCAAGGGCGGCTCGTCGAGCCCCGACGACGTCGACGGCTCGGGCGACGTGAAGTACCACCTCGGCGCCTCGTCGGACCGCGAGTTCGACGGCAACAAGGTGCATCTCTCGCTCACCGCCAACCCGTCGCACCTCGAGATCGTCAATCCGGTGGTGCTCGGCAAGGTGCGCGCCAAGCAGGATCAGTACAACGCGACGCCGGACGACCGCACCATGGTCATGCCGCTGCTGATCTCCGGCGATGCCTCGTTCGCGGGCCAGGGCGTGATCGCCGAGTGCTTCGGCCTCTCCGGCCTGCGCGGTCACCGCACCGGCGGCTCGGTGCACTTCATCGTCAACAATCAGATCGGCTTCACGACCTATCCGCGCTACTCGCGCTCGTCGCCCTACCCGTCCGACGTCGCCAAGATGATCGAGGCGCCGATCTTCCACGCCAACGGCGACGACCCGGAGGCGGTGGTGTTCGCCGCCAAGATCGCGACCGAGTTCCGACAGAAATTCCAGAAGCCGGTGGTGATCGACATGTTCTGCTACCGGCGGCACGGTCACAACGAGGGCGACGAGCCCGCGTTCACCCAGCCGCTGATGTACAAGAAGATCGCCGCACATCCGACGACGCAGGAGATCTACGCCCAGAAGCTGATCGGCGAGAACGTCGTCACCGCCGGCGAGGTCGAGAAGATGCGGGCCGACTGGCGCGCCCGGCTCGATGCCGAGCAGGAGGCGAGCCAGGGCTACAAGTCGAACAAGGCCGACTGGCTCGACGGCCGCTGGGCGGGCTTCAAGGTCGCCGACCAGTCCGACGACCCGCGCCGCGGCAACACCGGCATCGCGGTCGAGAAGCTGCGGGAGATCGGCGCCAAGATCACCACGGTGCCGGGGAATTTCCACGCGCACCGTACGATCCAGCGCTTCCTCGCCGCCCGCGCCAAGGCGATCGAGACCGGCGAGGGCATCGACTGGGCGACCGGCGAGGCGCTGGCGTTCTGCTCGCTACTGCGCGAGGGCCACCCGGTGCGCCTCTCGGGCCAGGACTCCGAGCGCGGCACCTTCTCACAGCGCCACTCGGTGCTGATCGACCAGGAGGACGAGACCCGCTACACGCCGTTCAACCAGCTCGGCGGCGAGCAGGCGCGCTACGAGGTCATCAACTCGATGCTGTCGGAGGAGGCCGTGCTCGGCTTCGAGTACGGCTACACGCTCGCCGAGCCGAACGCGCTGACCGTGTGGGAGGCGCAGTTCGGCGACTTCGCCAATGGCGCCCAGGTGCTGTTCGACCAGTTCGTCTCGTCGGGCGAGCGCAAGTGGCTGCGCATGTCCGGGCTCGTGTGCATGCTGCCGCACGGCTACGAGGGCCAGGGGCCGGAGCATTCCTCGGCCCGCCTCGAGCGCTTTTTGCAGATGTGCGCCGAGGACAACATGCAGGTGGCGAACTGCACGACGCCCGCGAACCTGTTTCATATCCTGCGCCGCCAGCTCAAGCGCGAGATCAGGAAGCCGCTCATTCTGATGACGCCGAAGAGCCTGCTGCGCCACAAGCGCGCGGTCTCGCGGCTCGACGAGATGGGGCCGAACACCACGTTCCACCGCCTGCTGTGGGACGACGCGCAGCTCTTGCCCAACGAGAAGATCAAGCTGGTCGCCGACGACAAGATCCGCCGCGTGGTGATGTGCTCCGGCAAGGTCTACTTCGACCTCTACGAGGAGCGCGAGAAGCGCGGCATCGACGACATCTACCTGCTGCGCATCGAGCAGCTCTATCCGTTCCCCACCAAGGCGCTGATGGCCGAGCTCTCGCGCTTCAAGCAGGCCGAGATCGTCTGGTGCCAGGAGGAGCCGCGCAACATGGGCGCGTGGTTCTTCGTCGACACCTTCATCGGCTGGGTGCTCAACCAGATCGGCGCCAAGAACAAGTTCGCGCGCTACGCCGGCCGGCCGGCCTCCGCCGCGACCGCAACCGGGCTGATGCCGAAGCACCTGGCGCAGTTGAAGCAGCTCCTCGAAGAGGCGCTGGGATAACCGACATTCATCGTCATGGCCGGGCTTGTCCCGGCCATCCACGTCTTGCTTGTTGTGCCACCGCGAAGACGTGGATGCCCGGGACGAGCCCGGGCATGACGGAACAGGGATTGAAGCCATGACCGACATCCGCGTCCCGACGCTCGGCGAATCCGTCACCGAGGCGACCATCGGCAAATGGTTCAAGAAGGCCGGCGACGCGGTCGCGGTCGACGAGCCGCTGGTCGAGCTCGAGACCGACAAGGTGACGATCGAGGTGCCGGCGCCGGCCGCCGGTGTGCTCGCCGAGATCGCCGCCAAGGATGGCGACACGGTCGCGGTCGGCGCGCTACTCGGCCACATCACGGACGGCGCCGGCGCGGCCGCGACGCCCAAGGCTGCGGTGCCGGCGGCGGCGCCGCCGCCCAAGCCCGCGCAACCGGCAGCGCCCGCGCCCGCTCAAGCCGCGGCGCCTGCCAAACCGGCCGCACCCGAAGCGCCGGTCGCACCATCGGTGCGCCGGCTCGCAACCGAGAGCGGCATCGAGGCCTCGACGGTCCCGGGCTCCGGCCGCGACGGCCGCGTCACCAAGGGCGACATGCTCGCCGCGATCGAGCGCGCCGCCGCGGCGCCGACCCCGGTCGCGCAGACGGCCGCCGCCGTGCAGGTGCGCGCCCCCTCGCCGGCCGACGACGCCGCGCGCGAGGAGCGCGTGAAGATGACGCGGCTGCGCCAGACGATCGCGCGCCGGCTCAAGGAGGCGCAGAACACCGCCGCCATGCTGACGACCTTCAACGAGGTCGACATGGGCCACGTGATGGCGCTGCGCAACCAGTACAAGGATCTGTTCGAGAAGAAGCACGGCGTGAAGCTCGGCTTCATGGGCTTCTTCGTGCGCGCCTGCGTGCAGGCGCTCAAGGAAATCCCCGCCGTCAACGCCGAGATCGACGGCGCCGACCTGATCTACAAGAACTACTACCACATCGGCGTCGCGGTCGGCACCGAGAAGGGCCTCGTGGTGCCGGTGGTGCGCGACTGCGACATCAAATCGCTCGCCGAGATCGAGAAGGAGATCGCGGGCTTCGGCCGGCGCGCGCGCGAGGGCGCGCTCAAGATCGAGGACATGCAGGGCGGCACCTTCACGATTTCCAACGGCGGCGTCTACGGCTCGCTGATGTCGACGCCGATCCTCAACGCGCCGCAGTCGGGCATCCTCGGCATGCACAAGATCCAGGATCGGCCGATGGTCGTCGCCGGCGGCAAGATCGAGGCGCGGCCGATGATGTATCTCGCGCTCTCCTACGACCATCGCGTCGTCGACGGCCGCGAGGCCGTGACGTTCCTGGTGCGCGTGAAGGAATGCCTGGAGGATCCGGCGCGGCTGGTGCTGGATTTGTGAGCCTCGACCGCGATGCCAACAGTCGCGATTATCGATGGCGTCAAAATCCTATTCTACTGGGATGAGCACCCACCGCCGCACTTTCACGTAGAATATGCGGAGCACATCGCCGTGATTGACATCGAAACCCTGGCAATCCTTGCAGGAAGCCTCCCGAGGTCTCAGTATCGCAAGATCGTCGATCGGGCCCAGATACGCAAAGCGAAGCTGCTTGAGGCCTGGGTCGAATGTCGATCGGACTCAAATCCGGGGGAAGGTCGTATGAAAAAGCTGCCGCGAATTGTTTCCGCCGAGCCGTGATTTATGGCGTTCTGAAGCTCGTTTGGACCGACGGCTACGAAGGCGTAGTGGACCTGCGGCCCACCATCGCTCGCGGTAAGATCCTTCACGTATTTGCAAAAGCCGAAGAACTTTCGAAAAGTAA
>CAVPGG010000056.1:0-47319 GCA_963703755.1 uncultured Pseudomonadota bacterium
CATCCCGTTCGTGAAGGACGTCAATGTCGGCGCGAGCAACTATGCGGCGACCTGGATCGACTGGACCGATTGGAATGCGAACAACGGCACCTGCTCCGGTGGCGGCGGTGGTGGGGGTGGCGGCTGGGGTTGGGGTTGGGGTTGGGGGGGCGGCGGCGGGAGCACGCAAAGCAGCTGCTCGGGAACGTGGACGCCGGCCAACCACAACACCTGGAACGGCTGCGTCATGGACCGCGGCGACGCGAGCGGCCCGAACGCCGGCAACTACGACACCAATGTGGTCGCGCCGACCACCAGCATCACGGCGACGCTCTTCCCGGCCGAGCAGTACGGTGCCTGCCCGCAGGCCACCATGGGGCTGAGCTACAACTGGTCGGCAATGTCGACCGAGGTCAACAACATGTCTCCCAACGGGAGCACCAACCAGAACATCGGTCTCGTGCACGGTTGGCTGTCGCTCGTCGGCGGCGGACCGTACACGGCGCCCGCCATGGACCCGAACTACACCTACAGCCAGGTCATCATCCTGCTCACCGACGGCCTCAACACCCAGGATCGCTGGTACGGCGACGGCTCCAGTACGTCGGCCCAGGTCGACGCCCGCCAGACGCTGACCTGCACCAACATCAAGAATGCCGGGATCACGCTCTATACGATCCAGGTCAACACCGACGGCTCGCCGACCTCGACGCTGCTGCAGAACTGCGCGAGCGACTTCGAGCAAGTTCTTCCTGCTCACCTCGTCGAGCCAGATCGTGACGACGTTCAACACGATCGGCACCAACCTCTCGAAGCTGCGCATCTCGAAGTAGGGAAAAGCGCCAGACAAATCGTCATGTCCAGGCTTGTTCCGGCCATCGACGTTCTTTTTTGCCGTGTCAGCAAGACGTGGATGCCCGGCACAAGGCGGGCATGACGCGCCAGCAAAAAGCCCGGCCTTGCGGCCGGGCTTTTCGTATTCAGACGCAGTCGTTGCGGCGGCTTACTTCGCGACGCCGTTGACCTTGCCGAGGAAGCCTTCGAAGGGCTTGTAGCTCTCCTTCGTCAGGTCGGCATAGAGCTCGCCGATGCGCGTCGCGCCGGCGACGAAGCCCTCGTAGGCGGTCTTGGCGTAGTCGGTCTGGATCTCGATCGCCTTCTCGAGCGACTTGGCGCCGAAAAGCTTCTCGGTCGCCGCGCTGCCTTCCTCGAACGACTTCTTCGAGTAGTCCGCGACCTCGACCGCGATCGCCTGGACGCCCTTCGACACCGCGCCGAACGACTTCATCGCGATGTCCATATTGTCTTTGCTGATCTTCTGCAGTTCGTCGAAGTTCTTGAGCATTGTCTGTCTCCCGACACGCCCACCCGTGAGCGAGCCACTGTTGATGTTGAAAACCCGTCGGCCCATCAGCCTTGGTCCCGACATATATCGCACTGCACAATAAGTCAAGCAAAAATATTGCAACGCAATATCCCGTTGAGTGCGGTTTCCAATTCCTTAATGCGATTAACCGTTTAGCAACCGCATCCACCTACGCTTGTTGACTGTGCTGTTGCGGTAACGCCCCATCAAGGCGCCCCGTGTAGGCACAGGGAGAACCGCGGTCTGCCTTCATTAGGCCAAGCCGCACAGCTAGTCCCGTGGCGACCACGGGGACGTCCGCCAGTACGGGGCGCTCAAACGAGCAACGGACGAGGGGAGCCATGTTCCGCGTACCGCGTTGTCTTTCGCAGGGATTCCATCCGTCGATCGTCGGCCTTGTTGCGGTGGGAGCGGCACTTTCCGTCGCCACCGGCCCGGCCGATGCGCGCCGCCACCACTACGTTCATGTGCGCCACTACGCGCATCATTACGCGCACCGCGCGAGCCACCATTCGGTGCGCGAGAACGACTACAGCCCGCCGCGCGCCTCGATCGTGATCGATGGCAATTCGGGCAAGGTGCTCGAGGAGACGAGCGCCGACAGCCTGCGCCATCCCGCCTCGCTCACCAAGATCATGACGCTCTACCTGCTGTTCGAGCGTCTCGAGTCCGGCAAGATCAAGCTCGGCACCGAGATGCCGGTGTCGGAGCATGCCTCCGAGCAGGCGCCGACCAAGCTCGGCCTGCGGCCCGGCCAGCACCTCGCGGTCGAGGACGCGATCCGCGGCATCATCACGCGCTCGGCCAATGACGCGGCCGTCGTGGTCGCCGAAGCGCTCGGCGGCGACGAGGAGGGTTTTGCCAAGCTGATGACCGCCAAGGCGCATGCGCTCGGCATGAGCCACACGACCTACGTCAACGCCTCCGGCCTGCCCGACGACGACCAGGTCACCACGGCGCGCGACCAGGCGACGCTCGGCCGCGCCATCCAGGAGCGCTTTCCGCGCTACTATCGCTATTTCTCGATCCCGTCGTTCACGTTCCGCGGCGAGGAGATCCGCAACCACGATCACCTGCTCGGCCAGTACGGCGTCGACGGCATCAAGACCGGCTACACGCGCTCGTCCGGCTTCAACCTCGTCACCTCGCTGCACCGCGACGGCCGCTACATCGTGGCCGTCGTGTTGGGCGGCAGCTCCGCCTCGGCGCGCGACGCGCATATGCGCCAGCTCATCGAGGAGCATCTCGACGAGGCCTCGACCAGGCGCACCGCGCCGATGGTGGCGGAAGCGGCCGAGCCGGCGCCGACCCGCGTCGCGACGCGCGGCCTGCACGCGAACCCGACGCCGACCGCTGCCGGCGGCTACTCGCTCGCGACCGTCTCCACGGTTCCGGCCGAGCCGCCGACCGCCGCGCTCCAGGGCCCCGTGCTGGTGGTGAAGCGCAATGCCGCCGCCGGCTCGACCGAGCCGATCCGTCCGATCGCCGTGAAGACCGTGAAGGTCAAGCTCGCGCCGATGCGCACGGCCGCGCTCGCGCCGCCCGCCGTGATGATCCCGATCCCCGAGGAGTTGACCGCGGCCCCGCCGCTGCCTGCCCAGCCGGCCGCGCAGGCGCCGTCCGCGCCGACCCGCTCGATCCAACGGGCAGTGGCATCCACGGCGCGCACGCTCGCCGCGGCCGCCGCCCCGGCGCCGCAGCCCGCACCAAGGCTCGAGGCGAAGCTCGAGCCCAAGGTTGAGGCCAAGGTCGAGCCCAAACCTGAGCCCAAGCCAGAGCCCAAGGCCGAACCGAAAGCCGAGCCCAAGGCCGAGGCAAAGGCCGAGCCCGCGCCGAAAGCGCACACCGGCTGGATCATCCAGGTCGGCGCCTTCGGCACCGTGGACGAGGCCAAGCAGCATCTCGAAGCCGCGCAGAGCAAGGTCAGCCTGCTCGGCCGTGCCGATCCGTTCACCGAAGCCGTCACCAAGGGCGACAAGATCTACTACCGCGCCCGCTTCGCCGGCCTCGAGAAGAGCCAAGCCGAGGAGACCTGCAAGAAGCTGCGGCGCAGCGACATGCAGTGCATGACGGTGAAGAACTAGAGCATGATCCCGAAGAGTGGGGTACCGGTTTTCGGAAAAGATCATGCTCAAACAGTAGGTCAAACGTCGTCGCATATCCGTCATGGATATGCGCAAGAAATTGCACCGACGGGCCACAACGTCGGACGTAAGCGAAGGACCCCGACAGGCGCTGAGGCGTTGAGGTCAACGCATGTCCCGGCGAAGTGGATACCGGTTCGCCGATAGGGACATGCGCTGTAGTGCGTAATGTGTAGCGGATGAGCCGCTGGACAGGAGGCCAGCTCATCCGTGTGTGGAGTGAGCGATGGCGGCGAAGAAGAATGTCTTTGGCCTCATTGATGCGGGCAGCGAGGTACGTCGGCCCCCCCTGGTCGGGATGCAGTTTCTTCATCAGGGCCCGGTAGGCGTTTCCGATTTCCTCAGCACTCGCCCCCGGCTTAAGGCCAAGGATCTGATAGGCCTCCTGTTCGGACATTTTGCCGGAACTCGCCGCGCCGCGCTGCCGCGCGTCCGCACCGCCTTGCGCGTATTCACGCCCGCCGGCGCGCCGGCGGTCACGATACGCCACCAGTAGGGCGCGGCTCTCCGCATCGAATTCCCCCATCAGCGCGTCGAGCGTCGCGTCGTCGAGCGTGGCGAGATCGGCGCCCGCACGGCGGCCCGCGATGACGCGGCCGCGCATCATGCCGCTCGCGCGATCGATCTCGATCTCGAGGAAGGCCGTGCGCTCGCGCAACGTCTGGCTCGCCCCGCCCGCCCACCACGGGAAGCTGCTGCTCTTGATCCAGCCGAGCAGGCTGAAGCCCATGAGCGCGAGCGGCAGCCCGATCGCGATGCCGCCGCGCATGGTCGTGAAGACGGCCGCGATGATCGCCGCAACGCCGCCGGCCCGCTGCAGCAGCCAGGCCATGCCGGTCGGGTTGGCCTGCACGTATTTGTGCATGAACCAAAGAATGATCAGAAGCGCCACGATGCCGAGCAGCACCGCTCCCATTGCTACCTCATGCCGCGCGTTCGCGGGCGCTGCGCGGTTCGCCGTTGCCAACAACGTGTTTCGTCGCGCGATAAGTGGCGCAGCAGCGCCCCAGGCGCAAGTGATGTCACGATCATGCGGTGGCGCCGAGCGCGTCCACGAAGCCGCAGACTGCGCCGCGTACCCCGCCGGACCGGCCGGCCGCACGCATGATCTCGCCCATCACGGCGATGCCGGCGGCGCCCGCACGCAGGCAGTCGGCGGCACGCGGCGGCGTCACGCCGCCGAGCGCCAGCACCGGCAGGCCGCCGCGTGATGCGCGCTCGAGCGCCGCAAGCCCGAGCTCGGGCCCGTAGCCCAGCTTGCTCGCCGTCGCGAAAATCGGGCTCAGGGTGGCGTAGTCGGCGCCGGCCCCTTGCGCGGCGGCGAGGTCGGTTTCGGCATGCGCCGAGACGCCAATCAGCGCCCGCGCGCCCAGCCGCGCGCGCGCCGCCGCGATCGATGCGGCCGTGGCGTCGGACCGCAGATGCACGCCATCGGCCGCCACATCGGCCGCAAGGTCAACGTCGCCGCCGATCATGAGCCGCGCGTGCTTTCGCGTGATCGCGACGAGCTCGACCGCGAGCGCGCGGCGCTCCGCGGCCGGCAGGTCGCGGTCGCGCAGCCAGATCGAGCGCGCCCCGGCATCGACCGCCGCGCGCACGATCGCGGCGAGCGGCGCCGCCGCCTGATGGCGGTCGGTCACGATCAGCAGCCGCGACGGCAGGCGCAAGGGCGTGTGCGCGCTCACGACCCGACGAGGCCGAGCTGCGGGCTCGACGGCTCGGCTCGGCCGCGGCGCGGGATGCGGCCGGCGCGGTGCGCCTCGCGTCCCGCGATCACGGCGTGCCGCATGGCGCGCGCCATGGCGACCGGGTCGTGCGCCTTGGCGACCGCCGTGTTGAGCAGCACGCCCGCGGCGCCGAGCTCCATGGCGATGACCGCGTCCGATGCCGTGCCGATGCCCGCATCGACGATCACCGGCACCGGCGAGCGCGCGCAGATCACCTCGAGGTTCGCCGGATTGGCGACGCCCATGCCGGAGCCGATGAGCGAGCCCATCGGCATCACGGCCGCGGCGCCGAGGTCGGCGAGGCGCTGGCACACCACCGGGTCGTCGTTGCAATAGGGCAGCACCACGAAATCGCGCGCGACGAGCGCCCGCGCCGCCTCGATCAGCTCGGTCACGTCGGGATAGAGCGTGTCGCGGTCGCCGATCACCTCGAGCTTGATCCAGTTGGTCTCCAGTGCCTCGCACGCGAGCTCGGCCGTGAGCACCGCGTCACGCGCGGTCTCGCAGCCCGCCGTGTTGGGCAGGAAGCGCTTGCCGGCAAGCAGCCCGATCGTGTCCGAGCCGTGGCCCTTGAGCGATACGCGCCGGATCGACACCGTAACGATCTCGCAGCCGCTCGCCGCCACCGCGTCGCTCAGGATCTGCTGGCTCGGATAGCCGGCGGTGCCGAGCAGCAGCCGCGAGCCGATCGCGGTGCCGGCAATGACGAGAGGATCGTTTCCTTGCTCCAACTCAGCCTCCAATTTCAGCCGCCAATTCAGCCACCTTGCATGGCGCGGATGATCTCGACCCGGTCGCCGTCGTTGAGCGCGGTTGCGGCCCAGGCGTCGCGCCGCACCACGACGCCGTTGAGCGCGATGGCAAAGCCCTTCGGCGTCGGCCGATCGATATCCGCGGTCTCGGCGCGCCACAGGTCCGCGAGGTCGCGGCAGGCACACTCGCGCGTCTCGCCGTTAACGTTGAGCCGCATCGATCGTCTCCTGATGCTGCGACGCGCGGACCGGCGCGAACCGATCCAGCCCGAAGTTTGCTCCCGCGCCCGTCATCGCCCCTGTCGTGACGAGGTCGTGGATCGCCTGCGCGGTCCCGGGCGCGAGCAGGATGCCGTTGCGATGATGGCCGGTCGCGAGCACGAGGCCCGCGATGGCGCAGCCGCCGAGGATCGGCGCATCGTCGTCCGAGGTCGGCCGGAAGCCGGTCCACACCGCCTCGATCTCCATGTCCTCGATCGAGGGCAGCGCGCGCCGCGCGCCCTCGAGCAGCGCGAAGACCGCGCCCGCCGTCACGGCGCGATCGAAGCCGCATTCCTCGACCGTCGCGCCGACGACCAGGCGCCCGCCCGCCTTCGGCGCGAGATGCACTTGCTCGGTCCACACCACATGCGTCGGCAGGCCGGTGCGCGCATTGGCGCGCAGGCACAGCGCCTGGCCCTTGAGCGGCCGCACCGGGATCGTCAGCGCGTCGCCCGCGAGCTCGCGCGTGCCCGCCCACGCGCCGTTGGCCAGAATGACGGTCGCGGCGCGGCACAGGCCTTCCGGCGTCACCACGCCGTTGACTTTGCCGCCCTCGATGTCGAGCCCGAGCACCGGCACCTGCTCGATCAAGCGCGCGCCGCGCGCCGCGATGGCGCGGCGCAGCGCCGGCACGAGTTGGCGCGGATCGACCTGGTGATCGTCGGGACAGAAGATCCCCGCCGTGACAGCCGGCCGCAGTCCCGGCTCCAGCGCGCGCGCCGCCGCGCCGTCGAGCCAGCGGACGCTCAGGCCCGCGCGCTTCTGCAGGTCATGCCGAAAGCGCAGCCGCGCGACCTCCTCGCGCCCGAGCGCGACCGTGAGCGTGCCCTCGTCGCGATAGTCGAGATCGATTTCGGTCTCGGCTTCGAGCTCGGCGCGGAACTGCGGCCACAGCCGCTGGCTCTCCAGCGCCAGCGCGAGCAACTCCGTGCCGCCCGGCTCGAGCTCGGTCGCGGCCGCGAGCATCCCAGTCGCGGCGCCGGTCGCGCCCGCACCCGCCTCGTCGCGCTCGAACAGCGCAACGCTGAGCCCCGCGGCCACGAGCCGCCAGCCAAGGCTAAGCCCGATCACGCCGGCGCCGACGATCGCGACGTTGACCGAGGCCGGCTGGCTCTCCACGGCCGGACCGCCCGCATGATCGGGCGCATCCGCCATGCGCAGCCTTTCGCCGATGACCGGGCTTTTCTGGCGCCAGCTCAACGCCGCTCTCCATCTCGCTCTATCTTGCGGAGGGAATGGAGTTTCGGGGCGAGCCGGAAATCCAATCCCTACGCCGGTATGAACCGGATCAGGTTCGAAGGATTTCCGCGCTGCCTGAGGTGCAAATTGCACCCGTCGGCCCAGCGGTTTCTCAGCCCCTTGGCGGGGATCTCCCTGGAAGCGCACGCATCATGTATCGATCGCACCGCTACGGTCAAGGTCGTGCGAAGCTGATGCGGAACCACACTATTTTTTGGAATGCTTTCGTCATGGCCGAGCTTGTCCCGGCCATCCACGTCTTGCCGCGCACACAGGCGTGGATGCCCTCCTTCGCGGGCATGACGGAACGGAAAGCTAATCCGCCAGGATATCGCTCACCTCGAGGGGTGCGTCCGCGTTGGCGAACCACACCTCGCGATTGGCGACGCGCTGGCGCGAGCGCGCGTCGATCGGCAGGCGCAGGTCCGCGAGCAGGCCTTGCACTTCCTGGCGCGCCGTGACGTGCGCCACGCTCGGCCGCGCGCCGAGCGTCGTCTCGTCGAAGGTGTCGAGCGCCGTCAGGCCGCGCGGAAACAGCTCGCGGTAGACCACGCGCTCGGCGAGCCCGTCGATGAAGCGGAAGCCGAGCCGGGCGGAGAGCTCGGAGAGCCCCTCGCCCACCAGGCGCTTGTTGCGCGAGCCGAGCGCCGAGAGGCGGTTGCGCACCACGATCCAGTCGGTATGGCGGCCATCGACGATGCGCCGCTGGCGGCGCGCCTCGCGCACCATCTCGGAATAATGCGAGGTGCCGGTGAGCGCGAAGGTCTCGGGGTCGATCCGGCCGAGCACGTCGAAATCGACGAAGCTGTCGTTGAGCGGGGTGATCAGCGTGTCCGCCATCGAGTGGGCGAGCCGCGTGAGGTAGCTGTCGACGCCCGGCGTATCGATGACGACGAAGTCGTGGCTGTGCTCGACCGCCGTCACGGCGTCGGCGAAGCCGGCGAATTCCTTCGCCTCGTTCTCCTCGATGTTGAGGCCCTCGCCGCGCGCGACGCGGAAATGCACCGGCAGCTCGAGGCGGAGCTTGCCGCGCTGCGCCCAGGCGCGCCGGTTCTCGATGTAGTGCGAGAAGCTGCCCTGGCGCGAGTCGAGGTCGATGGTCGCGACCTTCTGGCCGGCTTTCATCAGCGCGACCGCGACATGCATCGCGGTCGTCGACTTGCCCGAGCCGCCCTTCTCGTTGCCGAGCACCACCACATGCGCGGACCTGGGCTGCTCCGCCTGCAGTGTCTCCGCCTTGATCGGCATGGCCTCCTCCGCGGCGATTTGTCTGATGTGCCCATGCGTTGGTCAAGCTTCGCGGCCGTCCCGGCTGCGTTCATGATTAATCCGCCGGTGTGACACGACATTCGACGCCACATGGAGCCCAAGTGGACACGGCGTGACACGACATGGCGCGCGCCGAGACGCTCTGATATTTTCCCACCCCGCCGATCGGCGCGCGATATCGAGGTTAACGGCAAGCTCGGTCGACAGCATGGGACCCAAGATCCAGGTGGCGCGGTCGATCGTGGCGCTCGACCGCGCGCTGCGCCGTTTCAAGCGCGCCGGCAAGATCGCGCTCGTGCCCACCATGGGCGCGCTGCACAAGGGCCATTTCGCGCTGGTGCGACAGGCGCACCGGCGCGCCGACAAGGTCATCGTTTCGATCTTCGTCAACCCCGCCCAGTTCGGCCCGACCGAGGATTTCGCCAACTACCCGCGCGGCATGGAGCGCGACCTCACGGCGCTGGCAAAGCTCAACGTCAACGTCGATCTCGTCTGGGCACCCGGCGCCAACGTCATGTACCCGGCCGGCTTTGCGACCCGCGTGGTGCCGCAGGGCGCCGCGCTCGCGGGCCTCGAGGACAAGGTCCGCCCGCACTTCTTCGCCGGCGTCGCGACCGTGGTCGCCAAGCTGTTCGTCCAGTGCCGGCCCGACTTCGCGATCTTCGGCGAGAAGGATTTTCAACAGCTCAAGGTCGTGACCCGCATGGCGCGCGACCTCGACCTGCCGGTGCGCGTGGTCGGCATCCCGACCGTGCGCGAGCCCGACGGCCTCGCGCTCTCGTCGCGCAACGCGTATCTCGGCCGCGAGGAGCGCAAGATCGCGCCCATGCTCTACCGCGTGCTCGCCGACTGCGCCGACCGCATCGCGTCGGGCAAGCCGACGGCCGCGACGCTCGCGGACGGGCGCAACGCGCTCGAGCAGGCCGGCTTCGCGCTCGACTATCTCGAGGCGCGCGACGCCGAGACGCTGGCGCCGCTCGCCGCCGGCGCCGCGCGGCCGATCCGCCTTCTGGTGGCGGCGCGGCTCGGCAAGACGCGGCTGATCGACAATGTCGGCGTGCGGTTCGACGAGCGATGAGCGCGATGAGAACGATGACCATGAAGAGCTCAGTGGCCAACGAAACGCAGGTCGGACCCGGCTTCGTGCGCACCATGGCGGCCTACAATGCCGAGATGAACCGCCGCCTCTACGCGGCCTCGGCGCGCCTCTCCGACGCCGAGCGGCGCTCGCCGCGCGGCGCCTTCTGGGGGTCGATCCACGGCACGCTGTGCCACATCCTGTGGGGCGACCAGATCTGGATGTCGCGCTTCGACGGCTGGACGCCGCCGCCCGTGAAGCAGAAGGAGAGCGCCGGCATGATCGAGGACTTCGCCGAGCTGAGCCGCCGGCGCGCCGAGGCCGACGCCAAGATCAGCGCCTGGGCGGCGCGCGTCGACGACGCCTGGCTCGCCGGCGACATGGTCTGGTTCAGCCAGTCGGCAGGAAAGGAGCTGCATCAGCCGCGCATGATGCTGGTGACGCATTTCTTCAACCACCAGACCCACCACCGCGGCCAGGCCCACGCGCTGATCACCGCGGTGGGGGAAAAGACCGGCGACACGGATTTGTTCTTGGTGATCTGACCCGACTACGTCGCTCCGCCTCATCCTGAGGAGCGCTCGCGCCCTCGCGCGAGCGCGTCTCGAAGGACGAGGGCGGCCGCTGAGGTGCCGCTTGCACCCGCGGCCCATGGTTCGAGACGCGCCGCTGCGCGGCGCTCCTCACCATGAGGTCGCGCTATGTTGCGATGACAGTCGTTACACTCTCTTCAGCCACTCGACCCGCAGCATCAATGCCCGAAGCGCTTCCTGAATTCCTCTGGGCTGTATGCCTTGCCCTCTGCGGTATCCACGATCGTGACCCCAAGGCTTTCCTTGCCGCCCTCCGCGACCGTCAGCGCGTCGGTGGCTGAATCCCGCTCATAGGACAGCTTTCCGTCCAGCGTGTTCACGTCGATCCGAAACCGCATCCTGCGCCTTGAAACATCACATCGTCATTGCGAGCGAAGCGAAGCAATCTCGATCCGCAGATACATGCCGACCGCGATTGCTTCGCGGCGCTACGCGCCGCTCGCAATGACGGCAGCCCCCTACGCCCGCTTCAACCTCTCGATCTGCGGTCGCTCCCCCCTCGCCTTCGCGGTGATCGGCGGCCGCGGCATCTTCGCGATCCCCGGCTCGATCTCGAACGTGTACTCGAGCGAATACCACGGGCCCTTCACGTCGGGCGCCGGCGCCGGCTCGTTCTCGTGCAGCTGGTAGTGCCCGATCAGCCGGCGGGTCACGCCGAACTGCGAATCCGTCTCGAGGTGCGGATCGTCGTCCGAGTAGACCTGCGAGATGTGCGTCTTGAAGCCCGGCTTGTAGATCAGGAAATGCAGGTGCGAGGGCCGGAAGTTGGCGCGGCCCTGCGCGCGCAGCAGGTCGCCGGTCGGGCCGTCGACCGGGATCGGATAGCCGGACGGCTTGATCGTGCGGAGATGAATGTGGCCGTCCTTATCGGTGGTGAAGATGCCGCGCAGGTTCATGTCGGCCTGCACCGGATCCTGGTTCTCGTAGTAGCCCTCGGTCGACGAATGCCAGATGTCGACGTCGGCGCCCTCCACCGGGTTGCCCTGGTTGTCGTTGACCCAGGCCTTGACGAAGGTCGGCACGCCGGGCGTGGGCGAGCGGATCAGCGTCGCGCCGTTCGGCATGCGCGGCGCCTCCGGCCGCCAGAACGGACCGAGCAGGTTGGCGGTGGTCTCGGTCGTGCCGCGGTTGCCGTTGTTGAGCAGGCAGATCAGGGATGAGAAGCCGAGCGAGCCCGAGATCAGCACCGCCTCGTTGTGGCTGTCGGTCGTCTTCTGGCCGAGCGCGACGATGTAGCCGACCGCCTTCTGGAATTCTTCCTCGGTGAGCCGCACCTCGCGGGCGAAATCGTGCAGGTGGCGCACGAAGGCCGACATGATCTCGCGGAAGCGCGGATCGGGCGCACGCGCGATCTCGGCGAGCACGGCTGGGGTCACGTCTTCTTGCTTGTTGATGATCATCGGGCTTTCCTGCGCGTTCCTTGCGATTGCTTCATCATATCACGACGATGCCCGGCGAAAGAGCGCCAGCGCGGCTGGAAACGCCGGCCAAATCGGGGCAGACTTGCTTGAACTTCATCGATCGGAGGATCGCCATGGCCACCCTCAGCCATAAAAAGCCCGAGCCCAAAGCCAAGGCCCCCACGAAGGTCGACGCGCGCGCCGCCATGGAAGCGCTCAACGCCGAGGCCGGCCCGCTCAACATCTGGCTGCGCACCCAGGCCAATTCGCCGGCGCAGCGGCCCTGGTTCCGCGACACCGGCATCGAGGACGCCGGCCAGCTTGCCGGCGGCCGCGTCGGCAAGGCGCAGGTGAAGGCCGCGGCGCACCGCTGGAAGTGGCAGGAGATCGGCCCCTACCTCGACCGCATCGCCGAGATCGCCCGCACGTCCGACGTCTCCCCGATCGAGTTCGCCGAGCGCCAGCAGTTCCTGCTGACCAACCCGGGCTTCGGCGGCCGCCTGCAGGTGACCAGCACGATCCGCTGCGCGGTGTCGATCTACAATCCGGGCGACGTCGCGCCCGTGCACATCCACACGCCCAATGCGAGCCGCACCATCCTGTCGGAGAACGGCGGCTACACCACGGTCGAGGGCGAGCGCTGCGAGGCTTCGCGTGGCGACTTGATTCTCACCCCGCACGGCACCTGGCACGACCACGGCAATGACGGCGCGACGCCGGTGGTGTGGATCGACGTGCTCGACTTCCCGCTGATCGAGTATCTCGACTGCCTGTGGCTCGACGACGAGTACGAGGGCGGCAAGCTCTCCAACGCGCGCGCCCAGGCACCGAAGCACGCCAGCGGCTACTCGCACCGGCTCTACGGCCAGGGCGGCCTGATGCCCGGCTTCGTGTCGCACCAGCGCGGCATCGGCCGTGGCGCCAACCCGATGATCCACTACCGCGGCGCCGACGTGCGCGCGGCTTTGAAGAAGCTCGGCAACGAGATGGGCGATCCGTACGAGGGCATCACGCTCGCTTTCGTCAATCCGGTGACCGGCGCGCCGGTGTTCCCCACCCTCGCGTATGGCGCGCAGCTGCTGCGTCCCGGCGAGGCGACGCAGTGGAAACGCGAGACCGCCAGCACCTTCTATGTCTGCATGGAGGGCGCGGGCGCGACCGAGATCGCCGGCCAGCGCTTCGACTGGACGCGCAACGACATGTTCGTCGCGCCCAATTTTTTGTGGCGGCGCCACGTCAATACCAGCAAGGACGACGCGGTGCTCTACTCGGTCTCCGAGGCGCCGCTGCTGGAGAAGATCGGGCAATACCGCGCGCAGGGGCGAACGAATGGTGGCGAGGTGACCGAGCTGGTGGCGTGAGTTGCGCGTATCCCGCCAAACTTTCGCGGGATACTCGCAATGGCTGCCGAACCCCGCTGGACGACTCTAGGATGTTCTGCGATCATCGCGGCCAATGACGGGAGGCCGCGATGCCCGATTGGTCGATCAAGATCGTTGCTTCGAAAAAGCCGGGCGGACTCGCCCAATTTGTCGGCGACGTGCCGGGCGCGAAACCCGGCAGCTTCGACGTCCAGCAGGGCGATCTCGTCAGCTGGAACAACACCACTAACGCGGACCACTGGCCCTGGCCGCTCGCGAGCCAGAACGCGGCGCCCGCGATCCCGCTGCCGCCGGGCAGCCCGGTGCTCGTCTCCGGCAGCATCAAGCCCGCGACCTCGTCGGATGACTACAACGTCGGCGCCGCGACCGGCACGACCATCTGGTACTGCTGCCGCATCCATCCGAACGAGCGCGCCTGCCTGGTCGTCGTGCCGTTCGGCCAATCATCCGCCGACACGCCGTCGGTCTGATCGACGCCGCCGCGGGCCGCGCGTCCAGGCGTGGACCAAGCGGCCCGGGTGGCGAATTGACATACGACTTCACGCTATATGAGCGAGGATGTCATGACCTACGATCGCGCGAAGCCGCTCGGCTGCGAGCAAGTCAAGTCCCCTGAACAATTTTGGCCCATAAGAGTTTTGCGCACCCCACTGCGCCGCTGGTGCGCGGCAGCACCGGTCGCGCTCGCCGCGCTGCTGGCGCAGATGCCCGCCGCGCATGCGCTCGACTGCCTGCCGATCAGCCAGCCGCTGGTCAAGATTCCCGAGATCATCGCGCGGGATGGCGTTTTGCGCGGGACCATCATGCTGCAGGACGTGCAGGAGCGCATGATCTTCCGCATCCCGACGCTCAACGGCGCCGCCGTGCCGCCCGGCACGCCCGGCGCCATCTATCAGTGCCTGCCGCAGAACGTGCGCGCGTTCCGCGCGCTCACTCCCAATTACCCCCTGCAGCCCAGCCCCTTCGCGATCCCCAATCTGCCCGACCCGCTGCCCGGGCCGACCCTACGCGCCCGCGTCGGCGACATCGTCGAGCTCACCTTCGTCAACCAGCTCGATCCCGCGAAGTTCGGCGCCAGCGAAAATCAAGGCGTGAAGGACACCGCCCAGGGCTGCGACATCGTCAATGTCGGCCAAGGCGGCACCGCCGGATATCCCTACAAGAGCGTCAATCCGCAGGTGCTCGGCGATTGATTCCCCGACTGCTTTCACGGATCGAGCAGCGGCAACATCCATTTCCACGGCTCGCACACCAACACGAACGGCACCGCCGACAACGTCTTCCTCGAGCTGCGGCCCTCGCCGCGCGTCGACGGCCAGCCCACCATCGGGCCGCAGACCTACAAGACGCAGTTCGATGCCTTCTTCCGGGCATGCGAGGAGCATCTGCGCGGCAACCAGCTCGCCGAATGGCCGAGCAACTGGACCCAGGCGCCGCTCGGTCCGTGGACGCAGGCCGGCACCTGGACCAGCACGCAGATGGGCCTGCTCGGCCCCGCCGACCAGGCCGCCAACCGCAAGGTCGCGCAGGCGGGCCAATGGCCGCAGTTCTACGTCGGCGCCTATCCGTACTGCTTCCAGCTGCCCGTCTACACGTCGCAGAATTTCCCACCGCCGAGCGGCGTGCGCATGGGCCAGGCGCCCGGTACGCACTGGTATCACGCGCACAAGCACGGCTCGACCGCGATCGACGTCGCCAACGGCATGGTCGGCGCCTTCATCATCGAGGGGCCGTCCTACGACGACCAGCTCAATACATTCTACGGCCCTGGCTGGACCCGCTCTGCGCCCGTGATGGTGATCAACCAGATCGGCGTGCAGCCCAACCTCAAGCGCGCCGCCGCCGGCGGCGCCGGGCAGAACGACAAGGGCCCGGATTTCTCGGTCAACGGCCGCGCCCAGCCGATCGTCGAGATGATGCCCGGCGAGGTGCACATGTGGCGCATCGTCAACGGCTCGGGCCGCAGCGGCATGTTCCTGCGCGGCTTCCCGCCTGGCTTCAACATCCGCCAGATCGCCCAGGACGGCGTCCAGTTCGCCAACAACAACTACCTGGCGAGCCAGAACAAGGCGATCCTGCTCGCCTCCGGCAATCGCGCCGACCTGCTGGTGCAGGCGCCGCCGACACCCGGCATCTATCCCGTGATGGTGCAGCACGAGGTCGATCCGTCCGACCTCACCTCGGCGATCCCGGTGGTCCTGCTGCAGATCCGCGTGCGCGAGGGCGCGCCGGTGCCGAGCACCGACCCGCGCTCGCAGTTCATCCCCGCCATGCCGCAACCGCCCGCGTTCCTGACCAACATCACCGACGAGGAGATCGGCCCTACCCTCAAGGATCCGCGCGAGATCAAGTTCGCGACCGGCAACGGCCCGCCCTTCGCCCAGCACACGATCAACGGCCACAAGTTCGACGACGACGCGCCGCCCGTGGTCGTGACGCTCAACACGGTCGAGCAGTGGAAGATCATGAACTACACGTTCGGCCCGCCGATCTCGCACCCGTTCCACATCCACCTCAACCCGTTCCAGATCACCGAGGTGTTCGATCCCAACGCCGTCGTGCGCTCGCCGACCGCCGGCACGGTGGCCAAATACGTGGCCGACCCGAAGAAGTACGTCGACTCGTCGGTGCAGTGCCTGCTCGACCTCACCAACCAGGCCACCTGGAAGGACTGCCACAACGTGGTCGGCACCGCGCCGCGCATCTGGTGGGATGTCTTCCCCATCCCGACCGGCGCCGTGATGAGCAACGACACCAGCAAGAACGTGCAGGTCCCGGGCTACTTCATGATGCGCAGCCGCTTCGTCGACTATCCCGGCAACTACGTGATCCACTGCCATATCCTGGCGCACGAGGACCGCGGCATGATGACGATCGTCGAGCTGCAGCCGCTCAATGTGCACGTCCCGATGCTGATGTCGCATCATTGAGCTGATTGCGATCCTGATGCGGCGTGCACAGGCGTTGCGTTCCCCTCCCCCCGCGAGCGAGGCGAGTGGCGGGGAGGGGTTAGGGGTGGGGGCGCTCACGCTTGCTCGCAGCAAGCTTTGTGCGTGCTCGCGAGGCAAGGGATTTGAAGTAATGCGTGCCCCTGCGCCTACCGCCGCGCCGAGCCTGTCGAGATCCGACGGCGCCGCATCGCCCGGCTTCGACGCATCCGCCGCGCGCTTCGACCGCCACCGCGCCTTGCCGGACCGCGTGCCGCCGGCCATCCGCGCCGCGATCCTCGGCGCCATCCCGGCCCCCTCCCCGCGCCTGCTCGACCTCGGTGCCGGCACCGGCCGCATTGGCGGCACCTTCGTGGCGGCCGGCGACGACTATGTCGGCGTCGACCTGTCGCCCGGCATGCTGCGCGAGTTCGCGGCGCGCGCGGACGGCCACGCGCCCGCGCTCGCCCAGGCGGACGGCGAGCGCCTCCCCTTTGGCGACGCAGCCTTCGACGCCGTGCTGCTCATCCAGGTATTCGGCGGTATGCGCGGCTGGCGCCGCGTGCTCGGCGAGGCGCGGCGCGTGCTGCGGCCGTCCGGCGCGCTCATCCTCGGCCGCGCGGTCGCGCCGGCGGATGGCGTCGACGCCCGCCTGCGCGAGCGGCTCGCGCTGATCCTGCGCGAGCTCGGCGTGACACACGAGGCGAAGAATACGCGCGAGGACGCCCAGCGCTGGCTCGCGACGCAGGCGCAACATCAGAGGCGCGTCGTCGCCGCGACGTGGAATGCCGAGCGCAACGCGCGCGCCTTCATCGATCGCCACCGCACCGGCGCGCGCTTCTCGGCCCTGCCCGAAGCGATCCAGGAGGCGGCGCTGCAACGCCTCGCCGACTGGGCCGGCACGGCCTTCGGTTCGCTCGACGCCCGCACCCACGAGCCGCATTCGTTCGAGCTGCAGATTTTCCAGTTTACCCCCGGAGACCCGCATGCCTGAGCCGACCGACAACACGGTGCTGACGGATCTCGGCCAGCGCCTGATCGCCGGCTCGCTCAACGACGCCGCGATCCAGCGCGCCACCGAGGCGACGCCCAACTTCGCGATCCTGCCCTGGGTCAACGTCGTCAAGATCGGCGGCCAGAGCATCATGGACCGCGGCCGCAGCGCGGTCGGCCCGGTGGTCGACGAGATCGTCGCCAACCTCAAACGCCACAAGATGATCCTCGGCACCGGCGCCGGCACGCGCGCGCGCCATGTCTACAGCCTGGCGATCGACCTCGGCCTGCCGACCGGCGTGCTCACCGTGCTCGGCACCGCGGTGGCGTGGCAGAACGCGCAGATGCTGCAATACCTGCTCGCCCGGCACGGCATCGCGTTCATCGAGCCAGAAGGTTTTGCGTCGCTGCCGCACTACCTGATGGAGCGTGGCGCCGTGATCTGCCAGGGCATGCCGCCCTACAAGCTGTGGGAGCACAACCCGACGGTCGGCCGCATCCCGCCCGAGCGCACCGACACCGGCTGCTTTCTCATCGCCGAGGTGTTCGGCGCGCGCAAGATGATCTACGTGAAGGACGAGGACGGCCTCTACACCGCCGATCCCAAGAAGGACCGCAGCGCGACCCACGTGCCGCGCATCAGCGTGCAGGAGCTGCTCGCACGCGACCTGGACGACCTCGTCGTCGAGCGCGCCGTGCTCGACCTGATGCTCAGGGCGCGCAACATCGCCGAGATCCAGTTCGTCAACGGCCTCAAGCCCGGCCAGCTCACCGCCGCGCTCGACGGCGCGCCCGTCGGCACGGTCATCTACAACGCCGAGCGCGGAGGCGTTCAATGAACGACATCTCGCCCGGCGCCCGGCACGTCGTCTCGCGCCTCATGCGCGAGTCGCTGATGGACAAGAGCGTGATCGCGGCGACCGAGTCGCCGGTGCGCGCGATCCTGCCCACCCTTAACGTCATCCAGATCGGCGGCCTCTCGATCATGGACCGCGGCCACAAGGCGCTCATGCCGCTGCTCGACGAGATCGTCGCCAACCAGGCAACGCACACGCAGGTGGTCGGCGTCGGCCCGGGCGTGCGCGCGCGCCACATCCTCTCGGTCGGCCTCGACCTCGGCCTGCCGACAGGCGCGCTCGCGACGCTGGCGGCGAAATCCTCGGCGCAGAATGCCTACATGGTGTCCTGCCTGCTTGCCGCGCACGGGTTCGTCTATCTCGAGGCGCCGTTCATCGTGCAGCTCCTGCCCGCGATGCTCGCCGCCGCGCGCGGCGCCGTTTTCAACGGCATCCCGCCCTACGACCTGTGGGAGCACCCGCCCGCGCTCGGAAAGCTCCCGCCGCACGGCAGCGACGCCGGCTCCTACCTCGTCGCCGAGGCCTTCGGCGCCCGCAGCGCCATCCTGCTCAAGGACGTGGACGGCCTCTATACGGCTGATCCGAAGACACACCCCGACGCCAGGTTCATCGCCGAGATCGGCGCCGCCGAGCTCCTCGACATGAACCTCGCGAGCCTGCCGATCGAGCCGGTGGTGCTCACGCTGCTGACCAAGGCCAAGCAGGTGCGACGCATCCGCATCGTCAACGGGCTCGTGCCGGGCAATCTCACGCGTGCACTGGCCGGCGAGAAGGTCGGGACGGAGATACACGCCTAGGTGAATCAGCCGCTTTGCCGTTTCGCCTCCTCACGCGGTACAAATGGCGAGATGAGCGATTTCACCGAAGCTCTGCGCACCGCGGCCCTCCTGATCGTCCACCTCGACGCCGAGGTGCGCGGGATCGTGATCCTGTCACTCGCCGTCAGCCTGACGGCGAGCATCTGCGCGTTTCTGATCGGCGCGCCGCTCGGCACCGCGCTCGCGGTCTATCGCTTCCGCGGCCGCGGTGCCTTCGTCATCGTTGCCAACGCGCTGCTCGGCTTGCCGCCGGTGGTCGTCGGCCTCGCGGTCTACCTGCTGCTGTCGCGTTCCGGCCCGCTCGGGTCGTTCGGGATATTGTTCACGCCGGCCGCAATGGTCATTGCCCAGACGATCCTCGCAACGCCGATCGTCGTCGCGCTCGTCCATCGCATGATGGTGGACGTATGGGCGTCCTACGGCGACGCCCTCCTGGTCGACGGCGCCTCGCGCCTGCGCGCCATGGCTCCGATCATGTCGATCGGGCGCGACGGCCTGCTCACCGCATTCCTCGCCGCGTTCGGCCGGGCGATCGCCGAGGTCGGCGCCATCATCATCGTCGGCGGCAATATCCGCGGCTTTACGCGCACCATGACGACCGCGATCGCGCTGGAGACCAGCAAGGGCGACCTGAGCTTCGCGCTGGCCTTGGGGATCGTGCTGATCCTGCTGTCGATGATCGTGAGCGGCTTGAGCCTCTTCGTCGCACGCCGCTTGACCGGCCACTGGTGAGAGCGCATAGGCGATTTGACGACACGCAGAGGAGATTTGCCATGACGCGGTGGTCCATCAAGGCACCTGTGATCGCCGTGCTGATCTCGGCGGCAACGTTGCCGTGCGCGCAAGCCATTGCGCAGGATAAATCGATCGTCGTCGCCTCGACCACGTCGACGCAGGATTCCGGCCTGTTCGGCTACCTGCTGCCGATCGTCAAGCAGAAGCTCGGCATCGACGTGAAGGTCCTGGCGCAGGGCACCGGCCAGGCGCTCGACACGGCGCGGCGCGGCGATGCCGATGTCGTGTTCGTCCATGCCAAGTCGGCCGAGGAGAAGTTCCTGGCCGAAGGTTTTGGCGTGAAGCGCTATCCCGTGATGTACAACGACTTCGTCCTGGTCGGCCCGAAAGGCGATCCGGCCGGGATCAAAGGCAAGGATGTCCTCACCGCGCTGCAGACGCTCAAGGCCAAGTCGATCCCCTTCGTGTCGCGTGGCGACCGCTCCGGCACGCACATCGCCGAGCTTGCGCTGTGGAAGCTCGCCGGCGTCGACATCGCCCGCGACAAAGGCCCTTGGTACAAGGAGATCGGCCAGGGCATGGGCGCGGCGCTCAACATGGCGTCGGCGTCGAATGCCTATGTGCTATCCGATCGCGGCACCTGGCTCGCGTTCAAGAACCGCGGCGACCTCGCGGTCCTGGTCGAAGGCGACAGGCGCCTGTTCAATCAATACGGCGTGATTCTGGTGAACCCAGCCAGGCACCCGAACGTGAAGCGGGACCTCGGCCAGCAATTCATCGACTGGCTGGTCTCGCCCGAGGGCCAACGCGCGATCGCCGGCTACAAGATCAACGGCCAGCAGCTGTTCTATCCGAATGCGGAAGACCCGGGCGCCTGACGCGATCGGCTCCGATCCTGTCTGCTTGTCCTGCCGTTCGCCGCACCAAATGTAAGGTGCGCCTCATCCGCCTTCATTGTTGCGCATGAGCTGAGCCGCCAAGTAATCGGAAAAGGCTCGTACCTTGAGCGAGGGTCGGCGGCCGCCCGGGTTGACGGCGTGCAACTCGACCCAATCAAGCTCATGATCCGACAGGATCGCGACGACCTCGCCAGCCTCGAGCTCGGCCCGGCACATCCATCGCGAGGCAAGCGCTATTCCGAGCCCGGCTTTGGCGCAGGCGACGACGCCGTCGGCCGAGGCGACCTTTATGGATCCTTCCACGGCGACGGATGTTGCCCGCCCCGAACGCGTGAAACTCCAGCCGGTTCGACCGGAGAGACCCGGGCCGAGAATGCAGTCATGCGCGGCAAGGTCGGCGGGCGTTCGCGGCGTTCCCCGGCGCGCAAGGTAGGCAGGCGAGGCGATCGCCAGGCGCGGAGCCTTGCCCAGCAACCGCGCGCCGAATCCGAAATCGGCCAAAGGGCCGAGCCGCAGGGCCATGTCGGCGCCTTCGGCGATCAGGTCCTCGGTCCGGTCGGACATCATGAGCTCAATGCCCAGTTTCGGATGCTGCTGCGCGAAACCAGGCAGACGCGGGATGACTTCACGAATGCCGAAAGCCACCGATAGCGCCACCCGCAAGGTCCCGCGCAGGCTGTCCCCGCCGCGCGCGGCATTTTCGGCATCGTCGAGATCGCCGAGGATTTGCCGCGCCCGTTCGAGAAATACCCGGCCGGCGTCGGTCGGCGCGACGTGCCGCGTGGTGCGCAAGAGCAGCTTGACGCCCAGCCGCGCCTCGAGGCTTGCGACCATGCGCGATATCGACGGCTGCGACACCCCGAGCTCGCGCGCGACGCGGGAGAAGCTGCCGGTCTCGCCGGCGCGGACGAAGGCGGTCAGTTCACGGAGCCGGTCACTCATGCGTGTGGCGTATAAGTCAGATACGCGGCGCGCGTCTACTGCGCATGCCCCTTCGGGGTCATTTTCTTTCGCGGCTGACCAGGAGGCTGGCGGTTGAAGGGAACGCGAGAAGGAGTGCGCCAATGGCGACGACAGCCCTCATCACCGGAGCAACCAGCGGAATCGGCCGCGCGGCAGCCGACAAGCTGGCGCAGTCAGGCGTCCATGTCGTCGTCGTGGGCCGCAACGTGGAACGCGGGGAAAGGACGATTGCCGAAATACGAGCGGCGGGTGGAAAAGCCGATTTCATCTCGTCCGATCTGCGCGACGCCGCGAGCGCTCGTGCGATCGCCAGAAAGGCAGTCGAGCTGGGAAACGGCCATGTCGACATCCTGATCAATAACGCCGGCGTATTTCCGTTCGGCCCGACGCACGAAACGAGCGAGGCGTCGTTCGACGACGTTTATGCGCTCAACGTGAAGGCGCCGTACTTTCTCGTCGCCGAGCTTGCCCCCTTGATGGCGCAGCGACGCAAAGGCGCAATCGTCAACGTCTCGACGATGGTGGCCGACTACGGCGCAGCGGGCATGAGCCTCTATGGATCGACCAAGGCTGCCATCAATCTGCTGACCAAAGCCTGGGCGGCCGAATATGGCCGCAACGGAGTCCGTGTGAATGCGGTCAGTCCCGGACCCACCCGCACGGAAGGGACGGCCGCGATGGGCGATGCGCTGCAACAGCTCGCGGCGCAAGCGCCGGCCGGGCGTCCGGCTGCGCCGGAGGAAATCGCCGACGCGATCGTGTTCCTGGCGAGCGACCGCGCCAGTTTCATTCACGGTGCGATCGTGCCGGTCGATGGCGGCAGAACCGCCGTGTAGAGGAGGAACTGCTCGAAGAGACGGTCACCTACCGCAAGAACGTCACCGGCGTCACGAACACCATCTTCATCTCGCCGAAGGGCAATACCCGAGACGCCGCCCGCATCAAGATCGCGCTCGATCCGCCGGATGGCGTGGATCCTCGCTCGCAAACGGCGTCGATAGCCATCGCCGACGGGGCCGTTGCGGCTGGCGACGTTCCGCCCTGGCTGCTCGACGAGGCACGCCGCTTCATTGCGCTCAACCGCGACGCCCTGCTCGACTATTGGGACTACAAGATCGATACCGAGCAATTGCGGCAACGACTGAGGCCAGTCGATCGCTGATCGGCGTCGGTGGAAGCTCTCAGGGTCGCCTAGTCGGCCACTCGCGTTCCGCGCGCTCGCCTCCGCCGAGGCTTACCCGGCGATGATCGGGATAGACGCCGGTTCTCCGAGCAGAACATGCGCCGAATAAAGGGGTAGGAGTGAAGATCGCTCTCGCGCATTTGTTCTTGCGCATGGTTCCGGCGGTCCCGCGCGCCGGGTCGCGCCTACAACAGCCCCAGCTGGGTCAGCTCGCGCCGCAGGCCCTCCGGCATGTCGCGCGCGCCGGGCGCGGCACGGTCGAGGTCGCGCGGCGCGTCCTTCGGCTGGAGGTAGCGCCAGCCCTGGAAGGCGCGGAACGGTCGCGGCTCGACCAGGATCACCTTCGGCACCATCACGATCCGGCAGCGCCCGACGCCCTCCTTGTCGACGAACGGGCGGATCGCGGCGATCCTCTCGCGGCACATGATCTGCCCGCGGATCACCCAGTAGAGCGAGCCGCCGTCGGTGAGCTCGTCGGCGCGCTTGGGCGCCATGCGGGTGGTGTGGATGTGCTCGCGCTTGGCGCCCTTCTTGAGCGCCTTGAGCTTCTGCTTGATCCAGACTTCCAGGTCCTGGACCGAGTCCGCGCCGACACACAGCTTGATGAGATTCAAGGACATGAGGATTTTCTACCCGACCGCGGCGGCGGCGGCGAACTTCGGACACAGATTTGCGGTGGATAGCCGCCCCTTTCAACGTTGCCAATCCGCGGCGCTGCCATGCGCGACGATATGCACGAGGTGATCATCGAGCGACCCCGCCGGGGCAGCCGGATGCGCCATGTCCGCCGTCTGCGCCGGGTCGATCCCAAGCGCACGAGCGTTCAGGACCCCGAATCCCTGCCCTTGCGCATCGGCCACGGACGGGCCGCAGGCCTGAACAAGCAGACCAAGGAGTTCAGCGACCTGCTCGGCCCGCTCAAGCGCTACTTGATGCGGCAGGTCAATCGGCCCTGGAGCAAGGTCTGGTCGGAGATTTCCGCAAACATCAAGGCGGCCAACCCGGCGCAGCGGCACGTGCTCGGCCACGTGCTCGACATGGTCGCGACCAAGAACGTCGATCCGCGATGGCGAGGTGTGGGCCATGCGGTACCGCAGCCCGGCGCCGCTGCAGGAATGCGAGGCCGAGCTCTATGTCGATCCGCGCACCGGCATCCTGCGCCGGAACAAGTTCTATAAGCGATACGGGCAGCGGCGACGCGACGAGGACGCCGCCGCGACGCGCGAGCGCGCACATCGCATGCGCGAGCTCGGACCGTTGCTCCAGGCACATTTTCTCAAGGACCAATGGTGGGAGGTGACGCTCGCCGAGCTGCCGAGCGGCTGCTGGCACGACATGCGGCCGGCCTACGACGCTGTCGTCAGCTCGAAGCTGTCGATGCTGCCCGTCGCTGAGCTCTACGGTCGGCACGGCGTCTACGCCGTGAAGCGGCGTCAATTCAACAGCGCCGAGATCGCGCGGCTCGGCCTCAAGACCTAGCTCTCGATGGTCATCACCAGTGCGCCCTCGGCGACCTGGTCGCCGGCGCTTACCCGCACATTCGCGACCGTGCCGTCGCTCGGCGCCGCGAGCGCGTGCTCCATCTTCATCGCCTCGATCACGGCGAGGCGCTGGCCCTTGCGCACCGTGTCGCCGGCCGCGACCAGGACCTCGATCATCTTGCCGTGCATCGGCGCCGTGACGCGCCCGCCCTCGCCCGCGTGCGCCGCGTCGAACGGATCGAGCGCCCGCAGCCGCACCACCGTCTGGCGCCCGCGGCGCACCACATAGACCGCGTCGCCGCCGTCGATCAGGCTCACGTCGGATGCCGGCAGGGCGCCGTCGACCGTGACGAGCGCCGCGCCCGCGCGGTAGCGCACGGTCGCGGTCGCGGCGGCGCCGTCGACCTCGAGCGGCAGCGTGGTCTCGCGCCGGCCGGACAGCTGGAAACCATCATGCGCATCCCACGGCGATGGCCATTCGATCGTGGCATCCGTGGCGTTCCGCGCCGCGTCCCGGTTGAGAAGATGGAGCGCCCCGGCGGCGGCAGCGGCATGGTCGGGCGCCGCGGCGCCGAGCGCAGCGACGTGGCGCTCGACGAAGCCGGTGTCGAACCTGGCGGCACGAAACGCGTCGGCACGCGCGAGCGAGGCGAGCAGCCCCGCATTGCTGCGGATGCCGGCGACGACCGTGCGCTCGAGCGCGGCCGCGAGGCGGTCGAGAGCCGCCTCGCGTGTCGGCGCGTGCGCGATCACCTTGGCGATGAGCGGATCGTAGAAGGGCGTCATCTCGTCGCCGGCCGCCATGCCGGTATCGACCCGGACGCCCTCGCCGGCGGCAGCACGAGCGCGAGCGAGCTTGCCCGGTCGAGGGCAGGAAGCCGCGCTCGGGATCCTCCGCGTAGAGCCGCGCCTCGACCGCGTGTCCGTCGAGCGGATCTGCGCCTGCGTCGAGCGGCAGCTGCTCGCCCGCGGCGACGCGAAATTGCCATTCGACCAGGTCGAGCCCGGTGATCGCCTCGGTCACGGGATGCTCGACCTGCAGCCGCGTGTTCATCTCCATGAAATAGAAGCCGTCGGGCCTGAGCCCGCGCGCGCCGTCGGCGATGAACTCGACCGTGCCGGCGCCGACGTAGCCGACCGCGCGCGCCGCCTCGACCGCCGCGTCGCCCATCGTGGCGCGCAGCTCCGGCGTCATGCCCGGCGCCGGCGCCTCCTCGATCACCTTCTGATGGCGGCGCTGCAGCGAGCAGTCGCGCTCGAAGAGATGGACGATGTTGCCGTGCGCGATCCGCGAACACCTGCATCTCGATGTGGCGCGGCGCGGTGACGTATTTCTCGATCAGCACGCGCGGATCGCCGAAGGCGCGCGTCGCCTCGCGCTGCGCGCGCCGCGAGCGCAGCGTCGAAATCGGCATGCTTGTCGACGCGCCGCATGCCCTTGCCGCCGCCGCCCGCGATCGCCTTGATGAGCACCGGATAGCCGGTCTCATAGGCCTTTGCCTTGCAGGAAATCGGCGATCCTGGCGCGTCGCCGTGATAGCCCGGCACGACCGGGACGCCGGCCTTCTCGCATCAGCGCCTTGGCGGCGTCCTTGAGGCCCATGGCGCGGATCGCCGCCGGCGGCGGCCCGACGAAGACGATGCCGGCCTCGCGCAGGCCTCCGCGAATTCCGCGTTCTCGGAGAGGAAGCCGTAGCCCGGATGGATAGCCGTCGGCGCCCGCTGCTTGCGCGGCCGCGATGATCTTGTCGCCGCGCAGATAGCTTTCGGCCGCCGGCGCCGGCCGATCGCATCGCCTCGTCGCAAGCGCGCACGTGCAGCGCCCGCGCGTCGGCCTCGGAATAGACCGCGATGGTGCGCAGCCCCATGCGACGCGCCGTGCGGGCGATGCGCAGGCGATCTCGCCGCGATTGGCGATCAGGACGGAGTGAGAACATGAGAGAGAAACAGCCGGCCGCATCAAATGCCGACTGCTCGCCTAGCAGCTTTTTGCGCCCGCCGCACCCTCAATGCGCGGCTGGAGCCGCCGAGGCGGATGGCGCCGGCGCGATCTGCTGCGGCGGAGCAGTCGCGGGCCGCGCCGGCGGGCGCGGCGGCGCGTGCACGACCCGGCGCGGCGGCGCGGGCGGAGGCGGCGGCGCCGTCGCGGTCTTCGGATCGGGCGACGTGCCCGGCTCGGCGGTCATGATGCTCACCGCCGGGATCGAGGCAGCCGACGGGAAATCGTATTTCGACGGCACCGGGGCGGGCGCCGGCACCGTCGGGCCGGAAGCGGTCGTATAGGCGTTGCCGGGTGCGGCCGCCGCGACCGCGGGCGCCGCTGCCCGCGCGGCCCATTCGGGCGCATAGCGGTCGACATAGCGCTCGTAGAGCCGCTCGCGCAGGTTGGCCTGCACGCGGTCCGGATCCTTGAACAGCGCGTAGCTGTCGCACAGCAGCGGCGTGCAGCTGTCGCGCATCGACAGCACATGCGCAACGAAACCGTAACGGTCGGTCTCGAGCGAAAGCCGCATGGTCGCAAGGCCGGCCTCGTAGCGCTCGCCGCTGCGGCGGGCGAAGTCGACCGCGTCAGCCAAGAGCGTGAGCCGTGCCGATACGTAAGAAACGGCGGCAGCAACCCCTTCGGGGTTCGCGAATACCTGCTTCTCGCAGGCGGTCTCGACCGTGTCGCCCGCGACCGCATCGAGGCAGGCAAGCGCCGTGCCGGGCACCACCGCGCGCGCGGTCAGCTCGGCCACGCGCCGGTCGAGCGCGCGCCGCTCGGCCGCGCGATCGCGCAGCGTGCCCTGCTGGATCAGCATCCAGGCGGCCGCGCAGCCGACCGCGACCACCGCGACGCGCAGGAGCGCGCCGGCGATGCTCGCGCCCGAGCGTGTCAGCGTGAGCACGGCGATCACGACGAAGAGCGCAACGACCGCACCCGCCGCCCACGCGGGCAGCGCGACCTGGTTGGTGGCAAATTCGAAGCTTGGCATGTTCTTCCCCCCCCGCCCACGCTCCCCGAGCGGCCCGTCGAACCCTGCACGACTATGCCGCAGAGCACTGCTCATGGCTACCCACACGATCGCACCGCAGCAGGGGTTCCGCGCGTCAAGACGCGTATGAGGGGTCACCGTACAGGTTACCGGCATGGGTTTCCCTCGCGGCCCCGTTTCGATAGGTTCCGCGGGTCGAAAGTGCCTCATGGAACAAGCGCATGAATGATCAAGCAGCAGCCGGCGGCAAGACGCCGGCAATGGCGCCGGCGACCGGCGTGCCGGTCGATCCGTCGGTCTTGCAGGACCTCGTCTACGCCAACCACATCTGCGCCGATCAGGACGTGCTCGACGGCTATGGCCATTGCAGTGTGCGCCACCCCAAGGCACCGGACCGCTACTTCCTGTCGCGCTCGCTGTCGCCCGCCGTCATCACGATCGACGATATCATGGAGTACGACCTCGATTCCAACCCGGTCGATCAGCGCGGGCGGCTCATGTATCTCGAGCGCTGCATCCACGGCGCGATCTACAAGGCGCGCCCCAACGTCGGCGCGATCGTGCACAGCCATTCGCCGACCGTGGTGCCGTTCACCGTCGTGCCCAAGGTCAAGCTGCAGCCGATCTGCCACATGTCGGCGTTCCTCGCCGAGGGCGTGCCGAACTTCGAGATTCGCGACGGCTTCGGCATGACCGACCTGCTGATCCGCGACAATCGGCACGGTCGCGCGCTCGCCGAGACATTGGGTAAGAACAACGTCGCGCTGATGCGCGGGCACGGCAATGTGTGCGTCGGACCCAACATCATGACGGCCGTCTATCGCGCGATCTATACCGAGGTGAACGCCAAGCTGCAGGCGCAGGCGATGGCACTCGGCGGCGAGATCACCTTCATGGACCCGCGCGAATGCGCGCTGATCACCGGCCGCAAGGACCTCAATTTCGACCGGCCATGGCGGATGTGGAAGGAACGGATCGGGGTGAAGTAGTTACGGCGACGCGCGGCGGCGGACCGCGCGGTCATCGCGAGCGCATATCCCGGCGAAACCCTGCCCCGGACTTGATCCGGGGTGGACGCCGGTTCGCCGATAGGGATATGCGCCAATGTGTAGTCGGGATGGAGGCCAGCATGACGATGAAGCTCAACTGGATCGCGCTCGCGTGCGGCGGCACGCTCATGCTGTGCGCGCAGGCACCCGGCGCGCGTGCCGAGCCGCTGCTCACGCAAGGCATCGGCACGTCGAGCTGCGCGCGGCTCGCCGGCGACCTTAAGCCCGGCGAAGGGCTTAGTAATCCGGTCAACCTGATGGCCTATTCGTGGGCGCAGGGCTACATCAGCGCCGCCAACATCTCGCTGGTCGAGGCCAATTCCAAGCATGTCGACATGGGCCAGCTCGACGAGAGCAAGATCCTCAACATGCTGCTCACCTTCTGCAAGGCCAACCCCGACAAGCAGCCGCTCGTCGCGCTCAACGAGTACCTGCGCAAGAGCGCCAAGGTGCGCATCAAGTGGGAAAAGGGCACGGTCGACTGGAACCAGTGAGGCTTGCGTTTCCGAGACTTGCCTGAGACTTGCTCAGAGGCTTGCATTTTCATGACGTGAGACCAGCGCTTTCCTGGCGCCGGCCATGAGATTGGATCACTTTCCAAGGGTTGCTGGTCGATCTATATCGGACCCCAGGGAACCGGAAAAAAGCATAACGATCGGAGACTGACATGGACGCGAAAACGGACGACAAGAGCGCGGGCAAATGCCCGTTCACGAGCGGGGCCCGTACCAACCGCGACTGGTGGCCGAACCAGCTGAATCTCGGAGTTCTTCACACCAATTCCAGCCTGTCCGATCCGATGGGCAAGGGCTTCGACTATGCCAAGGAATTCAAGAGCCTCGACCTGAATGCGGTGATCAAGGACTTGCACGCCTTGATGACGAACTCACAGGAGTGGTGGCCGGCCGACTTTGGTCATTATGGCGGGTTCATGATCCGCATGGCGTGGCACAGCGCGGGCACCTACCGCATCGCCGACGGCCGCGGCGGCGCCGGCGCCGGGCAACAGCGTTTCGCGCCGCTCAACAGCTGGCCGGACAACGCGAGCCTCGACAAGGCGCGCAGGCTGCTGTGGCCGATCAAGCAGAAATACGGTCGGAAGATCTCCTGGGCCGACCTGATGGTCCTCGCCGGCAACGTCGCCCTCAACTCGATGGGCTTCAAGACGTTCGGCTTCGGCGGCGGCCGCGCCGATATGTGGGAGCCCGAAGAGCTCTTCTGGGGTCCCGAGGGCACGTGGCTCGGCGACGAACGCTACAGCGGCGAGCGCCAGCTGGCGGAGCCGCTCGGCGCCGTGCAGATGGGCCTGATCTACGTCAACCCGGAAGGGCCGAACGGCAAGCCGGATCCGGTCGCGGCGGCGAAGGACATCCGCGAAACCTTCTTGCGTATGGCGATGAACGACGAGGAGACCGTCGCGCTGATTGCCGGCGGCCACACCTTCGGCAAGACCCACGGCGCCGGCGATCCGTCGCTCCTCGGCCCGGCGCCGGAAGGCGCGGCCATCGAAGAGCAGGGCCTTGGCTGGAAGAGCAAGTTTCGCACGGGCGTGGGCGCCGACGCGATCACGGGCGGCCCGGAAGTCACCTGGTCGCAGACGCCGACCAAGTGGAGCAATCATTTCTTCGACAACCTGTTCAAGTACGAATGGGAGCTGACCAAGAGCCCGGCCGGCGCGCAGCAGTGGAAGGCGAAGGGCGCCGAGGCGACGATCCCGGATGCGCACGACAAGTCGAAGAAGCATGTGCCGACCATGCTCACCACCGACCTCTCGCTGCGCTTCGACCCGGCCTACGAGAAGGTCTCGCGGCGCTTCCAGAGGCATCCTGAGCAGTTCGCGGATGCGTTCGCCCGCGCGTGGTTCAAGCTCACGCACCGCGACATGGGACCGATCCAGCGCTATCTCGGCCCGCTCGTGCCGAAGGAGACGCTGATCTGGCAGGACCCGATCCCCGCCGTGAACCATCCGCTGATCGGCGAGCAGGACATCGCGGCGCTCAAGTCAAAGATCCTCGCGTCGGGCCTGTCGGTGTCGCAGCTCGTCGCGACCGCGTGGGCGTCGGCCTCGACGTTCCGCGGCTCCGACAAGCGCGGTGGCGCGAACGGCGGGCGCATCCGCCTCGCGCCGCAGAAGGACTGGGAGGTCAACCAGCCGGCGCAGCTCAAGACGGTGCTGGCGAAGCTCGAGGCGATCCAGAAGGACGCCGGCAAGAAGGTCTCGCTCGCCGACCTGATCGTGCTCGGCGGCTGCGCGGCGGTCGAGAAGGCCGCGAAGGACGCCGGCGTCGACGTGAAGGTCCCCTTCACGCCGGGGCGCATGGACGCATCGCAGGAGCAGACCAACGTCGAGTCCTTCGCGCCGCTCGAGCCGCGCGCCGACGGCTTCCGCAACTACATCAGCGGCAAGCCGCAATTCATGGTGCCCGAGGAGGCACTGGTCGATCGGGCCCAATTGCTGCGGCTGACGGCGCCCGAGATGACGGCGCTGATCGGCGGCCTGCGCGTGCTCGGCGCCAACGCCGGGCAGTCCAAGCATGGCGTCTTCACCAAGCAGCCCGAGAAGCTCACCAACGACTTCTTCGTCAACCTGCTCGACATGGGCACGGAGTGGCAGCCGGCCGGCTCCGACGGCGCGTACGAGGGCCGCGACCGCAAGACCAAGCAGGTGAAGTGGACTGGAACGCGTGTCGACCTGATCTTCGGCTCGCACTCGCAGCTGCGCGCACTCGCCGAAGTCTACGCCTGCGCCGACGCGCAGGAGAAGTTCGTGAAGGACTTCGTGGCGGCGTGGCACAAGGTGATGAACGCCGACCGCTTCGACCTCGTCCACGGCAAGGACCTGGCGACGGCCGCCTGATCCGGTCGACCGAGCCTTCGACAAGAACCAGGGCGGCGTTCAAGCAACTTGAAACGCCGCCCTTCGCTTGTCGGAGCGCTGGCTTACGGCTTCAGGGCGCCCTGCGCGCTGGTGTAGACGGCATAGAGCGACGTCGACCCGCAGATGTACAGCCGGTTTCGCTGCTGGCCGCCGAAGCACAGATTGGCTACTGTTTCCGGGATGTGGATCTTGCCGAGCAGTTCGCCGGCGGCGGTGTAGCAGCGCACGCCGTTCTCGTGCGGATCACCCCAGCCGACGGAGCACCAGATGCGGCCGTCCCGGTCGGCACGCATTCCATCGGTGATGCTCGGCTTCGGCATTTCCGCAAAGACCTTGCCGTTCGACACTTTGCCGTTCTCGACATCGGCGTCGAAGACGCGGATATGCGACGGGTTCTGCGGCCCATCGGTGAACCCGGTATCAATGATGTAGAGCCTCTTCTCGTCCGGCGAGAACGCGATGCCGTTCGGCTCGACGAAATCGTCCGCGACGACCTTGATGCTGCCGGATTTCGGATCGACGCGATAGACGTTGTGCTTGTCCTGTTCGGGCGCGGCCTTGACGCCCTCGTAATAGCCGCCGATGCCGTAGACCGGATCGGTGAACCAGATGGAGCCGTCGGAGGCCACCACAACGTCGTTGGGCGAATTGAGCTTCTTGCCGTTGTAGCCGTCGGCGATGATCGTGATCGAGCCGTCGAGCTCGGTGCGCGTGACTCGCCGGCCGCTGTGCTCGCACGTGATCAGGCGCCCCTCGCGATCGATGGTATTGCCGTTCGAATTCATCGACGGCTGGCGGAATACGCTGACGTGACCGTCGTCCTCGTCAAAACGCATGATGCGGTTGTTGGGAATGTCGCTGAACAGCACGTAGCGCCCCGCCGGGAAATACACCGGGCCCTCGGCCCACCGGAATCCAGTCGCAACGCGCTCCACGGCCATTGTGCCGGCGAAGGCCGGGAAACCCGCAGGGCCGAACGTCGGCTCATTGGGCTTCACCATGGATTCCAGGTGTGGGTCCGGATAGACCGAGCCGGACAGCGGCCCCAAAGGCAACGGCTGCGTCGCCCTGAGCGGAGCGCCCGTTTGGCCAAGCGGTGGTACTGTCGCCGCAGAGGCGGCTTTCACGCCCGCGGCCGCCGCGGCAGCCATCGTTGTCGTCAGAAATGCGCGTCTATTCATGGTCTCCTCCATGACGCGATGACAAGGTTTTCCCGGATGTCGGTTGCGCCTCCCCGCGCGACGCGCGTCCGGGCGACTCCTTAATCCTGCGGTTGAGCACGAGGTTCCGGTCTGCCGCAGCATGACGGTGATGTTGCCGGCAAGAGGCCGCCCGCTACCCGCGAACGCGGTGGGCGCGCCCCGCCGGCTAGGGCTTGCATCCGCCCGCGCCGGCGGCCAATACGGCGCGCATGCTGGTCATCGACGATCTCACGCTGCGCATCGCGGGGCGCAGCTTGCTCGAAGGCGCCTCCGCGCAGGTGCCGGACGGCGCGCGCGTCGGCCTGATCGGCCGCAACGGCACCGGCAAGTCGACGCTGTTTCGCGCGATCGCGGGCGACATGGCGCCCGAGCATGGCTCGATCATCCTGCCGGCGCGTGCCCGCATCGGCCGCCTGCCGCAGGAGGCGCCGGACGGGCCGGAAAGCCTCGTCGAGCTTGTGCTTGCCGCCGACCGCGAGCGCAGCACGCTGCTCGCCGAGGCCGAGGCCGCGCACGATCCGCATCGGATCGCCGAGATCCAGACGCGGCTCGCCGACATCGGCGCGCATGCGGCGCCGGCGCGCGCCGCCGAGATCCTCGCGGGTCTCGGCTTCTCGCATGACGACCAGCAGCGTGCGGTGCGCGAATTCTCCGGCGGCTGGCGCATGCGGGTCGCGCTCGCCGCCGTGCTCTTTGCCGAACCCGACCTCATGCTGCTCGACGAGCCGACCAATTATCTCGATCTCGAGGGCACGCTGTGGCTGGAGGACCACCTCGCGCGCTATCCGCGCACCGTGATCGTGATCAGCCACGACCGCGATCTGATCGACAACGCGGTCGACTCGATCCTGCATCTCGACAACCGCCGCCTCACCTTCTACCGCGGCGGCTACACGTCGTTCGAGCGGCAGCGACGCGAGCGGCAGATGCTCGACCAGAAGCTCGCGAAGAAACAGGAGGCGGAGCGCAAGCGCATCATCGCGTTCGTCGAACGCTTCCGCGCCAAGGCGACCAAGGCGCGCCAGGCGCAGTCGCGCCTCAAGCTGCTGGCGAAGCTCGAGCCGCCCACCGCCGTGGTGGCGGACGAGGTGCGCGAGATCGTGATCCCCGATCCCGAGCGGCTGCTGTCGCCGCCGATCGTCGCATTCGACAACGTCGCCGCCGCCTACGAGCCCGGCAAGCCGGTGCTGCGCCGCGTCACGCTGCGCATCGATAACGACGACCGCATCGCGCTGCTCGGCGCCAACGGCAACGGCAAGTCGACGCTCACCAAGCTGATCTCCGGCCGCCTCGATCCGAGCGAGGGCCGCATCACCCGCGCGGACCGGCTCAAGGTCGCGTATTTCGCCCAGCATCAGCTCGACGAGCTCGATCCCGCCGCGAGCGCCTACGACCACGTGCGCGCGCTGATGCCGGACGCGCCCGTGGCGAAAATGCGCGCGCGCGCCGGCGCGATCGGTTTTCCGGGCGAGATGGCCGACACGCCGGTCGCCAATCTTTCGGGCGGGGAGAAATCGCGCCTGCTGTTCGGGCTCGCGTGCTTCGAGGCGCCGCACCTGATCGTGCTTGACGAGCCGACCAACCATCTCGACGTTGACAGCCGCGCCGCGCTGATCGAGGCGATCAACGATTTCGCCGGCGCCGTCATCCTGGTCTCGCACGACCGCTATCTGCTCGAAGCCTGCGCCGATCGGCTGTGGCTCGTCGCGGCCGGCACAGTCACGCCCTACGACGGCGACCTCGACGACTATCGCGCGCTGGTGCTCGGGCGCGCGCGGGACGAGAGCGAACGTGGTGCCAAGCCGGAGACGCGACCGTCGCGCAGCGAGGCGCGTCGTGCCGCCGCCGAGCGGCGCGCCGAGCTCGCCCCGCTCAAGCGCCGCATCGCGGCGATCGAGGCCGAGATGGCGAAGCTGGGCACGCGTGTCGCCGAGATCGACCGCACCCTCGCCGACCCGACGCTCTACGAGCGCGATCCGGCGCGCGTCGCGACACACGCCAAGGAACGCGCCGATGCGGCCGCGGCGCTCGCGGCCGCCGAGGAGCAGTGGCTTGCGCTGAGCGGCGAGTACGAGAGCGCGGGCGGGTGATTACTCCCCCTTTGCGGGCTGCTTCGATGCCGCCGCGAACAGCGCCGCCGCGTCGTCGTGCAGCGCGCGTCGCGACGCGTCGCGGTCGTAGAACATGTGGCCGCCTGCATAGACGGCGAGCTTGACGCGATCGGCCGAGCCGTAGACCGGCAGCTGGTCGAGCAGGAGCTGGTCGGCAAAATATGGCGCGACCAGGTCGTTCGCGCCGTGCACCACCAGCACCCGCACCATCGCGTCGTCGGCGAGGTCGGCGCGCAAGTCTTCGACGGCCTGCGGGCGGGATTGACCATGCCCCCAATCCCAATGCGAGCTGACCTCCCCGTTGAGCAACTCGTAGGGCCGGTCCACGCGCCAATTGAGCACATGCTGATAGAGATCAGTCATCGCGGTCGTGATCGGCGCGCGCGTGCCGCCGAGCACCGGATCGGAATAGTGCGAATTTGTCGACGTTGGATAAGGATCCGCAGCGGTCACGTTCGGGTCATAGGCGCTGCCGATCAATCCCTGCGCGCGATGCAACTCGCGCTGGAACGTGGCGCTGTCGATGCGCCCGGCGAGCTTCTTGACCAGCGCTGGATCGAGGCCCGTGTAGGCCGCGACCCGCGCCGAGATGCGCGCCACCGCGGCGGCGTCGCGCTCGCCCTTGAGCAGGTCGAGCAGATAGTCGCCGGCCGCGTAGCGTTCAACGTCGCGCAGCGCATCGCGGCTGAATTGCCCCTTCGCGTCGAGCGCCGCAGCGGCCATCGAGGGCAGGTGATTGACCCAGCCCATCGGCAGGTGACGCGACTCGCCGAGATTGGCGAAGTCGATGACCGGCGAGATCATCACGAGACCGCGGATGCCGGTGCCGTTCTCCTGCAGCCTGCGCGCGACCTTGGGGGCGCGGAAGCCGCCATAGCTTTCACCGGCGATGAACTTGAGCGACTGCTGCCGGCCCGCATGCTCGATCCATTTGCGGATGACGACCGCGAGGGCCTCGGCGTCGCCGTCGACGGACCAGAAACGGCGGCGCCCCTCCTCGCCGCTCGCCGCAATGCGGCTGTAGCCGGTGCCGGGCGGATCGATGAAGACGAGGTCGGTGAAGTCGAGCCAGGTCTCCGCGTTGGGCACGAGCTTGGGCGGCTCCGACACCGAGAAATGCGCCAGCGGCAGCCGCCACGGGCCGACCGCGCCGATGTCGAGATAGGCCGAGGCAGCACCCGGCCCGCCGTTGAACACGAAGGTCACGGGGCGCGCCGCCTCACCCGGCACCACATAGGCGACATAGGCGACCTCGGCGAGCAGCGCTCCGGTCTCGCCGTTGTTGAGCGGGATCGAGCCCGCAGTCGCGCGAAAGCGCAGCGTGTGGCCGGGCAGTTCGATTGTCTGATCGGTCGTCACATCGGCCGGCAGCTTGCGCTCGGCGGGCGCGCTGTCCGCATGCGGGGGGGCGGTGGACGCGGCCGGCGCCCGATCGCGATGCTGCGCGAAGCTCGCCGGAGCGCCCGCAAGGCTCGCGACGGCGAGCAGCAACAGGGCGGTGCGCAGCAAGCGCGAGGGATACGATCTTTCACGGTGCAGGTCGATCATGTGCGGCGGATCCGGCGTGAGAGGCCCATGGCCCGCGACAACGTCGATGGCGTCGCGAGGTCGATTGTCGAAATCGAATATGGCGTCGCGGCGGCTGCGCCGCCATCCCGATCAACGCGCGACCGCGAAGATCAGGTCGCCGGCTGCTGGGGCGCCTGCGGCGGCTTGGGGGCAGGCTTTTTCTTCTTCGCTACCGCCTTTTTCTTCTTCAACTTCTCGACCGGGGGCGGCGGAGGCGGCTCGGGGCCGCGCTCCAGCGAGCTCAGGCGGCCCTGCCTGAACACATAGGTCCCGGCGCGCTCATTGCCCATAAAGACCATGGTCACCTGCCGCTCGCCACGCTCCCCGGCGCCGATGTTGACCGACTGCGGTTGGCCGATCGCCCGCACGACCTCACACTCGGTCATGTCGAGGCCGACGCTGCCGAGCACGGGCGGAGCCGGCGCGGCGGCGGGCGGTGCGACCGCGGATTCGGCGGTCTCGGGCGGCGGCGCTACGGCCGGCGCCGGCGGCGGGGCCATCCCGGCGCAAACGCCCTGCGTATCCACGAGATCGCCCGGCGTCACGGGCCCGTTCGATCGCGCGGAGGTGGGCGGCACATAGGTATCGATATTCTCCGGCAGAAAGCTGCGCGGCGTCGGGGTCTTGAATTGGGTGAAATCCGGCATCACGCTGGTGCAACCCGCAAGGGCGCTGACGCCGAGCAGCAGCGCCGTGCACGACAGCGTCGAGAATGGCATGCGTTTCGATCAACTCATGAACCCTACCCTCGATGCGGGTCGTGCATCCCGACCCGCTCCCGCTTCGTGAAATCGCGCCGGGAGGGCCGCGTCCCCTTGTTCCAAGCCCCCACCATGACGCACGCGCATTGACGAAGTGTCACTTTCCCCCGATAACGTCGCCCCATGAGCATGTTAGCACGGCCGCCGCGCCCGACGCCCGGCGCGCAAGCATACTCCAATCGAGCACCGTAGCGGGCATGACATCGCGACATGTGGTCGGCGTCGTAAATGCCCTGCGCGCCACCGTATCGGGTGCGCTCGCGGGCTTCCGCGCCCCCCTCGCCCGCGCGCCACGCCTGGCGCTGATCAGTCTGCTCGCCGCCGGCGCGCTGACCGCCCTCGCGTTCGGTCTGTACCCGCAACTCGACCTGTCCATCTCGTCCTTGTTCTACGATCAGGCGACGCGCGACTGGCCCGCCACCCATGATCTGCTGCTCACGGTCCACCGCAACGTCAACGCCTATCTGGCGTTCATTCTTGTCATCATTACGATCGCGGTTCCGGTCATCGCGGCCATCCGCCGGCGCGCGCCGTGGCTGATATCCGGCCGCGCCGCGTGGTTCCTGATCGGGTCCTTCATACTCGGTCCCGGCCTGATCGTGAATGTGCTTCTCAAGCCCGAATGGGGCCGTCCGCGGCCCGGCGAGGTGATCCCATTCGGCGGCAAGCTCGACTTCGTCGCCTGGTGGAACCCGTTCGGCGCGTGCGGCGGCAACTGCTCCTTCGTGTCCGGCGAGGAATCTCTCGCGGTCTGGATTCTCGCCTTCGCGATGGTGCTGCCGCGGCGCTACCGCGCGGCCGCGATCACCGCCGCCGCTCTCAACTGCGTGGTGATCGCGCTCGGCCGCATCGCCATGGGCAGTCATTTCGCGAGCGACGTGCTGTTCGCCGCCATCCTGACCGCCCTGTCGGTCTGGGTCGCCTACATCGCGACCTTCGGCGGCGCCATCACGGTCGATGCAGCCGCGGCCTCAGCATCCGGACAAGGGCAGGAGCGGGCCGCGCACCCCGCGTAACAAGAAGGCGTGAAAGGTTCGCTCGCCGTCCTGCGGCAGCCGCGAGATCGGCGCCGCGAACGCGCCGAGCGGCTCGGTCTCGGCGTAGGACTTGCGCACCTGGTCGAGCGATGCGCAGGCCGTGACGTACAGGATGGGTTCGGGGCTCGCGTGGGTCAGCGCCTGCTTCAACGAGAAATTCGGCATTCCGGCCGTGCGCCACCACAGCACCTTCTCGGGCCGGTCGCGCCAATAATACGCCAATGCGTAGAACTCCGCGCGTGAGTCGCTGACGATCGTCCTCGCTCCGGCGCGCCGCGCGACCGCGCCGACCGCGTCGGCGTATTCGCGCCAGCCGATCGTGCGCCGGTACGGATTGGCGATGTGCGGCAGCGCCAGACGGTTCGCGATAGCGTCGCCACCGATCAACGCGACCTGCGCGATGATGCCGATCGCGATGCTTACGCGCATCCAGACCTTTGCGTCCCGGCGCGACAGGAGCGCGGCCGCCACGACCACGCCGGACACGAAGGACACCGCCGCCCAGTTGCCGTTGGCCTTGGCGTCGATCGCAAATCCGGTGACGATCGCCAGCGCCGGAATGAAGAACGCGATCATGATCCGGTCCGGCTCGACGATCTCCGCCGAGCGCAGGCGCAGCATCGCGATGATCATCACGGCGAACACGATCGGGCCGAACACGGCGAATTGCGCCGCGAGGAACTCGAGCGCCCGCATGAGGCTCGGATTGACCGGCTCGCCGAGCACAAGATCGCCGGTGTGCTCGAAGGTCGCAAAGCTGTTCACCGCGTTCCAGGCGATATTCGGCCCGACGACGAGCGCCGCCGCGAGCAACGCAAGCCACATCCGCGGCCGCGTGAAGGCGAGCCGCGCGCGCCGGCTCATCAGCGCGGCAAGGGCCATGCCGGGCACGAAATAGATCATGGCGTATTTGGCGAGCAGCCCGAGCCCGATCGACACGCCGAGCAGCGCCGCCGCACGTCTGCTCGGCTCCTCCAGGAAGTCGATGTAGAACCACAGCGCCAGCGCCCAGAACAACAGCAGCGGCACGTCGGTCGAGATGATGCGCGACGAGAATACGATGCCGGTCCCGAGCACGGTCAGCAGCGCCGCCCAGAACCCCGCGCGCTCGTCATAGAGCCGCCTGCCGATCGCGTAGACCGTCAGGCTGGTTGCCGCATGAAAGAGGGGCGACGGTGAGCGCACGCACCACTCGGCATCGCCGCACACATGCGTCGCCGCCGAGATGATCCAGGCGAGCAGCGGCGGCTTGGTGTAGTAGCCGAGGGCAAGATCGCGCGACCACGCCCAGTACTGCGCCTCGTCATAGAAGAGGTCGACGACCGAAAAGCGCAGGCCGACGAGGCGCAGGACCGTCACGCCGGCGACGATCAGGATCGCCGCCGACAGGTAGGATGGCTGGGCGCCCGCCGCGACGCGCGGCCTCGGCCATGCGAGCTGATCGCCGATCGCTTCGGTCATGCCCGCTTGACCCAGCGTCCGTTCTCGTCCGGCTGCCAATAGGTCGCCGCCAGACCCTGCTCCTTGGCGGCGGTCCAGCGCTTGCGCGCCTCGGCGACGGCGTCCTCGTCGGTGCCGTCAAACAACAGGACGATGCGCTCGTAGCCTGCCGCATCGGTCGGCATCGGCGCGCCGTCGATCAAGAAGCGCACGGTGGCGCCGTTCGGATTGTCGTCATTGACCGTGAGGAGCACCGGCTGATCGGCCGCCGCGGCGGCATCGCGATGGGTGCCGTGCGGCAAGAAGCTGTCCTCGCGAAAAGTCCAAAGCTGCGCGTCGAGCGCCTCGACGCGCTCTTCGGCCGAGGATTGCACCACGACGCGCCAGCCGCGCTCGAGCGAGCGCTCAAGCAGGCCGGGCAGCACGCGGTCGAGCGGCTGGCCTTGCAGGTGATAGAACAGCACCTCGGTCATGCCGGGCTCTTACTTCTCGTAGTAGTCCTCGACCAGCCGATCGAGCAGGCGCACGCCCCAGCCGGCGCTCCAGCTCTTGTTGATCTCGCTCTGCGGCGAGCCGAGCGCCGTGCCGGCGATGTCGAGATGCGCCCACGGCGTCGTGCCGACGAAGCGCGCGAGCAGCTGCGCGGCCGTGATGGCGCCGCCCCAGCGCCCGCCGGTGTTTTTCATGTCGGCGAACTTGGAATCGATCATCTTGTCGTATTCGGGCCCGAGCGGCATGCGCCACACCCGCTCGCCGGTCGCCTCGCCCGCCTTCACGAGCCGCTCGCTGAGCTTGTCGTCATTCGCAAACAGGCCCGCGTATTCCTGGCCGAGCGCCACCATGATGGCGCCCGTCAGGGTCGCAAGGTTGACCATGAACTTCGGCTTGTACTTCGTGTTGACGTAATAGAGCACGTCGGCGAGCACGAGCCGGCCTTCCGCGTCGGTGTTGATGATCTCGATGGTCTGCCCGGACATGGTCTTGACGATGTCACCCGGGCGCTGCGCCTTGCCGTCCGGCATGTTCTCGACGAGCCCGATCGCGCCGACTGCATTGACACGGGCCTTGCGCGCCGCAAGCGCGTGCATCAGGCCGACCACGCAGGCCGCGCCCGCCATGTCGCCCTTCATGTCCTCCATGTTGGCGGCCGGCTTGATCGAGATGCCGCCGGTGTCGAAGCACACGCCCTTGCCGATGAAGGCGACCGGTGCCGCGTCCTTCTTGCCGCCGTTCCAGCGCATGATCACCATGCGGCTGTCGTGCGCCGAGCCCTGGCCGACGCCGAGCAGCGCGTTCATGCCGAGCCGCTTCATCGCCGGCACGTCGAACGCGTCGACCGTGACGCCGAGCCGCTTGAGCGCGCCGGCGCGGCGCGCGAACTCGACCGGATAGAGCACGTTCGCGGGCTCGTTGATGAGGTCGCGCGCGAGGATCACGCCGTCCGCGAGCCCGCCGCGCTCGCTCCAGGTCGCACGGGTGCGCGGCACGTCGGCGACGCCGATCTCGACCTTGACGGAGGCGGGCTTCTCGTCCTCGTCCTTGCGCTTGGTCTTGTAGCGGTCGAAGCGGTAGGCGCGCAGGCGCATGCCGAGCGCGAGGTCGCTCGCGTGCTCGGGCGTCATCGCCTTGTTGGGAAGCTCGGCCACGATGGTGGCGCTCGTCGCGCTGGCCGGAACCTTGCCCATGGCGGCGCCGCCGAGCTTGAGGAAGTCGCGCTGGTGCATGTCGCCGGGCTTGCCACAGCCGACCACCACCAGACGCGACACCTTGAGGTCGGCGGGTGCCACGAGGTCGAGGGCCGCGCCGCTCTTACCTTTGAAGCGATCCGCCGCGGCGGCGCGGGGGACAAGGGGTGCGGCCGCCCCAAGCAGCCGGCGGGTGGCGGGGCCGAGGCGCAAGGCGTCGTCGCAGAACACAATCAGAACGCCGGCGGCCGGCGTCGCAAAGGGGGCGAATCCAATGGTCGGGCCGTCGGCCATAAAATTGATCCTCTCGAACGGGGGCGTATGGAAGCGCGAAATCCGGCGTCCTGCGGGCCCCTTTATGGCGTGGATGGCAGGCGCCGCCTAGCCCCTCTCGGCGGCCGGAAAAAGTCGTAACTGCTTAACCATTACCTGTGGAATTTCAACGGCTTTGCCTTGCCGCGGCCACTTTGTGCGGCGAACTTGGTAAACGGGGTGGCGGTTCCGGCGCGGGGGTGTCGGAGCCCTTTGTCCAGTCGGGGTCGGTGGGCAGTTGCGAATTCTGCCGGCCGGCGCGGGGAAGCGTAGCGCGATGGGGTCGATCGGCTGGTACATCTTCCGCACCACGCTGGGCGCGTTCGCGCTGATTCTGATCAGCCTGGTGTCGGTGATCTGGCTCGCGACAGCCCTGCGCGACCTCGACCTGATGACGAGCCAGGGCCAGACCATCCTGGTCTTCATCGGCATCACGTCGCTCGTCATCCCCCAGCTCATCCTCATCATCGCGCCGATCGCGCTCGTCATCGCGGCCGCGCACGTGCTCAACAAGCTCGCGAACGACTCCGAGCTGATCGTGATGAACGCCGCCGGCATGTCGCCGTGGCGGCTGTTTCGCGCCTTCATGGCCGCGGCGGGCGTCGTCAGCGTGCTTGTGCTGCTGCTCAGCGCCTATTTATCGCCGCTCTCCATGCGCGAGCTGCGCTACCTCGCCGCCAAGGTCCGCGCCGACTTCGTCGCCAACGTGGTCCAGCCCGGCCGTTTCATCCCGCTCGATCGCGGCCTCACGTTCCACATCCGCGAGCGGCAACGCGACGGACTCCTGCTCGGCGTCCTGCTCGACGACCGACGCGACCCCAAGGAGCACACCACCATCCTGGCCGACCAGGGCAAGATCGTGCAGGGCGACCAGGGCACGTTCCTGCTGCTGCAGGACGGCAACGTGCAGCGCCATGCGATCGACGAGCGCGATCCCACCATCGTGGTGTTCGAGCGCTACGCGTTCGACCTCTCGCGCCTTGCCGGCACCGCGCAGCCGCTGACCGAGTTCCTGGTGCGCGAGCACTACACGTGGGAGCTGCTGGCGCCCAAGCCGCGCGATCCCGCGCTGTTCAAGCAGCCCGGCAACTTCCGCGCCGAGATGCATGACCGCATCGTGGCGCCGCTCTACCCGATCGCCCTCATGATCGTCACCTTGGCCTATCTCGGCGCGCCGCGTACGACGCGGCAGAGCCGGACGCTGTCGATGGTCTCGGCCATCGGTGCCGTTGTGGGACTGCGGGTGATCGGGTTCACCAGCATGGTGCTCGGCATCAGTCACCCCGCCGCCCTGGCGCTGCAATACGTGGCGTTGGTTGCCGCCACGGGCCTCGGGCTGATCGCCATCGCCCAGGGCGCCGTGATCGAGCCGCCGGCCTTCGTGGTGCGCGCGATCTCGATCGTGACCGAGCGGCTCGCACGCCGCTTCGCGACGACCTGAGGCGCGCGATGGTCACCGGCACCCTGTCGCGTTATCTCGGAAAGCGGTTCCTCGTCACCGTGATCCTGGTGTTCACCGGCCTGCTCGCGCTCGTCGCGCTCGTCGACTACATCGAGATGATGCGCAAGACCGCGGGCCTCGCCAACGTGCCGGCGATAGTCGTGGCGAAGACCTCGCTCTTCCGCGTGCCGCAGATCGCCGAGAGCATCATGCCGTTCTCGGTCCTGGTCGCCACCATGTCGTGCTATCTCAACCTCTCGCGCCGCCTCGAGCTCGTGGTCGCGCGCGCGGCGGGCGTTTCGGCCTGGCAGTTCGTCGGGCCGGCTCTCCTCATCGCGCTCGTGTTCGGCATCTTCGCGACCCTTGTCTACAACCCGGTCGCGGCCGCCTTGCAGGAGCGCTCCAAGCGCCTGGAGGTCGAATTCCTCGGCGGTACCCCGGAGTTGGGCCTGCGCAGCAACGGCAACGGCTTCTGGGTGCGTCAGATCAATGTCGGCAGCCAGTCCATCATCGATGCGGTGACCAGCAGCGAGCAGGGCATCCGGCTCGGCGGCGTCACGGTCCTCACCTACGACAAGGCCGGCCGCTTCCTCGAGCGAATCGAGGCCAAGACTGCGGTGCTGGGCGAGGGCGTCTGGCACTTGGCGGACGTCCATATCTACGCCGTCAACGCCAAGCCGCATGATGCCGCCGAGTATCTCGTCAAGACTAGTTTAAGCCCGGCACAAGTCCGCGAAAGATTTGCCACCCCCGAAACAGTGCCATTCTGGGATTTGCCGCTGTATATCGAGATCGCCGACCATGCGGGTCTTGGGGCCGCGGCCTATCGATTACAGTACCAGAAGCTGCTCGCTAAGCCGTTTGTACTTGTCGCCATGGTGCTGCTGGCGGCCGCGGTTTCTTTACGTTTCTTTCGCTTCGGCGGCGTGCAAAAAATGGTTTTGAGTGGCGTTGCGGCAGGCTTTCTGCTTTATGTGCTCTCCAAGGTCACTGACGACCTGAGCAAGGCCGAGCTGATGCATCCCATGGCAGCGGCTTGGCTCCCGGTCGTCGTCGGGGGGCTGACGGGGCTCGTGGCGTTGTTGTACCAGGAGGACGGGTGATGGTCGGTTCCACCACCCCTCGTCCATCATTGTTGCGTCGCGTCGGAAGGGCCGCGGCGGCGTTCGCCGTTGCGCTTGCCGGCACCTGCTTGGTGCTGCCGCAGGCGGCCCTCGCGCAACAGGACTTCCTCACCTTCCGCCAGCAGATCAGGCCGACCGCGCCGAAGGGCCAGTCGCTCGCCCGCAAGGGCGGCGACGCGCAGATGCTCGTGAAGGCGAGCGAGGTCGACTACGACTACAACAACAACCGCGTCTCCGCCGTCGGCAACGTCCAGATTTACTACAATGGCGCGACCATCGAGGCCGACCGCGTGGTCTACGACCAGAAGACCAAGCGGCTGCGCGCGGAAGGCAATGCACGCCTGACCGAGGCGGACGGCAAGATCACCTACGGCCAGATCATCGACCTCACCGACGACTACCGCGACGGCTTCGTCAATTCGCTGCGCGTCGAGACGATCGACGACACGCGGCTCGCCGCCAACCGCGCCAACCGCAGCTCGGGCAACTACACGGTGTTCGAGAACGGCGTCTACACGGCCTGCAAGCCGTGCGCCGACGATCCCAAGAAGCCGCCGCTGTGGCAGGTCAAGGCCGCGCGCATCATCCACAATGCAGACGAGAAGATGATGTATTTCGAGGACGCCACCCTCGAATTCTTCGGCATCCCGGTCGGCTATTTCCCCTATCTGGCCGAGCCCGATCCGACGGTGAAGCGCAAGACCGGCCTGTTGATGCCGATCATCTCGTCGTCGACCACCTACGGCTTCGGCATCGAGACGCCCTACTATTTCGCCCTCGCCCCCAACTACGACCTGACGATCTCGCCGCGCATCACCTCGATGCAGGGACCGTTGATGCAGGCCGAGTTCCGCCATCGCCTGGAGGACGGCTCGTACTCGATCCGTGCCGCCGGCATCGATCAGCTCGACAAGAACTACTTCGGCGGCGCCAATCCGACCCCCGGCTTCCGCAACTTCCGCGGCAGCTTCGAGACCGAAGGCAAGTTCAACCTCACCTCCAACTGGACCTGGGGTTGGGACACGCTGCTGGTGACCGACCAGACCTTCTTCCAGGATTACAAGCTCTCGACGCTGCAGGCGCGCAATCCCGATCCGTTCGGCGTCGCGCTCACCGACGGCGTCTCGCAGCTCTGGCTGACCGGCCGCGGCGCCGACAGCTACTTCGAGGCCCGCAGCATGTATTTCTACGGGTTCTCGACCTCGGACGTTCAGTCCCAATTGCCGGTGATCGCGCCGGTGATCGACTACAGCAAGGTATTCGACCAGCCGGTGTTCGGCGGCAAGGTCACCTTCACCAGCAACTTCACCAGCCTGACGCGCCAGTCGGCGAGCTTCGATGCGATCAGCCTCAATGCGGTCAACAGCGGCCTGTGCAACACCACGAGCGCCGATCCGGCCGTGAAAATACCGGCCAACTGCCTGCTGCGCGGCATTCCGGGCGAGTACACGCGCTTCACCGCGCAGGCGGAGTGGAAGCGCCAGTTCATCGACCAATACGGCCAGCAGTGGATCCCGTTCGCATCGGTGCGCGCCGACTTCGCGACCGCCTCGATCGAGAACCAGGTCGGCGTGTCCAACTACTACCAGACCGGCACCACCGACGTGGTGCGCGTCATGCCGACCATCGGCCTCGAGTACCGCTACCCCTTCATCAGCGTGCAGTCCTGGGGCACGCAGACGATCGAGCCGATCGCGCAGATCATCATCCGCCCGAACGAGCCCGACATCGGCCGCCTGCCCAACGAAAACTCGCAAAGCATGGTGTACGACGACAGCAACCTGTTCAAGGTCGACAAGTTCTCGGGCTACGACCGCGTCGAAGGCGGCGGGCGCGCGAACGTCGGCATCCAATACACCGCGCAGTTCAACGGGGCCGGCCACGTCAACATGCTGTTCGGCCAGTCCTACCAGCTGTTCGGCACCAACTCGTTCGCGACCGGCGACGCGACCAACACCGGCATCGACAGCGGCCTCGACACCACTCGGTCGGACTACGTGGCGCGCGTGAGCTACCAGCCGAATTCGATCTACCAGTTCACCTCGCGCTTCCGCTTCGACGAGAACGATTTGTCGCTCAAGCGGCTCGAGGTCGAGGCGTCCGCGCTGTTCGACCGCTGGCGCTACTCGATCCTCTACGGCGACTACGCGGCCCAGCCCGAGCTCGGCTTCCTGACGCGCCGCGACGGCGTCCTGGTCTCGACCTCGTACAAGATCAATCCCAACTGGGTGGTCTCGACCGCGCTGCGCTACGACATCGAGGCCGGCAAATTCGACCAGACCCGCATCGGCATCGGCTATATCGACGACTGCTACATGCTGAACCTGACCTACATCGGCGACTTCACCTACAGCGGAAACGTGCAGGCCAATAACACCGTGATGCTGCAGATGAGCCTGCGCACCCTCGGCGGGACCGGGAGCGGGCTGCAGTAATCCGGTGGACCGGAGCGACGCGGTGACGCATTATTGAGCAATGGTGCAATTGAGCAATAATGTTGCCACCATCGGTACGTAAGGCGTGGGCAGGAGCGGTAGGCGGCGACCGCGGTGGAGCGGAGCGCCCGAGCCGGGGAGCGGGCCAGTTTGCGGCCCAGCAGACGACGATGACCGATACGATGCGCAGGTCGATTGTAAGCAGGTCGATGAGCAGGTCGATTCGAATGCAGGCGCGCTGCCTCGCGCTCGCGCTGGCCGTCGGCGCCCTTGCGGCCGGCGTCCTCGCCATACCGGCCGCCGCCCAGCAGGTCGTCGTGATCGTCAACGGCGCGCCGATCACCACCTACGATATCGAGCAGCGCATCCGCTTTGCCAAGCTCGCGACCCACAAGGAGCCGTCGCGCCAGGACGTGATCCAGGAGCTGATCGACGAGAAGCTCAAGGTGCAGGTCGGCAAGAAGTACAAGCTCAAGGTCGAGGACGGCCAGGTCGACAACGCCTATGGCAACATGGCCCAGCGCATGCACCTCTCGCCCGCGCAGCTCACCGCCGCGCTCGCGCAGCAGGGCATCAACGCGCAGACCCTGAAGGCGAAGATCCGCGCCGACATCGCCTGGCAGCAGATCGTGCGCGGCAAGTTCCAGTCGAGCCTGGAAATCCGCGAGAAGGACGTCCGGGACAAGCTCACCACCGAGAAGAAGGACGACAAGAACAACGTCGGCTACGAGTGCCGGCTGCGTCCGATCCTGTTCCTCATCGCGCCCGGCGCCTCCCAGCTCATCGTCGACGGGCGCAAGCGCGAGGCCGAGCAGCTGCGCGTCCGCTTCGAGAACTGCGACGCTGGCCTTGCCTTCGCGCGCGCGCTGCGCAACGTCGCGGTGCGCGACCTGATCGTGAAATCCTCCGCCGACCTCGGGCCCGAGTTCCGCAAGATCCTCGACGGGATCGAGGTCGGCAAGCTGACGAGCCCCAAGTCGACGGCGCAGGGCATCCAGATGTTCGCGCTGTGCGCCAAGAAAGCCAACAAGCTCGACGCCGCCAACACCAAGGAAGTGCGCGACCAGATGTTCGCGGCGCAATTCCAGGCCAAGTCCAAGAGCTACCTCGAAGAGCTGCGCCACAAGGCGATGATCGAGGTCAAGTAGCGCGCCGTGCCGCCGCCTTCCCCGCGCCGACCGGCGCCGTCTTCCGCGCCCCTCGCGCTCACCCTCGGCGAGCCCGCCGGCATCGGCCCCGACATCGCGATCGCGA
>CAVPGG010000057.1:0-40481 GCA_963703755.1 uncultured Pseudomonadota bacterium
ATTCCGCAGATCGTCGCCGCCTCCAGATGCCAGCGCGATCCGCCTCACCCGGCTGGTTTGGCCGCAGTTGAAAGAGCGCCGCTGGGGCCGCATCATCAACGTGCTCAACATCGGCGCCAAGGCGCCGCGCGCCGGCAGCGCTCCGACCTCGATCTCGCGCGCCGCCGGCATGGCCCTCACCAAGGCGCTCGCCGGCGAAGGCGCGCCGCACAACATCCTGGTCAACGCCATGCTGGTCGGCCTGATCGAGAGCGACCAGCACGTGCAGCGCGCCAAGCGCACCGGCGTCGCGCTCGACGACTACATCAAGAGCGCTGCCAAGAACATTCCGCTCGGCCGCATGGGCAAGCCGGAGGAGTTCGCCGCCATGGCGTGCCTGCTAGTCTCCGACGCCTGCGGCTTCGTCAGCGGCACCGCGATCAACGTCGACGGCGGCGCCTCGCCGGTGGTGTGACGCTTCACGCGACCCGCTCGGCCGTGATCACCTCGGCGCCGATTTGCGCCAGCGACTGGCGTGTTGCCGCGACCGACCCGTTAACGTCGATTCCGCGGCAGGCGTCCTCGATCACCACCGCCGTGAAGCCGCCGCGGTGCGCATCTTCGGCCGAGTAACGCACGCAGAAATCGAAGGCGAGGCCGGCCAAGAATACGCGGGTGAAGCCGCGCTCCCTGAGATAACCGGTCAGGCCGGTCGGGGTCGTGTGGTCGTTCTCACGGAAGGCCGAATAGGAATCGATCTCGCGGCGAAAACCCTTGCGCACGATCAGCGCGGCGTGCGGCGCGACCAGATCGCCGCGGAAGTCGGCGCCATTTGTCGTTTGCACGCAGTGATCGGGCCACAGTGCCTGCGGGCCGTACGGCGCCGCGATCACATCGAACGGCTTCTTCCCGGGATGGCTCGATGCGAACGACAAGTGCCCGGGCGGGTGCCAGTCCTGGGTCAGGACGACGTGGCGGAATTTCTCGCACAGCCGGTTGATCGCCGGCACGACCTCGTCTCCGCGCGGAACCGCGAGCCGCCCGCCCGGGCAAAAGTCGTGCTGGATATCGACCGCCAGCAGCACATCGTGGTCGGTCGGCGCGATCGTGCCCGCCATGGCGACCTCTCCGGTGGTGACGCAGCCGGATGATCGGCCCGGACGGGCACGCGCGCAAGCAGTCGCGGACGCGCGCGACGATCGTTCGCGCGCCCCCCGATAGTGTCACCGCGTCACGATATCCCGACGCATCGGCGCGAGAATCGAGACGAGCTCGTTGGTCTCGCGCTTCGGCACCTTGAACTTCTTCAGCGTCTTGCCGAGATCGGCGACCAGCGCGTTGAAGTCGCGGCTGCGCACGCCCATGCCCGCATGGGCGTCCTTCATGCTCCGCCCCGTATACGTGCAGGGGCCGCCGGTGCCCTGGCAGATCTGGTCGACCAGGTTGTGCTTGAGCCGGTCGATGTCGGTGTGGGCGAAGAACTTGTTGATCCGCTTGTCGGCCGCGACGTTGGCGACGAAGTCGTCGACCACGGCGCGGATGGCGTCGATGCCGCCGAGCCGCTCATAGAGCGGCTTCTTCATCGTGTGGTCGCTCATCATCTGGGCGGAGGCCGGGCTGACGGCCAGAATGGCCGCGACGAGCGCGGCGGAGGCGATGCGCATGGGGTTCTCCTCGGGTATCCGGTCATGGGAAGACCATCCCTCGCGGGCCGCGAGGGTGGTCGTGCAACGCGAGCTACGGCCGAGGCGAAACCGGGTTTCAGATCGCGAAGAAAACTATGGTTACGCAAGACCGCCGAGAGCACGGCGCAGATTTCCACCACCGTGGCGGCGGCCTCGCAGCAGGCCTCGGCCAACGTCCAGTCGGTCGCAACCGCGGCCGAGGAGATGGCGGCCTCGATCGACGAGATCGGCCGCCAGGTGCAGGAGTCGAGCCGCATCTCGGCCGACGCGGTCGACCAGGCGCACCGGACCGACGAGCGCATCGCCAAGCTCGCCCAGTCAGCTGGGCGGATCGGCGACGTGACGGCGCTCATCACCTCGATTGCCGAGCAGACCAACCTGCTCGCCCTCAACGCCACCATCGAGGCGGCGCGCGCCGGCGCGGCCGGCAGGGGCTTCGCGGTGGTCGCCCAGGAGGTCAAGCAGCTCGCCGCGCAGACCGCCAAGGCGACCAACGAGATCAGCACTCAGATCGCCGACATGCAGGCCGCGACGCGGGACTCGGTCGCCGCCATCAAGGAGATCGGCGGCACCCTCAGCCACATCTCCGAGATCGCTACCACGATCGCGGCCGCCGTCGAGGAGCAGAGCGCGGCGACGCGCGAGATCAGCCGCAGCGTGCAGGAGGCGGCCGTCGGCACCGCCAAGGTCGCCGGCAACCTCGGGCAGGTGCGCGACGGCGCGGCGCGCACCGGCGTGGCATCGACCGAGGTGCTCACCGCCGCGACCTCGTTGTCGGATCAGAGCGAGCAGCTCAAGGCGGAGGTGGAGAAGTTCCTCGCCACCGTGCGGGCCGCGTAACGCCAGCGGCGCTACGATCGCCGGACCATCACGGCGACGTAAAATCCATCCGTTTCGGTGCGCCGCGGCGTCATCTGCAGCCCCTCCTCCGACATCAGCACCGCCTGGCGGAAGATCAGCGCGCGCTCGCCGAGCGGCGCCAGCAGCTCGGCCGGCGTCACAACCGCAAACTCCGGATGGCGCGCCAGGAAGCCGCGCACCTGGTCGCCGTTCTCCTCCGCCAGGACCGAGCACGTCACGTAGGCGATGCGCCCGCCCGGCTTCACCAGGGGGGCGGCGCGGTCGAGCACGGCGGCCTGCTCCTTGGCACGCACCTCGAGCGCGCCCGGCCGCACCCGCCACTTGGCGTCCGGATTGCGCCGCCAGGTGCCGATGCCGGTGCAAGGCGCGTCGATCAGCACGAGGTCGGCCTGCCCGTGCCGGTCAGCGAGGAGGTCCTCTTTTCCATGCGGCGTGTGGACCTGCACGTTGCGTACGCCGGCGCGGTCCAGGCGCTTGTGGATCGGCGCGAGCCGCCGCTTGTCGAGATCGGTCGCATAGATCTGACCGCGGTTCTCCATCAACGCCGCGAGCGCGAGCGTCTTGCCGCCGGCGCCGGCGCACAGGTCAACCACCTGCTGGCCGGGCTTGGCGCCGGTGAGCAGGGCTGCAAGCTGCGAGCCCTCGTCCTGCACCTCGATGAGCCCGGTGAGGAAGGCCGGCTCGGAATGGATCGCGAGATTCTTCGAATCCGGCGCGAGCACGATGCGCACGCCGCAGGGCGACCAGCGCGTCGGCGCGGCGTTGAGATGCTTGAGACCCGCCGCGGTCTTGTCGCGATCGGCCTTGAGCGTGTTGACGCGCAGGTCGAGCGGCGCGCGCCGCGCGAGCGCGGCGGCCTCCTCGCCGCGCTCCGCGCCGAAGACGCGCGCGAGATGCGGGTCGAGCCATTCGGGATAGTCGCCGGCCACATGCGGCGGCGCGTCCACGAGCGTGCCGGCGCCGAGCGCCTCGGCCTCGCCCTCGCTCAGCGGCGCCGGCGCGAAACGGCCGCCATCGGCGAGCTTCGCGACCGCCGCAAGGTCGAGCCCGCGCTCGAGCCGCAGCATGCCGAGCGCCTGCGCGCGCGGCGCGTCGTCGCCCATGAGGTAGGCCGCGGAGGACCGCCGGCGCAGCGTGTCGTAGACGAGCCCGGCGATCGCGGCGCGGTCGCCCGAGCCGGCGAAGCGGTGCGCCAGCCCCCAATCCTTGAGCGCATCGGCAGCCGGACGCCGGCGCCCGTCGAGATCGGCGATCACCTCGATGGCGGCGGAAAGGCGGGCGGAGGGGGTCATCGCGGTCAGGTGACGGTCAGGATCTGGATCGCGAAAATCACCCACATCACGAGCAGCACGAGCATGCCGAACCCATAGGCCTGGCCGCGCCACAGGACCTCATTGCGCGTGACGTGAATGGATGCCTGCACGATGCGGGAGAGGACGAAGATCCAAGCGAGGATGACGAAGATCAGGTCGGCATGCCGCGTGACGATCAGCAGGATGACCAGCACGTAGAACAGCACCGGCACCTCGAACTGGTTGGCGAACGAGTTGGCGAACTGGGTGGTACGCGCCGGCCAGCCAGGCTCGCGCAGCGCGATGTCGCGCCGATTGACCCTGCCGCCTGCGATGTCGCGCGTGCGCAGCGCGGCCATGCCGAGCCAGAGCGCGAAGGTGAGCGCGACCTGCACGAACAGCGGAATGAGGATGGCTTGCGTCATCATGGCATGCGCCTGGATTCGATTGTGCCGCAACGTGGGACGGCCGCGTCCCCAACACAATGGCGGCCGGCGTTACTTTTGCACGCCGATCACCGTGATCCGGATGATCGTGAGGGTCGTCGGCGCAACTTGTCGATGTCCCATCTATCACGGCGCGCTCGATGCACAAGTGGCAGTATCCGTGCACGCAAGCCCTAACCGGTCGGCAAGGCCGCGCCGCGCAGCCCGCTTCACGGTTTTGACATCATGCCGTAGCATCCAGGGCGACGGCACTCGACGGGAGGATGCAATGCGGATGTCGCTTCGGATTTCACTTCTCACGGCCGCCTTGGCGTTGGCGCTGCCGAGCCTCGCGCAGGCGCAGATGCCGCGCGATGTCTTGCGCGATTTCGGCATGCTGGGCACCTGGGCGACCGATTGCAGCCGGCCCGCGGGCGAGGACAATTTCTACACCATCTATGCGGGCTTGCCGGACGGCAACGTGCGGCGCACCTACTACAACACGCCGGGCCGCGAGCAGGCCTACAATGAGTATTTCATCACGCAGGCGACCCGCCTGCCGGCCGACCAGCTTTCCTACCGGCAGGAAGGTTCGGTCGACCACGACAAGATCGACGTGATCCTGACCAGGGACGGCAGCAAGTACAGAATCTGGTCCTCGGTGCGCGAGGACGGCACGCCGCTGGTGAAGGACGGAAAGTTTCCCAAGAGCGGCGAAGAGAGCCCGTGGCAGGCCAAGTGCCACGACTGAGGCGATTGCCCACCTGACGCGATTGAGCTGACCTCGCGCGACCAGCGGTCCGCGCCGGCACGCGCATCAGATACGTCAACTTGGTGCGCCGACTTGGTGGGCCGACTTGGTGGGCCGACTTGGCGCATCTCGCGGGTGCCGAAACGCTTCATTCCCGCGCCGGCGCCTGCTAGGTAGCACGCGCTGCCGGGAGGTTCTCGATGCGCCGTGTGCTCACCTTCGTTTGTGCCATTCTGCTGTTCGCACCGCTGGCGGCGCGGGCCGCCTATCCCGAGAAGCCCGTTCGCATCATCGTGCCCGTCGCGGCCGGCGGCGGCGTCGACGTGATGGCGCGGCTGATCGCCCAAAAGCTCTCCGAGCGCCTCGGCCAGCAGTTCTTCGTCGAGAACCGGCCGGGCGCCGCCGGCGTCATCGGCTCGAAGTTCGTCATCAATTCCCGGCCGGACGGCGAGACCCTGCTCTATACGCCGAGCAGCCTGTCGCTCGTGGTCGCGGTCGACAAGACCGCGCCTTATAACGTCGGCAGGGATTTCACGCCGATCATCAACGTGGCGATCAGCCCCTACGCGCTCGTCATTAACCCGTCGGTGCCGGCGAACAATCTTGCGGAGTTCATCGCCTACACTAAGGCCAATCCGGGCAAGCTCAGCTTCAGCTCGGCGGGCGTCGGCAGCGCCTCGCACCTCGCGGGCGAATTGCTCAAGAGCGACGCCGGCATCGCGATGGTGCACGTGCCCAACAAAGGCATGGCGCCGGCGCTGCTCGACGTGATCAACGGCAGCGTGCAGGCGATGTTCGCGAGCGTGCCCGGCATGCTCGCCGAGAAGGCGCGGGTGCGGCCGATCGCGATGGCCGAGCTCAAGCGCTCGGCGCTTCTGCCCGATCTGCCGACGATGGAGGAACAGGGCCTCAAGGGCTTTGCGGTCGCCAACTGGGCCGGCCTGCTCGGCCCAGCCGGCCTCGATCGCGCGGTCGTCAAGAAGCTGCATGACGAGATCGCAGCCATCCTCGCGACCGACGACATGAAGGCGCGCGCCAAGGCGCTCGGCTTCGACATGATCGTGAGCACGCCGGAGGAGTTCGGCGCGCAGATGCGGCAGGACGTGGTCCGCTGGGGTGCGGTGGTGAAGAAGGCGGGGCTGCAGAAGAACTGAGTGGAAGTCCGCGGGACGGACATGAGCCATCCCTTCCACACTATCGGCCATTCGACCCACCCGCTCGAGGCGTTCGTCGCGCTGCTGCGCGACGCGCAGGTCGCGCTCGTCGTCGACGTGCGCACCGTCCCGCGCTCGCGCCGCAATCCGCAATACAACAGCGATACGCTGCCGCAGGCGCTCGCCTCGTTCGAGATCGGCTACGAGCATGTCGCGGCACTCGGCGGCCTGCGCGGCCGCAAGCGCGAGGTGGCGCCGAGCGTCAACGCGGTTCTGGGAGAACGACAGCTTCCACAACTACGCGGACTACGCCGTGGGCGATGCGTTTCGCGCCGGCCTCGCGCGCCTGCGCGAGCTCGGCCACGCGCGGCCGTGCGCGATCATGTGCGCCGAGGCCGTCTGGTGGCGCTGCCACCGGCGGATCATCGCCGACTACCTGCTCGCTGCCCGCGAGACCGTGCTGCACATCATGGGACCGGGCAAGATCGAACCCGCGCACATGACGGAGGCCGCGCAACCGGACGCGGCGGGTAGCCTTCTGTATCCGGCCGAGCAGCGCGAGCTTGACCTGTGACATCATCGGGCAAGTCACGGGAACCCAATCCGCTTTGGCCAAGCCGGTTTGGCTGCTATCCTGGACCGGTGAGCTCGTTGTGTGGGGGGAAGCCGCGTGCTGCTAGTTCAAACGGGCGCGCCGACCGCCGTGCGCAAGGTCGGCGTCATGACGATCGTGCTCTACGCGCTGTGCGGCGCCTTCGTCGCCATCATGATGATGCACTTCCACGTCCGTCCGTCGGCGCCCGAGCCGCCGGGCTTCCGCCTGTTCGGTTTCCCGCGGCCGCGCAAGTGAGCGGATCTATACCCGGCTCGGATAATTCGGGCTCTCGCGTGTGATCGTCACGTCGTGCACGTGGCTCTCGCGCAGGCCGGCGGCGGAGATGCGCACGAACTGCGCCTTCTCGTGCAGGTCGGCGAGGGTCGCAGCGCCCACGTAGCCCATGGCGGCGCGCAGCCCCCGGTGAGCTGGTGCAGCACGTTGGCCACCGGGCCCTTGTAGCCCCACCTGGCCCTCGATGCCTTCAGGCACGAGCTTGAGGTGGTCCTTGATGTCCTGCTGGAAGTAGCGATCGGCCGAGCCGCGCGCCATGGCGCCGACCGAGCCCATGCCGCGATAGCTCTTGTACGAGCGGCCCTGGAACAGAAACACCTCGCCCGGCGTCTCGTCGGTGCCGGCGAGCAGCGAGCCCACCATGGCGCAGTCGGCGCCGGCCGCCAGCGCCTTGGCGAGATCGCCCGAATACTTGATGCCGCCGTCGGCGATCACCGGCGTCTTGCTCTTCCGCGCCGCGTCGACCGCATCCATGATGGCGGTGAGCTGCGGCACGCCGACGCCGGCGACGATGCGGGTGGTGCAGATCGAGCCCGGCCCGATGCCGACCTTGATGGCGTCGGCGCCGGCGTCGATCAGCGCCTGCGCGCCCTCGGCTGTGGCGATGTTGCCGGCGACCACCTGCACGCGGTTGGACAGATGCTTGATGCGCGAGACCGCGGCGAGCACGTACTTGGAATGGCCGTGCGCGGTGTCGACCACCACGAGGTCGACGCCCGCCTCGATCAGCCGCTCGGTGCGGCTGAAGCCCGCCTCGCCCACCGTGGTGGCGGCGGCGACGCGCAGGCGCCCCTGCTCGTCCTTGCAGGCATTGGGATTGGCGACCGCCTTCTCGATGTCCTTGACGGTGATCAGCCCGACGCAGCGATAGTTTTCGTCGACCACCAGGAGCTTCTCGATGCGGTGCTGGTGCAGCAGCCGCTTCGCCTCGTCCTGGCCGACGCCCTCGCGCACCGTCACGAGACGGTCCTTGGTCATCAGCTCGGACACCCTCTGGGTCGGGTCGGTCGCGAAGCGCACGTCGCGGTTGGTGAGGATGCCGACGAGCTTGCCGGGTCGCGCTAGGTCGCCGCCCTCGACCACCGGAATGCCCGAGATGCCGTTCGCCTTCATCAGCGTCGAGCGCTTCGGCGAGCGTCGCCTGCGGGCCGATGGTGAGCGGGTTCACGACCATGCCGGATTCGAACTTCTTCACCTGGCGGACCTGGGCGGCCTGCACCTCGGGCTCGAGATTGCGGTGGATGACGCCGATGCCGCCCGCCTGCGCCATGGCGATCGCCATGTGCGCCTCGGTCACGGTGTCCATCGCGGAGGCGATGATCGGGATATTCAGCGCGATGTCGCGCGTGATGCGGCTCTTCACGTCGACCTCGGACGGCAGCACGTCCGACAGCCCGGGCTTGAGCAATACGTCGTCGAAGGTGAGCGCCTCGCGCGGGGAACCGTTCTCGGCCATCGCCAACTCCCGTCCGGCAGCGGCTCGATCCTCAAGATGAAGATCACCTCACTGCGACGGACAAGGTCCGCGCGCGAATCGAGGCCCGCTTTTGGGTTGGCGACGGGCCATAGCATGGCAAGCGGGCCATGACTAGGGCGGCGACGACCGCTCGCGAGAGGCCTGTGAACCGCGGCGACAACGTCACCACAAGGCCGGCTTCCAGATCATCAGCGCGAAGATCGCGAGCACGCCGGCGAAGGCCGGCCAGCCGAGCCAGAACCAGACGGAGAACAGGCGATGATAGCGCGCGGGCAGCGCCGCGTTGTCGCCCGCGGCGGCGCGCGCAAGATCGCGCAGGCGAAGCTGGATCCACACCACCGGCAGCCAGCACGCGCCGACGAAGGCGTAGAGCGCGAGCGCCGCCAGAAGCCACGGCTCGCGCAGTGAGAAGCCGGCGAGCACGGAAAGCGCGAGCCCGCTGGCGAACTGGGCCACCACCGCGCTCGCCGTGAAGGCGGCGTCCGCGATCACCACGGTGCGCGCCGTCTGCGCGATGGCGCGCGCATCGCCGGTGCGGTGCGCCATCCACATGAAGAACGCGATGCCAAGCCCGGTGCCGAACAGGACCGTGCTGGACATGATGTGAATGAACTTGAGGAAGAAGTAGAAGTAAATCATGGCCTGTTCGTTTTAGCACGGCGCCAGCGCTCCCCTCCCCCCGCGCGCGCAGCGAGTGGCAGGGAGGGGTCGGGGGTGGGGGCGCGCCGCTTGTTCGGAAAAAGCAATATGCGCGCCTGTTTGCAAATTCGGAGTAGGTGTAGTCCCCCCACCCCTCGCTCCGCAGCTTCGCTGCGTCGCTCGACCCTCCCCGCCAACGGGCGGGACGGTGACGCGCGGCATCTGCCTCTTGGCCGCACGCACTCGTTCCGCTAGTGGAAGTTATGCGTCTCGAGTCCTCTCCCGTTTCGCCCAATCACCCACGGACCGCGTTCATGACGCGTGAACGCCTGGTGCCGCTGATCGTCGCGGTCGCGCTGTTCATGGAGAACATGGACTCGACCGTGATCGCGACCTCGCTGCCGGCGATCGCGCGCGACCTCGGCACCGATCCGCTGGCGCTCAAGCTCGCGGTCACGACCTACCTTCTGGCGCTCGCGATCTTCATCCCGGCCAGCGGCTGGACCGCCGACCGGTTCGGCGCACGCACCATCTTCCGCACCGCCATCGTGGTGTTCATGGTGGGTTCGATCGGCTGCGCGTTGTCGCAGTCTCTGCATCACTTCGTCATCGCGCGCTTCCTGCAGGGCATGGGCGGCGCCATGATGACGCCGGTCGGCCGCCTGATCCTGGTGCGCAGCATCGACAAGCGGCGGCTGGTCGACGCCATGGCCTGGGTGTCGATCCCGGCGCTGGTCGGCCCGGTGCTGGGGCCGCCGCTCGGCGGCTTCATCACCACGTTCCTGTCGTGGCACTGGATCTTCTTCATCAACATCCCGATCGGCCTGATCGGCATCGTGCTCGCCACCCGCTACATCGAGAACATCCGCGGCGAGACGCGCGAGCCGTTCGACCCGCTCGGCATGCTGCTCGCCGGCCTCGGCATCGCCGGCGTCGCGTTCGGGCTCACCACGATCGGCCTCAAGGGCTTCCTGCCGACCGGCCTGGTCGTCGCCCTGATCGCGGGCGGCTCGGTGTGCATCGGCCTCTACATGCTGCACGCGCGCCGCGTCGCAGCCCCGGTGATCGATCTGTCCCTCTTCCGCCTGCCGAGCTTCCGCGCCGGGGTCGCCGGCGGCTTCGTCTTCCGCGTCGGCGCCGGCGCCATCCCGTTCCTGCTGCCGCTGATGCTGCAGGTCGGCTTCGGCAAGACGCCGTTCGAGTCGGGCATGATCACGTTTGCAACCGCGGTCGGCGCCATGAGCATGAAATCGGCGGTGCCGATGATGCTGCGCCGGTTCGGCTACAAGAACGTGCTTACCTGGAACTCGCTCGTCGCCTCCGCGCTCGTCGCCGTCTGCGCGCTGTTCACGGCAACGACACCGGTCATCTTCATGCTGGTCGTCCTGTTCGCGGGCGGCTTCTTCCGCTCGCTGCAGTTCACCAGCGCGATGACCATCGGCTTTGCCGAGATCGAGTCCGCGCGCATGAGCCGCGCCACCTCGCTCGCCGCCGTGTGCCAGCAGTTGTCGGTCTCGACCGGCGTCGCGGTCGGCGCGCTGACGGTCGAACTCGTGCTCGACTACCGCCACCAGACCGTGATCAGCCCCAACGACTTCGCGCCGGCCTTCCTGGTGGTGGCGTGCATCTCGGCGCTGTCGATCTTCATGTTCGCACGCATGCCGGCCGACGCGGGCGCCGAGCTCACCGGCAAAGCCATCACGCCCGCACCCGGACCGGCGGAAGCGGCGACCAGCGAGCCGCGCGGCGCTTAAGGCTGCGTCAGGACGCTCGGTCGCGAAACCCGGTCGCCAGCACGTAGAGCTCGGCGGAATCCGACCGGCTCGCTGCCGGCTTCACGTGGCGCACGGTGGCAAAGTCGCGCTTGAGCCCGGCGAGCAGCGCACCCTCGGTGCCGCCCTGCAGCACCTTGCACACGAACGTGCCGCCGGGGCTCAGCACCTCGCGGGCGAACTGCGTGGCGGTCTCGGCGAGCGCCATGATCTTCAGGTGATCGGTCTTGCGGTGGCCGGTCGCGTTCGCGGCCATGTCGGAGAGCACCACGTCGGCCGGCCCGCCGAGCAGCGCCTTGAGGCGATCGGGCGCCGCGGGGTCGAGGAAGTCGAGATGCAGCGCGTCGACGCCGGCGACCGGCATCATTTCGAGAATATCGATCGCGACCACGCGGCCGCGGCCCGTGGCGACGCCGACGCGCTTCGCCGCGATCTGGCTCCAGCCGCCCGGCGCGGCGCCGAGATCGACCACGCGGCCGCCGATTTTCAGGAAGCGGTACTTGTCGTCCATCTCGGCGAGCTTGTAGGCCGCGCGCGAGCGCAGCCCATCGCGCTTGGCACGCGCCACGTACGGGTCGTTGAGCTGGCGGTCGAGCCACAGCTTCGAGGATAGCGAGCGCTTCTTGCCGCGCACCTGCACCTTGAGCTCGCGCCCGCCCCGGTCGCTGCCCCGCGCGGTCATCGGTCCTCCCACACGCCGTCGTGGCGCATCATCTCGACCAGCATGCCCTCGCGCAGCCCACGGTCGGCGACGCGCAGGCGCTTGCACGGAAAGGCGCGGCGGATTGCCTCGAGGATGGCGCAGCCGGCGAGCACCAGGTCGGCGCGCTCGGGGCCGATGCACGGATTGGCGACACGCTCCGCGTAGCTCATGGCGAGCAGGCGTTCGACGATGTCGGTGACCTGCTCGTCGTCGAGCCAACAGCCGTCGACGCGGCGGCGATCGTAGCGCGGCAGCTCCAGATACACGCCCGCGATCGTCGTCACGGTGCCGGACGTGCCGAGCAGATGCATGCGGGTGAGGTCGCCGCCATGCCGGGTCACGAACTCGCCGATCCGGTCCGCGACCTCGGCGATCATCGCCTCGAAGATCTCGCGCGTCACCTCGTGCCCGCCGTGCCGCTCGGCGAGCGTGACGACGCCGAGCGGGACCGAGATCCAGCCCTCGATGCGCGGCGCCGGCGGGCCGCGCCGGGTCGGCACGCACGGCCCGAGGCGGACGAGCTCGGACGAGCCGCCGCCGATGTCGAACAGGATGACGCCTTGGGTATCGGGATCGATCAGCGGCGTGCAGCCGGTCGCCGCCAGCGCGGCCTCGGTCTTGCGGTCGATGATCTCGAGGTCGAGCCCGACCTCGCCGAGGATGCGGGAGCGGAATTCGTCGCCGTTCTCGGCCGCACGGCATGCTTCGGTGGCGATCAGGCGCGCGCGGCCGGCATGACGGTAGCGCATCTTGTCGCGGCACACGCTGAGCGCCGACACCGCGCGCTCGATCGCGGCGTCGCTGATGCGGCCGGACGCCGAGATGCCCTCGCCGAGCCGGATGATGCGCGAGAACGCGTCGATCACGCGAAAGCCGTTGCCGGCCGGACGCGCCACCAGCAGGCGGCAATTGTTGGTGCCGAGATCGAGCGCCGCGTACGTCGTGCGCGGCTCCGCGCCGCCGCTGGACGGGTCGCGGCCGTTGCCGCTGCGCGCATACGAGCCACGACCGCGCCGGTCGCGGTCATGCCGCGGCCCAGTCGGCGCAGGGTCGAGGCCGTCGCCGGCCTCGTCTTCCATCAAGAACCTTTCCCGCCGCGTCGGAGCCCCTTCGGTCTCGACAAGCGCGGCACGTGTTTCGTCGGATCGGGGCCGAGTGTAACAGCGCTGCGCGGCAGTGCAACATGGCTGACCTTCCGCTAGAGCTAGGCTCCGTCCTTGTCGCAGCGCGATACCTCGTCTATCCACCCCCCATATCCCGCACAGGCCAACCTTTATCGTGATGTCCCATGAATTTTCACAATGATCCGACCGCCTTTTCGACCCGCATCGCCGCAATCGGCGAGCCGCTGCTGCGCAGCGAGGACCCCAAGCTGCTGCGCGGCGAAGGCCGCTACACGGACGACCTGCAGCTTCCCGGCCAGGCTTATTGCGTGATGGTGCGCAGCCGCTACGCGCATGGCGTCATCCGCTCGATCAACACCGACGCGGCGCGCAAGATGCCGGGCGTGCTCGCGGTTTACACGGGCGCCGATCTCAGCGGCTACGGTCTGCTCAAGTCGAGCCTGCCGTTCAAGAGCCGCGACGGCTCGGACATGCGCCACACCGGGCGACCGGCGCTCGTGAGCGACAAGGTGCGCTTCGTCGGCGACCCGATCGCCTGCGTGATCGCCGAGACCTTCAACCAGGGGCGCGACGCCGCCGAGGCGATCGAGATCGACATCGATCCCCTGCCCGCCGTCACCGACCCGCCGGTTGCAGTCGGCAAGGGCGCGCCGCAGCTTTATGACGATGCGCCCGGCAACGTGGCGCTCGACTTCCACTATGGCGACAGCGAGAAGGTGAAAGCCGCCTTCGCGTCCGCCGCACACGTCACCAAGGTCGACATCGTCAACAGCCGGGTCGTCGTCAACTCGCTCGAGCCGCGCGCCGCGATCGGCGCCTACGACGCGGCGAGCGGCCGCTGGACGCTGCACACCGGCTGCCAGGGCGTGATGGGCATGAAGGCGCAGCTCGTCTTCGTGCTCGGCGCGCCGCCCGAGAAGGTGCATGTGCTCACCGGCAACGTGGGCGGCTCGTTCGGCATGAAGGCCTCGGTCTATCCCGAATACGTCTGCTGCCTGCATGGCGCCCGCGCGCTCGGCCGGCCCGTCAAGTGGACCGACGAGCGGACCTCGAGCTTCATGTCGGACAACCACGGCCGCGATCATCTCTACACGGTCGAGCTCGCCCTCGATGCCGAGGGGCATTTCCTGGCGCTGCGGCTCACCGGCTACGGCAATCTCGGTGCCTTCATGGGCACCATGGCGCCGCAGCCGGCGACGCTCAACGTCGTGCGCAACGTCGCGAGCCTCTACCGCACGCCGCTGATCGAGCTGTCGACGCGCCTCGTCTTCACCAACACGACGTTCATCAACCCTTATCGCGGCGCCGGGCGCCCCGAGGGCAACTACTTCATGGAGCGCGCGATCAACGTCGCGGCGGACGAGATGGGGATCGAGCGCACCACGCTGCGCAAGCGCAACCAGATCACGCCGCGCGAGCTGCCCTATGCGGCCGCCTCCGGAATGACCTACGACTCGGCGACTATCCGGCCGTGTTCAAGCAGGCGCTCGAGGCCGCCGACGTGAAGGGCTTTGCGGCGCGCCGCCGCGAGTCGAAGAAGCGCGGGATGCTGCGCGGGCTCGGCATCGGCAGCTACCTCGAGGTGACGGCGCCGGCCAACAAGGAGATGGGCGGCATCCGCTTCGAAGCGGATGGCACCGTCACGATCGTCACCGGCACGCTCGACTACGGCCAGGGCCACGCGACGCCGTTCGCGCAGGTGCTGAGCGCGAAGCTCGGCATTCCGTTCGACCGCATCCGCCTGCTACAGGGCGACAGCGACCAGCTGCTCGCCGGCGGCGGCACCGGCGGCTCACGCTCGGCGATGAACTCGAGCGCCGCGATCGTCGAGGCGTCGGCAAAAGTGATCGAGCACGGCAAGGCGATCGCCTCGCACATGCTGGAGACCGCGGTCGCCGACATCGAGTTCGCCAACGGCCGCTTCACGGTCGCGGGCACCGACCGCAGCATCGGCATCATGGACATCGCCGACCGGCTGCGCGCAGGCGCGAACCTGCCGGCCGACGCGCCGCGGTCGCTCAACGTCGCGCATGTGAGCAACGGTGTGCCGTCGGCCTTCCCCAACGGCTGTCACGTCTGCGAGGTCGAGGTCGATCCGCAGACCGGCGTGATCGAGGTGGTGAAGTACACCTCGGTCAACGACTTCGGCACCGTGATCAACCCGATGCTGGTCGAGGGCCAGATCCACGGCGGCGTGGTACAGGGCATCGGCCAAGCCATCATGGAGCGCACCGTCTACGACGCCGAGGGCCAGTTCCTCACGGGCTCATTCATGGACTACTGCCTACCGCGCGCGACCGACGCGCCGCCGTTCGAGACGATCCACCATCCGGTGCCGGCGAAGACCAACCCGCTCGGCGTCAAGGGCTGCGGCGAAGCCGGCTGCGCCGGCTCGCTCACCTCGGTGATGAACGCGATCGTCGACGCGCTGTCGGAGTTCGGCGTGCGCCACATCGATATGCCGGCGACGCCCGAGAAGGTGTGGCAGGCGATAAGGGCGGGGAAGAAGAGCTAAACGTCATTGCGAGGAGGCCGAAGGCCGACGAAGCAAGCTCGACCCGCGCACGCATGAGTTCCGCGGAGCGAGATTGCTTCGCGGAGTTCATCCTTGGGCTTGCCGAAGGCAAGACCCGAGGGCTCGCAATGACGGATTAGCGCGCGAGCAGCCCTCCCGCGAACGCAGCCAGCACCACCACCAGCCACGGCGGCCATTTCCACAGCGAAAGCGCCAGAAACGCGACGATCGCCAGCGCGAAATCGACCGGCGCCATGATGGCGCTGGTCCACACCGGGCGATAGAGCGCGGCGAGCAGCAGGCCGACCACCGCGGCGTTGATCCCGCGCAGCGCCGCCTGCGCGCGCGGCTCGCCGCGCAGCGCGGCCCAGAATGGCAGCGCGCCTAAGACGAGCAGGAACGACGGCAGAAAGACGGCGACGAGGCAGAGCGACGCGCCGAGCCAGCCGCTCGGCTGCGTCTTCATCACGGCGCCCAGATAGGCCGCGAAGGTGAACAGCGGCCCCGGCACCGCCTGCGCGGCGCCGTAGCCGGCGAGGAAGTCGTCGTTAGTCACCCAGCCGCGCGGCACCACCTCGGCTTGTAGCAGCGGCAGCACCACGTGGCCGCCGCCGAACACGAGCGAGCCGGAACGATAGAAGCTGTCGAACATCGCCAGCGGTTGCGATGGCACCGCCGATGCGAGCAGCGGCAGCCCGGCGAGCAGCGCGCAGAAGATCGCGAGGCAGATGAGACCGAAGGTCTTGCTGATCGGCACGTGCAGCGCGGAGCCTTCGCTCGCGCTCGTGTCGCGCAGCAGCGCGAAGCCGAGGATCCCACCGGCCGCGATCGCGCCGACCTGCCCCCAGGCCGACGGCACGAGCAGCACCACCAGGGCGGCGCAGGCCGCGAGCGTCGCGCGCGGCCGGTCGGGGCAGAGCGTGCGCGCCATGCCCCACACGGCCTGCGCCACCACGGCGACCGCGGCGATCTTCAGGCCGTGCAGCCAGCCCGCACCGAGCGCGCCCTGCAGCGTGCCGAGGCCGTAGGCGAACAGCACCATCGCGAGCGCGGATGGCAGCGTGAAGCCGGTCCATGCCGCGAGCGCGCCCGGGATGCCGGCGCGCAGCAGCCCGGTGCCGATGCCAACCTGGCTCGACGCCGGGCCGGGCAGGAACTGGCAGAGCGCGACGAGGTCGACGTAGGAACGCTCGTCGAGCCAGCGGCGGCGCTCGACGAACTCGGTATGGAAGTAGCCGAGATGCGCGACCGGCCCGCCGAACGAGGTGAGGCCAAGCTTGAGAAAGACCGCGAGCACCTCGGGCCAGCGGCCGGGCGCCGTCTGCACTTGGCTTCCGCCGGCGCTCATGCCCGTCCCCGACCGATCAGCAGATGCGCCGCCAGCTTATAGCGCCGCACCGGAACTCGGCTAGACTGCGGGCACATCACATGAGGACTCCGGGCAGCAACATGGACGCCTATATCTGCACGGCCTGCGGGACACAGAATGCGCCGGGCGACAAGCCACCGGCGCAATGCGCGATCTGCGAGGAGGAGCGGCAGTACGTGCCGGCCGCCGGGCAGAGCTGGACCACGCTCAAGTCGCTCGCGGCGCGCAGCTTCAACTCGTGAAGTCAGCATGAGCCGGGCGTGCTCGGCATCGGCACGCAGCCGGCGTTCGCGATCGGCCAGCGCGCGCTGCTGATCCAGACGCCGCACGGCAACGTCCTGTGGGACTGCATCGCGCTCCTCGACGACGCGACCGTGACGCTGATCAAGTCGCTCGACGGCCTCAAGGCGATCGGCATCTCGCATCCGCATTTCTACACCACCATGGTGGAATGGAGCCGCGCCTTCGACGTGCCGGTCCACCTGCACGCCGCCGACCGCGACTGGATCATGCGGCCCGATCCGGCGATCAGGCTGTGGGAGGGCGACACGCTCGCGCTGCTGCCCGACGTGACGATGATTCGCGGCGGCGGGCATTTTCCCGGCGGCTCGATGCTGCACTGGGCGAAAGGCGCGGGCGGGCGCGGCGTGCTGTGCTCCTCGGATATCGCCACGGTGACGACCGATCGCAAGTTCCTCACCTTCATGTGGAGCTATCCGAACTTCATTCCGCTCGCGGCCGCGCAGGTCGAGGGCATCGCGGCGGCGCTTGCGCCGTTCCGCTTCGACACTATCTACGGGCATTATTTCGACCGCGTGATCCGCCACGACGGCGAAGCGGTACTCAAGAAGTCTGTCGCGCGCTACCTCGCGGCGATCGGCGCGAAATAGGAGCAATCTGATGAGCAAGGATCATCCCATCCGGATCGAGCCCAACCCACAGCGCGTCCGTGTGCGCCTCGGCGGCAAGACCGTGGTCGACACAACCCGTGCGCTGACCCTGTTCGAGGCGACCTATCCGGGCGTGCAGTACGTGCCGCGCGAGGATGCCGACATGTCGCTGCTCACGCGCACGACGCACAAGACGCACTGCCCGTACAAGGGCGATGCATCGTATTACTCGATCAAGACCGACGGCGGCGCGGCCGAGAACGCGGTGTGGACGTACGAGCAGCCGTTTCCCGGCGTCGCGCAGATCGCCGAATATCTGGCGTTCTATCCGAACAAGGTCGACATCACGGTGGAGAAGAAGTAGCGCGGCGGCGCGCCGTCATCTCCGAGCGCGCCACACAGTGCCCTCTCCCCCGCTTGCATCCGAAATCGGGCTTGCCCGATTTCGGCATTGATAGTCGGCCGAAGTCGGATAGATCCGACTTCGGCTGGAGAGATGGAGAGGGGGAAGCCGCGAGTCATGCGTTTGCGGCTTCCCCCTCCCCACCCTCCCCCGCAAGCGGGGGAGGGAGTGAAACGCATCGCCCGTTGCCTTGTTACGGCTCCTGCGAATCCATCAGGATGAATGCGACGCGGCACGGCACGGTGCCGCGGTTGATCCAGGCGTGGTTGGTCGCCTGCTGCACCACCACGTCGCCGGCCTTCAGGTGCACGACGCCCTCGTCCATCATCATGTCGATCTCGCCCGACATGATGATCGCGTAGTCGATCGTGCGGGTGCGATGCATCATCGGATGCTTGGGCGGCAGCCCGCGCTTGGGCGCGTCGGGGCCCGCGACCTTCATCATGGTGTCCATCGGCAGCTTCTCGATCTTGTCGGTCATCGGCACGAAGTCGACGATGCGGAAGATCGTCCCGTTCTTCGGCGGCTGCAGCTTGACCTCGATCTTGCCGCGGTCCTTGGCCCAGTCGAAGTCGGCCGGATAGGTCTGCGTCACCCACACGTCGCCGGCCGGATTGGGCGAGCGCATGCTCTTGAGCGGCAGCGCGTCGTCGATCAGCGCGACCGAGCGGCCGTTCTTGTCGATCGTCGTCACCACGCGGTGCACGGTCGGCGTCGCTGCCTGCTGCTGGCCCGCCGCGTAACCTGCCGCGACCAGGCCGGCCGCCGCGAGCGTCACCACAAGAATTTTTTCATGGCACATCCTCCCTGGCTGATGGTTGCTTGCCGACGATATTACGTGGATTTCCGCCGCCATGTCATGGCGCCACAAGCGGGTTTCCTCCGCGGTTCCGCGCCGCTAGGGTTGCGACCCCAGCCGCCCGAGGAGGCCGCATTGAGCCGCATCGCGATCCGCACGTTCCTGCTTCTGTCCGTGGCGCTCGCCCTCGGCACCGGCGCCGCGCGGGCGCAGACCTATCCGACGCGACCGATCCACCTGATCGCGCCCTATGCGCCCGGCGGCATCGCCGACATCGCGGCGCGGCTGATCGGGCAGAAGCTGACCGAGGCGTGGGGCCAGCAGGTCGTGGTGGAGAACCGGCCCGGCGCCAACGGCTTCCTCGGCGTCACCGCGGTCGCCCGCGCGCAGCCGGACGGCTACACGCTGCTGATCGCGACCACGGGCGACGTGACCATCAACCCGATCCTGTTCAAGCGCACGCCGTACGATGTCGGCCATGATCTCATCCCGATCACCATGCTGAGCGACACGCCGATGGTGATCGCCGCCAATGCGGCGTCGCCCTACCGGACGGTCGCCGACGTGATCGCGGCGGCCAAGAAGAATCCGGGCAACATCGCGATCGGCTCGCCCGGCATCGGCAGCGTCAACCAGCTCGCCTTCGAGTGGATGGGGCTCGGCACCGGCGCCAAGCTGCTGCACGTGCCCTACAAGGGCGGCGCCCCGGCCGCGACCGCGCTGGCGGGCGGCGAGATCCAGCTTGCCGTGCTGGCGACCTCATCGGTGGCGCCCTTCCTGCAGAACAACCGCGTGCGCGTGCTCGCGATCACCACCGCCAAGCGCTCGAGCTACAATCCCGAGTGGCCGACCCTGCAGGAGAGCGGGGCGCGCGACGTTGACGTGTCGAACTGGACCGCCCTGTTCGCACCGGCCGGCACGCCGCAGCCGATCATCGACAAGCTGCAGCAGGCGGTGACCGAGATCCTCAAGATGCCGGACATCCAGCAGCGCTTCGCGGCCGGCGGCGCCGTCACGGTGCCGACCACCGCGACCGAGCTCGACGCCCGCATCAAGCGCGAGACCGCGGCGTTCAGGATCATCGTCGACAAGGCGAACATTCACGTGGAGTGAAGGGCTGGCGGTTTTGCTCGTCATGGCCGGGCTTGTCCCGGCCATCCACGCCTACGCTACGGAAGAAAGACGTGGATGCCCCGCATTCGCGGGCATGACGCATGAGTTTGGTACTGAGGAAAGCACACATCATGGACGTCTTCGAAGCGGTCGAACTCGCGCATTGCCTGCCGCTGGTTCCTCGACAAGCCGGTCGATCCGAAGACCGTGCGCGCGCTGGTCGAGAAGGCGGCGCGGGCGGCGTCGGGCGGCAACCTGCAGCCGTGGCGCATCTATGCGCTCACCGGCGCGCCGCTCGCCGAGATCAAGCGGCGGGTGGCGGCGCGCATCGGCGGCGACCACGACCCGCGCCATGACGATGCCGAGTATCCGATCTATCCCAAGACCATGTGGGAGCCGTACCGGTCGCGGCGCGAGGAGCACGGCGTGCAGCTCTACGGCGCGCTCGGCATCGCGCGCGAGGACGCGAAGGGCCGGCTCGATCAGTACAAGCGCAATTTCGCGTTCTTCAACGCGCCGGTCGCGCTGTTCATCGCCATCGAGCGCAAGCTCGGCCCCGGGCAGTGGGCGGATCTGGGCGGCTACATCCATGCGCTGATGTTCCTCGCGCGCGGCTACGGGCTCGACACCTGCCCGCAGGAATCGTGGGCGCGGATGCACAAGGCGGTCGGCGAGTTCCTGCAAATTCCGCCCGAATACATGCTGTTCTGCGCGGTCGCGATCGGCTACGGCGACCACGCACATCCGGCAAACAGCTTCCGCTCGCCGCGCGCCGGGCTCGACGAGTTCTGCACCTTCGTCGGCTTCGAAGGGAGCTGACGGCGAATTCGAAGTGACTCTGCGCGCGATCGCGCGCAAGGATGCCGCGATGACACCCTGGGCCGACCGCACTCACGCCTTCTGCGCGCGCTTCAACCTGCGCGTCCCGATTTTGCTGGCGCCGATGGCCGGCGTGGCGGCGCCGGCGCTGACCATTGCGGTCGCCAATGCGGGCGGGCTCGGCTCGTGCGGCGCGCTGCTGATGCGGCCGGACGAGATCGCGGCCTGGGCGACCGAGGTGCGCGCCGGCACCAACGGCGCCTTCCAGCTCAACCTGTGGATCCCCGACCCGCCGCCCGCGCGCGATCCCGCGCACGAGGCGCGGCTGCGTGACTTCCTCGGCCAATGGGGGCCGGCGGTCGCCGCCGATGCGGCCGACGCCAAGCCACCCGACTTCGCGGCGCAATGCGAGGCGCTGCTTGCGGTCGGGCCGCCGATCATCTCGTCCATCATGGGGGTCTATCCGCCCGACTTCGTCGCGCGGCTGAAGGCGCGCGGCATCGCGTACTTCGCCAACGTCTCGACGGTCGCGGAGGCGCGCGCCGCCGAGGCGGCCGGCGCCGACGTGATCGTCGCGCAAGGCATGGAGGCGGGCGGTCACCGCGGCTGCTTCGATGCGCGCGAGGCCGAACGTCAGCTCGTCGGGCTCTTTTCGCTACTGCCCGCCGTGGTCGACGCCGTCAAGGTACCGGTGGTCGCGACCGGCGGGATCGCGGACGGACGCGGGGTCGCGGCCGCGCTCATGCTCGGCGCGAGCGCGGCGCAGATCGGCACCGGCTTCCTGCGCACGCCGGAAGCCAAGCTCCATCCCGCCTATGTGGAGGCGCTCGGCCGCACGGCGCCCGAGAACACCATGCTCAGCCGCGCCTTCAGCGGCCGCGCCGGGCGCGCGATCGCAAACGACTATGTGCGCGCCGCAAGCGCGCCGGAGGCGCCGCGGCCTGCGCCCTATCCGGTGCAGCGCGCACTCACGGCCGCGATGCGATCAGCGGCGCAGAAAGAAGGCGACGTGCAGCGCATGCAGGCCTGGGCCGGCCAGTCGGCTGCGCTCGCGCGCGCCGAGCCCGCGGCCGTCCTGCTCGGCCGCATCTGGCAGGACGCGCAGGCGCTGCTCGCCTGATTCGCGGCGCGCTATTGCGGGCCGAAATAGCGCGAACCCACCAGGACCACGATCCAGATCGCGGCGATGACGGCCGCGGCGACGAGGAGCACTTCCGGTCCGGCAATCATTCAGACCTCCCTGGTTCGCCATTCTTGAATCGGGGCGATGGCGCAATCCTAACCCATTCCGGGCCATGGTTTGAGTCCCCCGGCGCGTGGTAGAATGCGCGTCGGCGGAGATGTCGCAGGAGAGCCGTAATGAACTTGCAAGCGCTCGGTTACGTCGGCGTCCGCACCCGCAAAGCGGAGGACTGGCGCGCCTATGCGACGCGCTTCCTCGGGCTGCAGCTCGTCGACGAGAGCCGCGGCACGATGGCGTTCCGCATGGACGACCGCAAGCAGCGCGTGGTGGTCGAGACCGGCGAGAGCGACGCGCCGTCGTTCTACGGCTGGGAGGTCGCCGACGCCAAGGCGCTCGACGATCTCGGCGCGCATCTCGAGAAGCACGCCGTGAAGTTCGCGCGCGGCGCGCGCGCCCTCGCGGACGAGCGGCGCGTCAAGGATCTCATCGTCTTCTCCGATCCGATCGGCAACCGGCTCGAGGTGTTTCATGGCGCCGAGATCGCGACCGAGCCGTTCCGGCCGGGCCGCTCGATCTCCGGCTTCCGCACCGGCGCGCTCGGCATGGGCCACGCGGTGCTCACCGCCGAGCGGCTCGACGAGGTGCTGCCGTTCTACCAGGACGTCCTCGGCTTCAAGGCGAGCGACTACATCCTCAAGCCGTTCAAGGCCTATTTCTTCCACGTCAACCCGCGCCACCACAGCCTCGCGTTCATTGACACGGGCCGGAACGGCATCCATCACCTGATGATGGAGACCTGCTTCCTCGACGATGTCGGCCAGGCCTACGACTTGGCTTTGCGCAAGCCCGAGATGATCGGCACCACGCTCGGCCGGCACGTCAACGACGAGGTGACGTCGTTCTACTCGTGGTCGCCGTCCGAGTTCCTGGTCGAGTACGGCTGGGGCGGCCGCACCATCGATCCCGCGACCTGGACGCCGCATGAGCGCACCGAGGGCCCGAGCCTGTGGGGCCACGACCGTTCCTGGCTCACGTCCGAGGGCCGCGAGCAGGCGCGCGACATGCGCATAAAGGTGGCGGAGGCCGGCGGCCGCGTGCCGCTCAACGTGATGAACGGCAACCACAAGCTCGCCGCCGACGTGTGCCCGTGGTGGACGATGAATGTGACGGCGCGCAAGACGGGGAGCTGAGAGTCCTCACCGTCATTGCGAGGAGCGCGCAGCGCGACGAAGCAATCTCGCCCCAAGTCATCATGCGCAAGTGAAGCGCGATTGCTTCGCTTCGCTCGCAATGACCACCTCCCCACCTCATGCTCGACATCTTCACCCACTTCATGCCGAAGCCGTTTCTCGAGCGGCTCGGCCTCATTCCCGGTCATCCGGTGCTGGCGGCGTTCCCGCGGCTCGAGACGCTGTGGGACGTCGATGCGCGCCTGAAGCTACTCGATGAATTCGACGGGCTGCAGCAGGTTCTGTCGCTCGCCAATCCGCCGATCGAGCTGGTGGCGCCGCCCGACAAGTCGCCCGAGGTCGCCCGCCTGGCGAATGACGGGCTCGCCGAGATCTGCGCCGAACATCCGGATCGCTTTCCCGCCTTCGTCGCGTCGCTGTCGATGAACAACATCGACGCCGCACTCGCCGAGATCGACCGCGCGATCGGCATCGGCGCGCGCGGTGTGCAGGTCTTCACCAACGTGGCGGGCGTGCCGCTGTCGGCCGCGAAGTATCGGCCGATCTTCCGCCGCATGACGGAGCACGACCTGCCGGTCTGGGTGCATCCGATGCGCAGCGCGCAGTTTTCCGACTACGCCAGCGAGAAAGCGTCCGAGAACGAGATCTGGTTCAGCTTCGGCTGGCCCTACGAGACCACCGCCTGCATGACGCGGCTGATCTACGCGGGCCTGTTCGACGAGCTGCCGACGCTCAAGATCATCTCGCACCACATGGGCGGCATGATCCCGTTCTTCGCCGGCAAGATCGACCTCGGTTTCCGCCAGATCTTCTCCGGCATGCCGCAGCGCAATCCGGTCGCCGAGGAGGCGGGCTTGCGGCAGCACCCGCGCCGCTACTACGAGATGCTCTATGCCGACACGGCGCTCAACGGCGAGGTTGCGGCGACGCGCTGCGGGCACGCGTTCTTCGGCACGCCGCACTGTCTGTTCGCGACCGATGCGCCGTTCTGCGCCGAGCAGGGGCGCGGGCTGATCAGGAACACGATTGCGGCGGTGAAGGCGCTGGAGATTCCAGACGCGGAGCGCGAGATGATTTTGGCCGGCAATGCGAAGAGGTTGATGAAGCTGTAACTTTCCACGTCATTGCGAGGAGCGCACAGCGCGACGAAGCAATCTCCGCCGCACGCGCATGAGCAAGTGAAGAGAGATTGCTTCGCTTCGCTCGCAATGACGGCACAAGGGCAATCGCATGAAAACCCAGAACATCAAGGTGAAGCTCCGCGACGGCGAGATGGGGGCGTATCTGGCGATCCCCGACAAGACGCCGGCCGGCGCAGTGATCGCCATCATGGAGATCTGGGGCGTCAACGACACCATGCGGCACCATGCGCATGAGTTCGCGGAGGCCGGTTTCGTGTGCCTCGTGCCCGATCTCTTCTGGCGCCAAGAGCCGGGCGTCGAGCTTTTCGACCACAACCCCGAGCACGTGAAAAAGGCGTTCGATCTCTACTACGACTTCGACTACGACCTCGCGGTGCGCGACATGGAGGACACGCGGCATTTCCTTGAAAAGCTGCCGGAGTGCAACGGACGGGTCGGCGCGGTCGGCTACTGCCTCGGCGGCAAGCTCTGCTACCTCATGTGCTGCCGCACCGACATCGACTGCGCGGTCGCGTATTACGGCACCTATATCGAGCACCGCATCAATGAGGCGAAGAACCTGCATCGCCCCTTCGTGCTGCACATGGCGATGAAGGACCGCTGGGTGCAGGCGGAGGTGAACGACCTGCTCGAGCGACGGCTCGCGCCCAATCCGCTGGTGACGATCCACAAGTATCCGGGCGCCGATCACGCCTTCGCGCGCAAGGGCGGCAAGACCTATTCGCAGCCCGAGGCCGAGCGTGCGCTCGGGTTGACGGTGGATTTTTTCCGCAAGCACCTCACCACATGACAGCGTCATTGTGGCGAGTCAAAGCGTCGCTACGGCGTCGGCGTATTCGGCTTCGTCACCCCGGCCTTCTGCCTGAGAAACTCGATCACATCGGCGCGGTCCTGCGGCTTGTTCAACGAGAAGAACATCTTCGTGCCCGGCACCATGGCGGACGGGTCGCTGAGCCACTTGTCGAGCGTCGCCTCGTCCCACACGATGCCGGACTTCTTGAGCGCGGGCGAATACTGAAAATCCGGCACCGTGCCGGCGGTGCGGCCGAAGAGGCCGGCGTGCCGCGGCCCCTGCCCGTTCTTGTCGATCGAATGGCAGATGCCGCAGGTCTTGTAGATTTTCTCGCCGTGCGCGACATCGCCGGCGGCTGCGGCCGCCGTCGGCAGGACGAGCGCCGCGAGCGCGAGGGCGCGGCACGCAATAGGGATCGTATGCGCACGCGCGGTGCGCGACAGCAAGGTCGACATCGGCAAAGTCCTTCCGTTGACGCGCGACCGCTCGCTCCGCGCGCTGCACGCCGCGGGCGCGTCGATCGGGTTCGGCGAAGGAGACCACGGACGCGCGCGATTTATTCCCCGCCGCGAAAGTGACGCCGACGGCCTTGGAATCTCTGCCGTTTTCCCGAATGGGTTTGTTCTGCCGATTTGCCGGCGGCGACGGCGCGGGTGGCGCGAGGCACGAAAATTTTATCGGCGCGTCTGCAGGCGATCTGCAGGGCAAGAATTTGTGAAATGCAGCAGAACGGCCTGAAAAATCGACGAAAAACAAAATACGGCGAAACGGTGAAGAACAGAGAGCGGGCGGTGAAGAACAGGAAACGGGCGAACGATCGAACCAGCAGAACCGGCACCGTCGTCATTGCGGAATTTTACCCGCAATTCGTCGTGTCCCATTTCGCCAATAAGACCAAAGACGCCGCGGCGCAAGAACATTCGTCCGCGCCGCGATCATCGGCACGAGGAAGTCGGCGGCGCCCAAACACCTCGCAGGCAACGATCCTGCAAGACGCGCTTTGACATCGCGCCGAAGGCCTATTTGGCAACGTCCACCAGGGTGCGCGTTTTCCCGGCGGCATCGTAGATCATCACCTGGATGACCGGAAATTTGCGCTTGAGCTCCGCGCCGGCGGCCGTGGCGGCCTCGGCCGTCGCGTACTGCGACTTGATCTTGCCGTCGACCTCGAGCGAGAAGCCCTCGGTGGGAAACGAGTTGGGCCGCAGGTTCCCCGGCCGCTGCTCTTCGACCTCGTCGGCGACGTCCGCGCTGTCGCGCGGCTCGGACGCCTTCAAGAGGCCCTTGGTGGTCCGTAAGGCCATTGCTGCAATCTCCTGGTGATGTCGGGGGACCTTGAGAGGAATGTCGTTGAGGAGTCGCATTCCCGGAAGGGCTGACCCGCATATAGGCGCATCTTGGGGGAAATGCGAGAGACGACCAGCCGACCCCGCGGCACGAAGAACGGCCGGCGCCGGCCGGCGGTGCCGCAATTTGCATTCTCGGCCCGATTTCGCTATTGATTCCGCCATCCGGTGCCGCGGATCGCCATATTTTACAAGCGCGATCAATGGCTTACTGGGGGATAGTTCAACGGTAGAACTGCGAACTCTGACTCCGTCAATCTAGGTTCAAATCCTAGTCCCCCAGCCATTCCCAGGCAGTTTGCGCCGATGACCACCCCACGGGGCAGCCTTGGCATTCAGACCCATCCTCCATGAGCAAAGCATTCACCCGGGAAAGCAATTCCGATCCGGACGATCGTGATGACGATGGCGGCGATGCGCTGCCCGCCCATGCCAAGAACTATGTGACGCTCACGGGCCATGCGGCGCTGCACACCGAGCTTCACCACCTGCTCCACGACGAACGTCCCAACGTCGTCGAGGTCGTCAGCTGGGCGGCGAGCAACGGCGATCGTTCGGAGAACGCGGACTATCTCTACGGCAAGAAGCGGCTGCGAGAGATCGACCGGCGGGTCCGCTATCTCACCAAGCGGCTCGAAAGCGCGGTGCTGGTCGATCCAAAGCAGCAGCAGTCCCTGCGCCAGATCTTCTTCGGCGCCACCGTCACCTACGCCAGGGCGGACGGCAGTGAACACACCGTCACCCTGGTCGGCGTCGACGAAGCCGATCTATCGCAAGGCAAGATCAGCTGGCTGTCACCCCTTGCGCAGGCGCTGATGAAGGCAAAGGTCGACGACATCGTGCAGCTGCGCACCCCGGCCGGCGTCGCGGACATCGAGGTCGTCGCGATCCGTTACGGGTTCTGACAAATCCCCAGCCCACGGCAAGCGTACGATCTCAGCGGCCAAGCTTTCGGACACTGGCTTCGGCGGCTGATAGGGCGCCTGTGACGTTCTGAGTATCGTTGCGCATCCCGTGCGTCGGCGACTGGGCTCTTCACCCTCGTCGATACCGTAACGCCTCGACCAGCACCGCGAACGCCGCCGTCGGCTGCCGCCGGCTCGGATAGTAGAGATGGTAGCCGGGAAACGCCGGACACCAATCGGCGAGAACGCGGATGAGCCGTCCCGCCGCGACAAGCGCCCGCACCTGATCTTCGGGGACGTAGGCGAGGCCGAGGCCCGCAAGCGCTGCTTCCATCCGCAGGCCCAAGCCGGTGACCACCAGCGGCCCATCGACACGCACCTTGAGCTCGCGGCCGTTGCGTTCGAACTCCCAGGCATAGAATTCCGCCGTAGGTCGGCAGGCGCAGGTTGATGCAGGCGTGCTCGGTGAGGTCCTGCGGACGCTTCGGCCGCGGATGGCGCGCGAAGTACGACGGCGCGCCGACGACCGCCATGCGCATGTCCGGCCCGATGCGCGCCGCGATCATTCCCTTGGCGACCTGCTCGCCGAGGCGCACGCCGGCATCGTAGCGCTCGGCGACGATGTCGGTGAGGCCGTAGTCGAGCATGAGCTCGACCTTGATGTCGGGATAGCGCGGCAGCAGCTTGGCCAGAGCCGGCCACAGGATCGCCTGTGCGGCGTGCTCGCCGGTCGTGATGCGGATCCGGTGCAGAGGTGTACGGTCCACAAGCACAGGAACCTACTGGCGCACGCGCCCGAGCGCCTGCATGACGAGCTCACCGCCGACTACAACGACATGATCTACGCGACGACGCGCGAGGAGATCACCACCCGCCGCAAGGCCCTCATCGGCAAGTGGCGGCTCAAGCATCGTGCCGTCGCCGACAGCCTGGAGGAAGCGGGCAACCGGCTCTTCGCCTTCACACGGCTACCGCCCGACCAATGGCGCAGCGTGCGCACCACCAACGCGATCGAGCGGCTCCACGAGGAGTTCAAGCAAAGGATCAAAACCCAGACCGTGCTGCCGTCGGCGGATACAGCCGCCATGTTGTTCTGGGCGCTGCTCGCCTCAGGTCAGATCAACATGCGCAAGGTCGATGGATGGCAGACGCTCGCCACCACGCCGATCGATCAGCCGATTGACCTCGCCGCTTGATCAGATAGCTTCACGGTGCTCGGAGATCTCGCCGCGCAAATTCCAACCCGGACGGCACCCCCAACCGGGCGCGAACTCTCTGGGGAGTCCCGTCAACAGCGAACTCCTGCTCGATTAGAATTGGCTCAGCCCATTCCATGATCCGCTCCTGAACTCTATTGGTTGCCGAACTGGTTCTGAGCTACTGATTGATCTCCGGCTCCACGAGCCTCGCCAAATTTCGCAGCGACTGCTGCCAGCCGAGATAACAGGCCTCCACCGGGATGGCGTCCGGCAGGCCCTCCTGAACGATGTCGACCTCGGTGCCGACCGACACCTTTTTCAACGTCACGGTCACCACGATGTCGCCGGCGAGGTTCGGATCGTCGAACTTGTCGGTGTAGCGCACGCGTTCGTTGGGGACGAGCTCGACATATTGGCCGCCGAAACTGTGACCGTTGCCGGTCGTGAAGTTGCGGAAGGACATCTTGAATGTGCCCCCGACTTTCGCCTCCAGATGATGCACCGTGCACGCAAAGCCGTTGGGTGGAAGCCATTTCGCGAGGGCATCCGCCTCGAGGAACGCGCGGTAGACCTTCTCGGGTTTGGTGGCCAGAACACGGTGCAGGCGAACGGTATTGGGCATGGTTTCTTCCTCATCTCGCATTGACTGAAGGACGGTAGGCAGGCTTGCGCCGATCAACCGCCGCCCGGGATCGGCAGGACCGGCATGACCTCGACGCATTCGCCCGGAAAGACCGTGAAATGCGGGTGGTTCTCGAACAGCTTCGCGGCCGCCGCCTGCGATTGCGCGCGCACGACCATGAAGGCGCCCATCTCGTTGCTCACGTCCTCGATGCCGCTCTCGGTGATCCGCTTGGTCTTGCCGAGCGGCCCGCCCATGGCGGCGACCGCGGCGCGGTGCTGCTCGACCCAGGCCTTCCAGGCGGTGATGCCCACCTGTTCCTTCTTCTTTCGTTCGGCTTCGGGCAGCGCTTGCCACGCCTTCCAGCGCGGGCTGGTCTTGCTGCCGAGGAAGACCGCCAGATAGGTGTCGTTGGTGCTCATGGATTTCCTTTCCTTCGCTCATTGCGGGCCGCAACAAGGGCCGATTCGTGTGCGCAGTCCTGCGCTTCTCCCTTCAGCCTTTCGAACCAAGGACGTTCCAGCCGGAGCCGGTCCCGACAGTGATCTCTCTTGGACCGGAAAATTTTTTGCAGATGGATCACCGCGTGTAAGCCCCGGATTTCGCTTCGCTCCATCCGGGCTAAAAGCACGGCCTCCACCTCACAAAAACCTGTCCTCGCCCTGCGCCTCCTCGCGCATGCTCCACGGCAGCGGAAACCGTAGCCGGCGCGCAGACCCGGGCATTTCAACTTCCCGGCCTTGTGTTCTCCGGGAGGAGGCGGCTAGGGCATGTTCCCTTCGCGAGCTTTCGTCCGCTTCATCAGCCAGTCCTTCCACCCCTTGCTTTGATAGGGCCATTTGCCGATCCAGAGGCTGGGGTCGACACTTTGCTCGCGATGCACTCCCGTGATGCACCACGTCGGCGGTTCCGGATCGAGGAAGAAGCGCTTGCGTTCATCCGGGGTGAGGCAACGGGGCAGCCACGCCCTGGCAAAATCGACGAGACGCTGCGTGTCGGCAAAAAACGGCCAGCTGTCGCCTTTGCGATCCTGCCCCAGAGTGATCACTCGCGTTCCATCGGAGCTGAAGCCGACGTGCGCCACATCGTAGCCAGGGGTCCCGATTGTTGCGACAGTCGCGCGCGTGCGAATGTCCCAAATCCTCGCTGTCCGGTCCGATGATCCGGTCACGATACGCGCACCATCAAGGCTGAAGGCGGCGCTGAGGACGCTGCCCTCATGCCCGCGCAGAACTGCGATTGCGCGTCCGGATCGGCTGTCCCAGATGCGCGCAGTCGCATCATATGATGCCGTCACGACCTGGGAACCGTCTCGACTGAACGCGGCGCCGAATACTGTCCCTTTGTGCCCTTTCAGAATTGTCAGTCGCGCCCCGGTTCTGGCATCCGCGATTGCAATGTTGTGATCGCTTCCGATGCTCAGCCTGCGGTCGCCATTCGGGCTGAGGTCCGATAAATCGGCGAGTTCCGGCTCGCCGTCATAAGGCCTCGCGAGTCTTGCGGACTCCGCTTGCCACAGGCGCGCCGTCCCGTCGAATGACATGGTCGCGACACTTGCGCCGTCCGGGCTGAATATTGCTCCAAACACGCCTCTCACGTGTCCGGCAAACGTGCGCAAGTGCCGCCCCGTCTGCGAATCCCAGAGGCGCGCCGACCCGTCGTTGGAAGCGGTCACGACCTGCGAGCCGTTGGGACTGAAGGCGGCGCTGAGGACGGCTCGGCCATGCCCTCGCAGCACCGCAATATCTGCCCCGCTTCTTGCTTCGACGATCCGCAACGTCCCGTCGTTCAATGCGATCACGACGCGCCCGCCGTCCGGGCTGAAGTCCACATCCATGGCGCCGTCGCGGGCCAGATAGCGGATCTGCGCCGCGGTGCCGATGTCCCATAGCCGCGCCGTACCATCGTTCGCAGCCGTGACGATCACCATTCCGTCGGGGCTGATTTCGACACGGCGGACGGCCTCGGCGTGCCCCGAAAGGACAGTCTGCACGGCACCCGTCCGTGCATCCCACACACGAATTGTCTTGTCGTACGAGGCGGTAATGATCCGCGATCCGTCCCGATTGAAGATCACCGCGCTTGCGCCTTCGCCATGGCCTGCGAGCACCAATTCCTGCCGCCCGGTGCGAGCACTCCAAACCCGCACCGTCTTGTCCCATGACGCGGTAACAATGCGCGTGCCGTCCGGGTTGAAGCCGACGGCGGTCAGCAGCGCCGAATGGCCTTTCAGATTCAGCGATTCGGACCAGTCGGCCGTTTTCCAGACGCGCGCCGTATGGTCCGGAAATGCGGCGACCACGAGCGAACCATCCGGGCTGATGGCGGCGGCGGCGACGCCGAGCGCAGGCGGATGGAGATACGCAAGCTCACGGTTTGTCCGGGTATCCCAAACCCGGGCCCCGTCATTGCCCCACGTGACGATCTTCGATCCATCGTGGCTGAATACGGCGCTTACCCCGCCCATCGCCGCAATAATGTGGGCGCCCATGGGCAGCCGGTCGAGCGAATATTAAATCATCTTGTCATCGGTTGCCACGTCCTGACCCGAACCGGCGGGGCCAATCCAGGACATGCCGCCCACGCTGACATCGTGCGCCAGCACGGCGCGTTCCGTCAGGCCGACAACGTTTCCGTAAAGGCCAACCTCGGCCTCGGGCAGATACGGCCGTTCCGGCCCAAGCCCGGTGTCCGGCAACGCTTCGAGTGCGAGCGCCAGACCTGTGCCGAAATTTTCCGCCAGCGCTTGCTGGCGAGCGACGTCGGCCAAGAACCTCGACTGGGAAATGAGCGCCTGATCCCGTCGCGCGGCGGCGTTCCTTTCGTTCTCGACGGCGATTTCTCTTTGCCGATACGCAATGCCTGCAAGCGACGATGCGATAGCGGCGACGGCGAGCGAGCCGCCGACTGCCAGTAGTTGCCGTCGCGTCGCGGCGCGACGGGCCGCCGCGATCAATTCTCGGTGCAATGCGGTGGGCGCTGGAGCCGCTCGCGGCTGCAATGCCAGCCAACTTTCGGCCTCCGGAAGATCCTGCCCCCGCAACGGCGGCGTCCCCCGACTGCGTTCATCCCAGCGGCGGGCCAATTCTCCCAGCCGGGTATGCTCCTTGACCCAACCGCTATCGGTTAGAAGCGCCTCCAGGAGCTTGTCCGCCGCAGCGTTGAATTCGTTCGGCGGGTCAAAATCGACATGGTGGAGCGGCACTACTTCACGCGGAAAGTCGTCCTGAGGCACGGGCTCGAGAAGGATCGGCGCCAACCGCTTGTTCAGCTTTGCGGCTTCGTTGAGCTCCCAAATACATATTCGCGACTTGACGGACCGTCCGGTGATGATGAAGACGATCGCATCCGCGGCGCGAATGAGCCCGAGCAGCTCGCGCTGCCAGTCCTCGAGCATCGGCAGGTCACGCTTGTCGATCGATACGACCACACCACGCGCTTCCAGTCTCGCCACCAGCTTGTCGGCAAACTGCGCATCGGAGCGCGAATAGGAGACGAAAACCTTGAGCGGTCGACTGTGATTGCTCTCTCGGTTCGCGCGCTGCCGCAGCATTCGTCAAGTCCACCACGATTGCAAGATGCCGGCTACTGTCCGCTACCCGGCGTTCATTGTCTCAATGTTTTCCGAACGCGCAGGCACGACCGCGAGGGTGGATCCGCACCACGCCCTGCGCCCTCACAAAAACCTGTCCTCCCCCTGCGCCTCGTCGCGCATGCTCGACGGCAGCGGAAACCCGTAGCCGGCGCGCTGGCCGGGGCCTTTCAGCTTGCCGGCCTTGTGCGCCTTGCTCGCGTAGAGCTCGGTGCCCACGAACTTCAGCGCGATCACAGCAGCGCCTGCGCGGAATCGATGCCGTTGCCGTGCCCGTGCCGCGGCTTGTCGGGCCAGCCGATGATGAAATCGCAGCGCCAATGATCGCCTTGGTCGACCGGCGCGTAGACCGTGACCGGCACCCCAACGTCGCGGGCGGCCGACCTGCATGGTCAGAATCCGGCCGGCGACGATCCGCGAGGCGACGGGGTCGGCGCCGGCGCGCTCGCGCCGCGACCGCTGCGCCTCCGCGTCCTCGTGCGACGCCACCGCGGCCAGCCGCACCTCGCTGTAGCGCCATCTCTTGAGGATCTCCCTGCGCCTCCAACCGGCCGCCGGCGACGAGCGCCTGGATGCGTACCGCGATGGTGTCGTCGCGGCTCGCGACATCGTTGCGCTCGCAGTCCTTGAGCACGTCGGCGATGATCCGCGCCACCTTCAGCCATTGCGGGCGGACGGCGGCGAGGATGAAGCCGTCGATCTCCTGGGTCGAGGCGGTGCGCCGCCGGCCGCGCGCCCGGCAGTAGTCGTCGTAGGCGCGCGCCACCTCGGGATCGACGCTGCCCGGGGGCAGGCGGTCGAAGAAATCGCGCTCAGCGCCGATGTCCATGTGTCCGCGCGTGACGGTGAGCCCCATGATCTGGCGCAGGACATCCTCGACCGCGCGATAGTCGGCAAGCTCCAACGCGATGCGCGCCTTGACGCCGAGGGCCTCGCGGCGAAACAGCCCGGAGCGCAGCGCGGCCGCGACGGCGCGGTCGATGACGCGCATCGCCTCCTCGGGCAGGTTCTCGTCATGGAGCTTCTGGCTCGCGAGCGCGATCAGCGGGCGGGCGCTGTCGGGATTGGCGTCGGCGTCGGCGAGCGAGACCGCCTCGGCGGCGAGAAAATTGCCGCGCGCCCGGTGCTCGTCCGCCAGCAGCCAGCGCAGCGTGTGCAGCCGCAGCGGGTGCGCCTCGCCGCGGATCCTCTCCTCGAGCGCCGCCACAACGTCGGACTCCAGGTGACTTTCCCGCCAGTCGTCATGCCAGCGAAGGATCTCCTGATCGGGGCGGCGCGCGCGGATTGCCGCCGCGGCCGCGTGATGGCCAAGCGCGGCATGCTCCTGCGCGAGAAACCGATCGAGGATCAGCAGCCGATCGGGATCGGCTTCCTGCGCGATCCGCGCCTCGATGGCGCTGATGGTGCCGTCGCCGGAGAGCGATCGGCGCAGCTCATCGCGCCACTGCTCGAGCTCGTTGAAGGATTCCGAATAGCCCATGACCTGCCCCGCGGCGGCGCGCGAAAGCGCCGGATCGTTCCCTTTATGTTCTCATATTGCCGCCTTCGCCCGCCAACAATCAAGGGGGGCATTTGACCCGCTACAGCGCCGCGGAGGTCGGCAGCGTGCGTCCCGCGCCGCCGTCGTCCGCGAGCAGCATCTCCCAGTGGTCCGCCCGCACCTGCCGCGCCGCGGCGGCGCTCGCGATCGCGTAGATCTGCGGTACGTTGGTCGGATCGTCCATCTGGCGCAGGTGCTCGATCTCGCCCGCCGGCAGCCGCACGCCGAGCTCGCGGTCGAGCCAGTCGGCCTCGAGCCGCACGTCGTAGCGCAGGAAGCGGAACATCTTGCCGCCCGGCGGCGCATCGTCGCGCAGGTCGCCGATCTCGGAGTTGATGATCCACGGCGTCGGCGTCTCGCCCATCCACTCCATCTGCGTGAGCACGAGTTGCGTCGCGTCGTTCATCATCGACATCAGCGCCTGCAGGCCGAGCCGCAGGAAGCGCGCGATCATGAGCTTGTCGAACGACAGGCGCGGCCGGTGACTGCCGGTGCCGACCGACACGATGGTGAGCCGGTCGGGCCCGGTCGGCCACCGCAGTCCGAAGCGGGCGAACTGCGTCATCTGGAAGAGGCCGAGCGCCGGGTTGCCGTGCGGCGACACGCCGCCGTCGACGAAGATGCCGTGGGTGCGCGAATCGAACGGCGCGGCGCGGCGCGCGAAGCCGCCCCGCCGGTAGGGGCGCGTCGAGGCCGCGCCGCCGGCATTGTTGGCGATCGGCACCACCACGGGTTCGATCGGCACGTGGTCGGCGATGATCGGCAGGATCTCGGGCTCGAAATAGCGCGGCGCCGCGGTGCTGGCGCGCACGAGGTTCGCCAGCCGGTAGGACTTGTTGCCGATATAGCCGGGGCCGTCCTCCCAGTAGGGCGCGCGCGGATTGTTGGCGAGCACCCAGGGGCTGCCGGTGTCCATGCGCTTGGTGAAGATGCCGAGGCCGGTGAGCAGATCCGGGCTCGCGAGGTCGCGCTGGCCGACCACCGCGTCGATGCGCCGGCGCAGCTCGCGCGCGTCGAACTTCGCCTGCAGGTAGGGAACACGCCAGCGCTGGCGCTCGAACACGTAGGGCGCAAGGTCGAGGTAGAACTGCTTCACCTCGCTCGTTCGATAGCCGAGCGCGAGCGCGCCCGCGATGATGGCGCCCGTCGAGGTGCCGCCGATCAGGTCGAACCAGTCGGCGAGCCGCGCGTCGGGGCCGTGCCGGGCGACGATCTCCTGCTCGATGCGCTCGAGGAACGCGATGGTGATCGCGCCGCGCACACCGCCGCCGTCGAGCGCCAGGATGCGCTTGGCGCCCGGGCCGAACAGGTGGCGATCGCGCGGCAGTGTCGGGGCGGGCGCCGCGCCGGGAGCGTTCTCGGTCGTCGCGGTCGGGCCGGGAGGTTGCGTCATCGCTGGGAGGTTGGTGCCGAGCTTGCCGGGCGAGGATCGCATAAAGGCGCTGGCGCGACAACGCGGCGGAGCACACGCGGCGGCGGGCGCTTTGGTGCAAGCGTGCTGCGTCGTCGGCACGCGTTACGAATTGCCAGCGCCCTGCGTACGCCTCGCCCACATCTCGCGCACGGCCTGGTCCCACGCCGATCCGGTGCCCGCGGGCCCTGCTGGCGGCCCATCCGCGTCCGCGCCGGGTCCGAGCCGGATGCCGCTGAGGATGCCGTTTCCCGGCATCGCCCAAGCATCCGCAGCGCTGTTCGTGACGGACCCTGAACCTTGAGCGCCGCTGGGGACAAGGCTCGCCTCCCGATACCCAGTGCCAATCGTGCCTGGCCATGGTCCGTCGGAATTGTCTCCTCGAATTTGCGGGCGCGGCCGGGGAAGCGGAACCCGCTCGTCTGGCGATGCGCTTTCCTGCTGGATTTGCTGAATTTGCGGAAGGGGCAGGATCAGGCGCCCGGCGCCGGGCTGGCGATCGATCACCGGATCAGTCGACGGCACCCCCATGCAAGCAAGCAAAGTCGATGCAACACCGTTGCTGTTGAACGCGTCAGGTGCCAATGGCGCATTGGTCTCGCTGTTGTGATCGATGATTTGCCCGGAACCCAGCATAAGGTAAGGAAGGCGCAGCTGGTTGATCTCGCGCGCGCACGCGCGGGCAGCCTTGAATGCGGCGAGGCCCTGATCCCGCGTAACCTGCGTCTCCTGCACCAACTCGGCGCGAGGATCGTTCCCAAAGCGCGTATCCGAACCGTACTTGATTTCCGCGCCGACCATACCGGCAGAAACGCGTGAGTTTATGGTCGAGAAATCAGCTGGATCGACGGCAATGAATCTCCCCTTCCCGTCGACCGGCCCACCATTGAACTCGGCAAACGGCTTTCCATCGTCATCTTTCAGGACGATGAAGTTGTGCCGCATATTCCCGATACCGACCGGTATTTGATAGACGGCGATTTTCCAAGCCATTTTATTTCTCCTTTCCCGGCTTCGTTGCCAGCGTCTTGTTTCGATCGTAGATCTTCGTCACCCGTCGTTCGGCATTGGTGAAATATTCAAGTTTTGAACCAACTTTCGTGACCCTAAGCTCAATCGTATGGAAATCATCTTCCTCGCTCATCAGAACCGAGCCGATGAAAGCGCGGTAGTTCTCATGCTTTCGGTAGACGCAACTAAGGCGCGCACCGGTCTGCTTGCACACGGCGCCTAGCGACTGGAGCTTTTCCGCGATCGCGGGCTGCGATGGCGGAAGACGCTTGAGGAATTCGGTGAAGGCCCGCTCGAGCTCACATTCGCCGGGCTTGGAGAGGATGTATCCGCGGAACTTGTGAACGCAAAGCTGCCCGGCGTCCTCAAGGATACGGTCCAACTCGTTATGTTCCCCGTCGAGCCCGCGGATGCTGAACCACAGGATCCCGAGTGGCCGCAGTGAAGAGCGAGTCTCCACATCGTCCGCCAAGGCCGTACCGATCGTGCCGGGCACGATCAAAAACAACGCCATGCAGACACCGCCCCACCGTGGCACAAGGTCGACGAACTTTGTCCTCGCTCGGCGAGATGCCGCTCGATCCCACGCCATTCTATTTCTCCTGCTTCGCGGCCGACAGTCTCGTGCCAGTCGTAGATCTTCGTCACCTTTCGTTCGGCTTTGGTGCGGTATTCAAGCCTTGAACCGACTTTCGTGGCGTTGAGCTCGACCGTATGGCATGCAAGGACCGAAAAGGTATCGGCATCGATGCGCCTGAGATTGAAGGCCGCGGTGCGTAGTCGACCGCGAGGCTGACAGTGGCGCCGACGGCGCTCACGATGATGACGTTTGTCCTCGCTGCCACGCTCCTCCATGCGCTGCGCAGGCTCACCCACATGGCTCGCGTCCTCTATGGCGACACCGTTCGCCACAGCCTGGTCCACCACGGACGAATAACTCGGCACATCGACGCGTCGTTGTCGGTACCGCGACTATCGCGGGCGGCATCGTCGCGCCGAGCCCCCACGACGGCTCGCGGGCCCGTCCAGCAATGGCATTCGGCCGGCGCCGCGCATATCTCATAAAAATCGGAATTGTCCGGAATGGGCTCTCCACCCAACGCGGTGATCTCGGCGAGATCGTGATGCAGGTGCATCCCGATCACGCGCCGCGTCTGCCCGGATGGATTTTCCCGACCGCCGATTGCCCCGAGCATATTCAAGGAAAGAATCGCAACGGCCGCGGCCGCCATCACAAGCCAAACGCTCCGACGGTTCCACATGGCGAGGTCCCTCGTGACGGCCGACGGTCCCGTCCCTGGTCCCGGGTCACGCGGCACCACCTATCCATCCGCGACCAGCCACCAAACGCCGAGCCGTCATGCGCGCGAACGCGCCACAACCGCGAGCGCCATGCTACCTCAGGTAATGGAACAAATCAAGAACAAAAGAGCGGCTACCCTACCTCGATCCGCCGCACCAGCTCGGGCGTCACCTCGGCGATGCTGCGCAGGCCGGCGAGCGCCATGTTGCGGCTGATCTCCTCCTTGAGCAGCGCGATCGCGCGCCGCACGCCCTCCTCACCGGCCGCGACGGCGGCGTAGAGCATCGGCCGGCCGACGAAGCAGAACTGCGCGCCGAGCGCGAGCACCTTGAGCACATCGGTGCCGCGGCGGATGCCGCCGTCGAACATCACGGTCATGCCGTTCGCATCCGCCGCGATCTCGGCGAGCACGCGCAGCGGCGACACCGAGTGATCGAGCTGGCGGCCGCCGTGGTTCGACACCATCACGCCGTCGACGCCGCTCTCGCGCGCGATGCGGGCGTCCTTGGGCGAGAGGATGCCCTTGACCACGAGCTTGCCCTTGAAGCGGCGGCGGATCAGCTCGACGTGCCTCCAGGCGAGCTGGTCGCGCAGGCCGAGGTTGCGCATCAGGTTGCGCGAGAGCACCGGCGGCCCGCGCGTCGCATCCATGTTCTCGAAATGCGGCATGCCGTGGTTCTTGAGCGTGCGGAACCAGGTGCCCAGGAGCCAGCGCGGATGCGTGAGGCCGTCGAGCATCACCCGCGGCGTGAACCCGACCGGCAGCGAGAAGCCGTTGCGGATGTTGTTCTCGCGGTTGGCGGAGACGGGCACGTCGGCCGTGACCACGAAGGTGTCGAAGCCCGCCGCCGCGACACGATCGACCAGCGGCTCAATGCGGCTGGGATCGCCCGCCAGATAAGCCTGGTACCAGGCGTTCGGGTTGGCGCGATGCACATCCTCGAGCCGGATCAGCGAGGCCGCGGAAAGGATCATCGGCACGTTCATGGCGGCGGCGGCCTGCGTGAGCGCAAGGTCGCCGCGGTAGGCGATCAGCGCCGCCGAGCCGTACGGCGGGATGCCGAACGGCGCCGCATAGGTCTTGCCGAACAGCGTGGTGGTCTGCTCGCGCCCCGAGACGTTGTTGAGCACGCGCGGCACGAAGGCGTATTCGTCGAAGGCGCGGCGGTTGTCGCGCAGCGCGGCATCGGTCTCGACGCCGCCCGCGACAAAGCCTTCGAGCATGCGCGGCAGGCGGCGTCGCGCCACGGCCTCGAAATCGGCGAGCGAGAGGTAGCGCCGCAGCGCGCGCGGAACCGCGCTTTGCGGGCGCGACACGGTCGGCGGGGGGCGAACAGTGTCCGCGGCCGGGGCGGCAGCTGTCGGCGTGGCCGCGGCCGGCCTGGCGGAATTGGCGATCCGATCCTCAGCGACGGACATGCGGCGACCTCCCCTGCGGCGCCGCTTCCCGGCGCCGACATCGAGCCGATACCGCAATTGTAGCCGCGACGCAAAGCGGCCGCGACAGGTCGCGCGGAGGGTGGGACGAGCGCGAGCTACTCGGCGGCGACCGGCGAGGACGGACGCGCCGCGAAGTCGCGCAGCGCCTGCTCGACCTGGTGCGCACGGAAAGGCTTCGGCAGTGGCGGCAGCATGACGAGATGGTGACGCTCGCCCACCCGCATGACCTGGTCGAGCAGCGCGTGCAGGCCGCTGATCAAGAGCACGGCGCCGCGGTAGCGACGCTCGCCGAGGGCGCGTAGCACGTCGATCGCATCGAACCCCGTCAGCGCAAGGTCGAGCATGAGGACGTCGGGCGCGAACTGCTCGCACGCCGCGACCACGTCGGCGACGGTGCGCAATGTGGTCGGGCCGATTTGCCGATCGCCGAGGATCACCCGCAGCGTTCGCATGACGGCCGCGTCATCGTCGACGATCAGACATGCGGGACGCCTCGTCGGGCGCGCGTCCATGGGAGTCTTGTTTTCCATCTTTAGCCTTACACCACACGTTTACGCATGCGGTTGGTTTACGTGCCGCTGTGTCGACCCTACGTAGTCCTGCGTAGGCGCGCGCGAAGTTCGGGCGCGCCGGCCGCAACACCTTGCAGTGTCGCGCCCGGCCCGCCCCGCCCCCGCGGCGCTTGCAACAGCGCTTGGCAACCGTCGAACCATCAATGCAAGGTCGGTGACTCGGGATGGACGCGCAGCTTGCGCACCCGTTCGATCTCGGCCATCGCGCGGACGAATTTCAGCGGATCGCGCGACGTGCGCGCGCAGTCGAGCGCGACGAGCGGCTCGGACGCCTGCGCCTGGGCGAGCCGAGGCTCGGGCGCGTGGACGTAGTCATCGAGGAAAGCAGAACGCGAGAGTTTACGGGCGCGCGGCATGTCCGTCTGACCTTCCAATCGCGGAGCGCTGCTGGCGGGCGCTCCATGTCTCAGTTCCAAGTCTCAGTTCCATGTCTCACCCCACGGCGGCGAGAGACATGGAACTGAAGCTGGAACTGAGAGACAGTGGAGCGCCCGCCAGCAGCGCTCCGCGATTGGAGGGTCAGACGGACATGCCGCGCGCCCGTAAACTCTGACCGTTCTTCCTCAATGACTC
>CAVPGG010000058.1:0-31984 GCA_963703755.1 uncultured Pseudomonadota bacterium
GGAGCTTCTCCTCGGTCACGCCGGGCCGGCTCATCACCCGTTCGCGCTGCATCGCGGGCGGCGCCGAGACGACCACGACGGCATCGCACCGGCGATCACCGCCCGATTCGAACAGCAGCGGGATGTTGAGCACCACGATCGCGGCGCCGGCAGCCTCGGCGTCGGCGAGGAAGCGTTCCTCGTCGCGCCGCACCAGGGGATGCACGATTGCTTCGAGCCGCTTCAGGGCGGCGGGATCGCCGAGCACGCGTTGACCGAGGCGCCCGCGGTCGACCTGACCATCGTGAGTGGTCCCCGGGAAAGCCGCCTCGACGGCGGGCACCGCCTCGCCTTCGTAGAGACGGTGCACGACGGCGTCGGCGTCATGCACCGGGACGCCGGCCTCGGCGAAAAATCCGGCCGCGGTCGACTTCCCCATGCCGATCGAACCGGTGAGGCCGAGCACGATCATGGCGACGTCTCAGCCCGCAAGGCTGCCGCTCCGGCGCAGGAATGCGAGCAGCGCAAACAGCGGCATCCCGAGGATGGTGAAGTAATCGCCTTCGATCTTCTCGAACAAGTGGCTGCCCAGCCCCTCGAGCTGATAGCCGCCGACGCTCGTCGCGACGGCGGGTCCGGCCGCATCGAGATAGGCCTCGAGGAAGTCGCCGGAGAGCGTGCGCATGGTGAGCTTCGCGGTGTCGACCTGGCTGAACACAACCCGGCCGTCGCGCGCCACCGCGACCGCCGAATGCAGCTCGTGCGTCTTGCCGGACAGAGCGCGCAGCTGCTCGCGTGCGGTCGCGCGATCGACCGGCTTGGTAAAGCGCGTGCGGCCGAGCGCGAGCGTCTGGTCGGCGCCGACCACGAGGCGGCCGCGGTTGCGGGCCGCGGCGACCCGCGCCTTCTCGCGCGCGAGCAGCGACGCGGCATCGGCCGGCGTGCCGGAAGTCGTGCGCGCCTCGACGGCGCGCTCATCGATGTCGGCCGGCGCGACCTCGAGCGGAATTCCGGTCGCCTCGATCATGGCACGGCGCGCCGCGCTCTTCGAAGCCAGGAGCAACGGCTCCGCCACCAGCCACAGCGACATGCTCATGCCACCGGTTGCCGACGCCGCTCGGCCAGATAGGCGATCACGGCCGCGGCGGTCTCCTCGATCGAGCGGCGAGTCACGTCGATGATCGGCCAGCTGTGCTTGGCGCACAGGCGCCGCGCAAACGCGATCTCCTCGGCCACCGCCTGCCGATCGATGTACTGATCGTCCTCGCGATGCGCCTTGAGGCCGAGGAGACGGTTCTGGCGGATCGCCACGATGCGCTCCGGGCTGGCGGTGAGCCCGACCACCAGCGCCTGCCGCACTTTCTCGAGCTGCGGCGGCACCGCCATGCCGGGAACCAGCGGAATGTTGGCGGTCTTGACGCCGCGGTTGGCGAGATAGATCGAGGTCGGCGTCTTCGAGGTGCGCGATACGCCGACCAGCACCACGTCGGCGCCATCGAGATCGTCGGGCAGCTGCCCGTCGTCATGCAGCATCGTGTAGTTGAGCGCATCGATGCGCTTGAAATACTCGGCGTTGAGCATGTGCTGCGCGCCGACCCGATGGGTCGACTCGGCGCCGAGATACGATTGAAAGAGCCGCAGCACCGGCCCGAGAATTGAGAGGCACGGCAGGCCGAGGTCGCGGCATTTCTCCTCCAGGCGCGCGATCAGATCCTGCTCGAGCAGCGTGTAAAGGACGACACCCGGCTCGTTCTCGATCTCGGCCAGCACGCGATCGAGCTGCTTGTTGGTGCGCACCGCCGGATAGACGTGCTCGACCGGGTGAACCGTGGCATATTGCGCGGCAGCGGCGCGCGCGACGGTGATCAGCGTCTCGCCGGTCGAATCGGACACAAGGTGCAGGTGGAAGAAGCTGGCGGTCTTCGCGGGCATCGGCCTGGGCTGTGGACAGCTGTGTATAGCGGTGGAGAAGGCCATGCCGCCGAGGCGAGTGCAAGCAGGTCGACGGCGGGCCGGCGCGCGAGCCCACATCGTGCTTTCCGGGAAGCATCCGGGTAGCACAATCGCCGCGCCCTGTTAACAACAGGGACAACCATCGGGATAAGATGGATCGCGAATTAGAGCATTGAAAACACGCAATTTTCCGATCCTGTGGAGACTGTTTATAATACCTGCCGGGGAGTCGTGATCGGGGAAAACCACTTGGCAACAGCTAGACAACGAGTTGTGAGTTTTTTCCCGCGCCTAACAACTTCAACAAACAGAATCTAAATCAGGTTTTTAAGAAGCGCGTGTATGACGACCGCAGTACACAAATCGCCACTCATGGAGGTGCTTTCGGGACACCACAGCTCGATTCCTCCGATCTGGATGATGCGACAGGCGGGGCGCTATCTGCCGGAATATCGCGCAATCCGAGCCAAGGTGTCCAACTTCCTCGACCTCTGCTTCACGCCGGAACTCGCGAGCGAAGTGACGTTGCAACCGGTACGCCGGTTCGATTTCGACGCGGCAATTCTGTTCTCCGACATCCTGGTCGTGCCGCATGTGCTCGGTCAGACCGTGACGTTCAGTGCGGGCGAGGGTCCGCTGCTGGCGCCGGTCATGGATGCGAACGAGATTTCGCGACTTGGGCGCAAGATCGATGTGAATGCGCTCGCACCGGTCTATGAGACGATCCGGCGGGTGCGCGGCCAGCTCGCGCCGGAGGTGGCGTTGCTCGGTTTTTGCGGCGCGCCGTGGACAGTCGCGACCTACATGGTGGCGGGACGCGGTACAGCCGATCAGGCGCCGGCACGGCTGCTGGCTTATGGGAATCCGTCGGCGTTCGCCGCGTTGATCGACATTCTGGTGGAAGCGTCGAGCGCGTATCTGATCGGCCAGCTTGCGGCCGGCGTCGACGCGGTGCAGATCTTCGATACCTGGGCGGGTGTGCTGGCGGGCGAGGATTTCGAGCGTTGGTGCATCGTACCGGTGCAGCAGATCGTCGGCAATGTGCGCCAACGCGTGCCGGATGCAAAGATCATCGGCTTTCCGCGCGGCGCCGGCACCTCGCTGCCGCGCTACGTGGACGGGGTCGCGGTCGACGCCGTGGGACTCGACTGGATGATCGATCGCGCCTTCGCGCGCGAGCACATCCAGAGCCGGCGGCCGGTGCAGGGCAATCTCGATCCGCTGGTGCTGCTGGCGGGCGGCGCGGCGCTCGATCGCGCGGTCGATGATGTGCTCGCGGCATTTGCCGCCGGGCCCTTCATCTTCAACCTCGGGCACGGCATCCTGCCTGAGACCCCAATCGCGCATGTGGAGCAGATGCTGGCGCGGGTGCGGAGAGCATGATCCCGAAGGGTAGAAACGGCTTTTCGGAAAAGATCACGCGCAAACGACGAAGGAGCGCGGCGTGCACGACCTCTACGGCTGGCTCAAGGCCTGTCACATCATCGCGGTCATCGCGTGGATGGCCGGCATGCTCTACCTGCCGCGCCTGTTCGTCTATCACTGCGCGGCCGAGGTCGGCTCGGTCCAGTCGGAGACCTTCAAGGTGATGGAGCGCCGACTGCTCAAGGCGATCATCAATCCGGCGATGATCGCGGCCTGGCTTCTGGGAATCGCGCTCGCCTGGCAGGGCGGATGGGCCTTCGCGACCTGGTTCCAGATCAAGCTCGTTCTCGTCATCGTGATGTCCGGCGTGCACGGGCTGCTGGCGCGCTACGTGCGTGAATTTGCGGCTGATCGAAATCGACATTCTCATATATTCTATCGTATAATCAATGAGATACCGACAGTTTTGATGATTGCGATCGTGCTGCTGGCAGTGCTCAAACCGTTCTGAGCGCGGCACGCGCCATCCACATGCGGAGGTCATCCCGACCTGGGGGCCTTGCGTGACGGCAGGACTTTCCCTATTTTCGCGGCATCTCCCCGAACGCAGGCAGATGGCGACGCGTACCGGTCCAAAGACTGGCGGTCACATCGGGTTCAGGGGCTAGATCCCCCGTCCTTCCTCAAGACCTGCGATTCCCTTCCCCTCGACTGCATCGACCGAGCCGGATTCCCCGCCAGTCGATTTCAATAGGATCAACCCGCATGCGGGAAATGAAACTCCAGGACCTCAAGTCCAAATCCCCTACCGAATTGCTTGCCTTTGCCGAAGAACATCAGGTCGAGAACGCCTCGACGATGCGCAAACAGGAATTGATGTTTGCGATCTTGAAACAGCTTGCCTCGAAAGAGATCGAGATCATCGGCGAAGGCGTCGTCGAGGTGCTGCAGGACGGCTTCGGCTTCCTGCGCTCACCGGAGGCGAACTACCTCCCCGGCCCCGACGACATATACGTCTCGCCCTCGCAGATCCGCCGCTTCGGCCTGCGCACCGGCGACACCATCGAGGGCCAGATCCGCAGCCCGAAAGAGGGCGAGCGCTATTTCGCGCTGCTCAAGGTCAACACGATCAACTTCGAGGACCCCGAGAAGGCGCGCCACAAGATCAACTTCGACAACCTCACGCCGCTCTATCCCGAGCAGCGCCTGAAAATGGAAATCGAGGATTCGACGCGCAAGGACCTCTCGCCGCGCGTGATCGACATTGTGGCGCCGATCGGCAAGGGCCAGCGCGCCCTGATCGTGTCGCCGCCGCGCACCGGCAAGACCGTGCTGCTGCAGAACATCGCCCACTCGATCACGGCCAATCACCCCGAGTGCTACCTGATCGTGCTCCTGATCGACGAGCGGCCCGAGGAAGTGACCGACATGCAGCGCTCCGTGAAGGGCGAGGTGATCTCCTCGACCTTCGACGAGCCGGCCTCGCGCCACGTTGCGGTCGCCGAGATGGTGATCGAGAAGGCAAAGCGCCTGGTCGAGCACCAGCGCGATGTCGTGATCCTGCTCGACTCGATCACCCGCCTGGGCCGCGCCTACAACACCGTGGTCCCCTCCTCCGGCAAGGTCTTGACCGGCGGCGTCGACGCCAACGCGCTGCAGCGGCCCAAGCGCTTCTTCGGCGCCGCGCGCAACATCGAGGAAGGCGGCTCGCTCACCATCATCGCGACTGCGCTGATCGACACCGGCAGCCGCATGGACGAGGTGATCTTCGAAGAGTTCAAGGGCACCGGCAACTCCGAGCTCATCCTCGATCGCAAGGTCGCCGACAAGCGCACCTTCCCGGCGATGGACATCACGCGCTCCGGCACGCGCAAGGAGGAGCTGCTCACCCAGCCCGACCAGCTCAAGAAAATGTACGTGCTCCGCCGCATCCTCAACCCGATGGGCACCATGGATGCGATCGACTTCCTGCTCGACAAGCTGCGCAATACCAAGAGCAATGGTGAGTTCTTCGAATCGATGAACACGTAATCATGCCGGCGGCCGCGCAAGCGGTCGCCGGCGGATCGTTTCGCATCGGGGAGGACGGGTCATGTTTCACGCTGTGCGTGTGCGCAGAATCGTATGGTCCACGATCGCGGCAGTCGGTCTCGCGGCACTGGCGCTCGGCGCCGCACAGGCGGCGGTCGCCTATCTCGGGCTGACATTTCCCGATCAAATCGGCGGCGCGCGCATCGGACCGGTGACGGATTTCGAGAAGACCGACCCGGGTTACGGCTACGGCATCCGCTATCAGAAGACGGGTTGGATCATCGATGTGTACATCTACGATGCCGGCGTGAAGCCGGTGCCGAGCGACCTCGACTCGGGCGCGATCAAGCGCCAGCTTGAGGAGTCGCAAGGCGAGATCTTCGCGCTGCAACGGCGCGGCGACTATGCGAATGTGGCGGTCAAGCGCTCCTACACGCTGCGCGACGGGAGCGGGCAACCGCGGTTCCGGTGCGCCGACTATACCTTTGCGCGCAAGGACATGGGCAACGTCGACAGCTTCCTCTGCCTGACCGGCTGGAAGGGCGAGTTCGTGAAATTCCGCCTGACCACGGGCCATCGCGCGGGTTCGGATCGCGAGGCGAGCGATTTCGTCAACGCGTGGGCCAGACTGCTCTGGCCGTAGGGCGCGCGCACGGGCCGATCAGGCGCGCATCGCCGCCACGGCGTCTGCGATCTTCTCGGGATGGGTGACCGGGAGCGAGCAGCGCTCGCCGACGCAGACCAGGAGTGCGCTTTCGGGCAGCGATGCAAAGCCGGCGCGCGCCGGATGCGCCGGCGGCAGGTCGTCGGCGTGCCGCGCGCGCAGCACCACGCGGTCGAAGAACGGCAGCCGAAGCGCCGCGGCCGCAAAACGTGGCACATCATTTCCGACGGCGACGAGCTCGGCGGCGCGCAGGCGCAGGTCGAGGCCGTTGAGCAGCGACAGGTGGCTGTAGAGGTTCTCGGCCGCGGCCGGGAGCAATGCATCGAACAGCGCGTCGGCCTGGGTGCGCCAGCCGTCGTCGCCGGTGTAGGCCGCGAGGCGGACGAGGTTCTGTGCCGTGAGCCCGTGCGGGTTCGGTAGCGCATCGTCGGTGGTCGATTTCGGCCGCACCACGAGGCCGGCGGCGTCGTCGGCGGTGATGAAGTAGCCGCCGTTCGCCGCATCGGCGTAATGACGATCGAAGGCGCGCTGCCACGCCGCCGCCCGGTCGAGATAGCCGCGCTCGCCGGTTGCCTCATGCAGCGCGAGCGCCGCGCGGATCATGGCGGCGAAATCGGATGACAGCCCGGGAAACAGAAGCTTGCCGTCCCGCCAGGAGTGGCCGAGCCGATCGCCGCGCGTCATCGTGCCGGCGATGAACGCGAAGGCGCGCTCGGCGAGGTCGATCCAGGTCGGCTCGTCGAGCATGAGGCCCGCATTGACGAGGGCCGCGATCATCAGCCCGTTCCAGTCGGCCAGCACCTTGTCGTCGAGGCCAGGGCGCACGCGCAGGTCACGCATCGCCAGCAGCGCGGCGCGCATGGAGGCGAGGCGGTTCTCGGTCGCGTCATCGCTCGGCGCGCGCTGCAGCCGGTTGAGGATGGTGTGGCCCTCGAAATTGCCGGCCGCGCTCACGTCATAGTGGCGCGCAAGAAGAGCGGCATCCTCCTGGCCGAGGACTTGCTCGACCTCGGCGAGCGACCAGACATAGAACTTCCCCTCCTCGCCTTCCGAATCGGCGTCGAGCGAGGCCGCAAAGGCGCCCTCGCGCGTCGTCATCTCGCGCGTGAGCCACGTGACCGTCTCGCGTGCGCGCGTTGCGAAGATCGGCTTGGCGGAGCGACCGGCCGCAAGCGCGAGCAGCTCGAGCAGCTGGGCGTTGTCGTAGAGCATCTTCTCGAAGTGCGGCACCAGCCATTTCTCGTCGACCGAGTAGCGCGAGAAGCCGCCGCCGAGGTGATCGTAGATGCCGCCGTCCGACATGCGCTCGAGCGTTAGCTCGACGATTTCGGCGAACCGGGCGTCGCGCCTGCGCGCGTGGGCGCGCCAGAGCATCTCGAGCATCGGGCATTGTGGGAATTTGGGCGCGCCGCGAAAACCGCCATTGACCGGATCGAACGCGCGGCCGACGGCTGCGGCGGCGGAATCGAGTTCGCGCTGGCCGATGGTCACCTTGTCGGCCGGCCGCGCGCGCTCGGTGAGCTTTTGCATCAGCGCGTCGCGGTTGTGCGCGATGTTCGCCGGCTCCTCGCGAAAGATGCGCGAGACCTCGCGCATCACATCGACGAAGGACGGGCGGCCATAGCGCGCGGTGTTGGGGAAATAGGTGCCGCCCCACACCGGCTCGCCGGCCGGCGTGAGGAACATGGTGAGCGGCCAGCCGCCCTGCTCGCCCAGGTGATGCAGCGCCGACATGTAGATGTGGTCGATGTCGGGGCGCTCCTCACGGTCGACCTTGATGTTGACGAAGAGCTCGTTCATCACGCGCGCCGTGGCATCGTCCTCGAAGCTTTCGTGCGCCATCACGTGGCACCAGTGGCACGCCGCGTAGCCGACCGACAGCAGGATCGGCCGATTGGTGCGCTGCGCTTCGGCCAAGGCGTCAGGGCCCCACGGCCACCAATCGACGGGATTGTGCTTGTGTTGCAGCAAATAGGGACTGGTCTCATGCGCGAGACGATTCGCGTGCAACGAAGCGGCGGCGTGTGACGGCGTCTCGGCGGACATCAGTTGCGGCCTCGGAACCCGGAGTGTGAGCGCATTGCGTGGGCACGGATGCGCGGCCATAACGTGGGCGTTTTCGCTGCCGAGTGCAATCGAGCGCCATTCCGCGAATGAGTGAGCCTGATACGATCTTCGCGCTGTCCTCGGGTCGGCCGCCCGCCGCGATCGCGGTCGTGCGCGTGTCGGGCCCGCGCGCTGGCGCAACGTTGCAGGCGCTGATCGGAAGGATTCCGCCGGCGCGCCAGGCGGCGCTCGCGCGTGTGCGCGATCCGGCGAGTGGCGAGACGATCGACGAGGCGCTCGGGCTGTGGTTTCCGGGGCCGAACAGCGAGACCGGCGAGGACACGGCGGAGCTGCAACTGCATGGCGGCCGCGCCGTGATCGCAGCCGTGCTGGCAGCGCTGGGGCGGATCGAGGGATGCCGGCTCGCCGAGGCAGGCGAGTTCACGCGCCGCGCATTCGAGAACGGGCGCATCGATCTCACGCGGGTCGAGGGCCTCGCGGATCTCATCGGCGCCGACACGGAGGCACAGCGGCGGCAAGCATTCCGGCAAATGAAGGGAATGCTGGGCGATCGCGCCGAGGTCTGGCGCAAGCGCCTGATCGAAGCGCTGGCGCTGGTTGAGGCGCGGATCGATTTTCCCGACGAAGGTGATGTGCCGGAGGACCTGGTGGCACCAGCGCTCGCCCGGGCGCAGGCGCTGCGCGACGAGATCGGCGAGGTGCTGGCGGATCAGCGGCGAGGCGAACGGCTGCGCGAGGGGCTGGTGGTCGCGATCGCGGGCCCGCCCAATGCGGGCAAATCGAGTTTGCTGAACCGGATCGCGCGGCGGGAGGCCGCCATCGTCTCGCCCACTCCGGGCACGACCCGTGATGTCATCGAGGTGCACTTCGACATGGGCGGCTGTCCGGTGACGCTGCTCGATACCGCTGGCATTCGTGACAGCATCGACCCGGTGGAGCAAGAGGGGGTGAGGCGCGCGCGCGAGCGGGCAGCGGCGGCTGATCTGGTCCTGTGGGTGCTCGATGCGTCGGTCGGCGGCGAGATTGCTGTGGATAGGGTGCGTGAGGAATTCCCTAATACGAGCAAATGGATAGTATGGAACAAGATTGATCTGGCGACGTCGCTGCGAATCAAAACATTAAATACAATAGTCCATAAGCTAGAGTTTCCAGTTTACTTTATTTCGGCTTCGGATGAATTGGGATTCGACAGGTTCCTGCCGGCATTGGCCGAATATGCCCGGGACTACCTTGGATCGACTGAACCCGCGCTGGTGACGCGGGAACGCCATCGGCACGCCCTGGAGGCGACGGTGGCGGCGCTCGATCGGGCGCTGGCTGAAGAATTCCGCGGACGAGAAGATATCCTGGCCGAAGAGCTGCGCTTGGCTGGCCGAGCGCTGGGACGTTTGACCGGGCGGGTGGACGTGGAAGACATCCTGGACGTGATCTTCCGGGATTTCTGTATCGGAAAATGACCTGCAGGCGGTGTTTCACGTGAAACAACGCCCTCCTCTTTTGACCCGAGGCGACTCCTTGGGTAAAACCCGCGCATTCTGGATTTGCCCCGATGAGCCAGCGCTTCAACGTCATGGTGATTGGCGGCGGCCATGCCGGCTGTGAGGCCGCGTCCGCGGCCGCACGCATGGGCGCGCGCACGGCGCTGGTCACCCATCGCTTCGGCACCATCGGCGCGATGTCATGCAATCCGGCCATCGGAGGGCTCGGCAAGGGCCATCTGGTGCGCGAGATCGATGCGCTCGATGGCCTGATGGGGCGGGTGGCGGACGCAGGCGGCATCCAGTTTCGCGTCCTCAATCGCCGCAAGGGTCCGGCGGTGCGCGGCCCGCGCGCGCAGGCAGATCGCAAGCTCTACGCCGCCGCGATGCAGCGGGCGATCCGTGCCATTGCAAACCTGGAGGTGATCGAAGGCGAGGCCGATGACGTGTTGGTGTCCGACGGCCAGGGTCACGGGCCTTCGGCTGGCGGATGGGCGGCTCTTGTCGGCTGGCGCCGTCGTGCTGACGACCGGGACGTTTTTGCGGGGGCTGATCCATATCGGCGAGCGACAAACACCGGCCGGCCGAGTTGGCGAGGCCCCTGCCCTGGGGCTTTCGGCGACCCTGGAACGGCTGGGCTTTGGGCTTGGGCGATTGAAGACCGGGACGCCGCCGCGCCTGGACGGCACGACGATCGATTGGGCGCGGGCTGGAGATGCAGCCGGGCGATGAGCCGCCCGAGCCGTTTTCGGCGCTGACCGAGCGGATCGAAAAATCCGCAAATCCATGCGCCATCACGCGCACGACCGAGCAAACGCACGCGATCATCCGCGCCAATGTCCATCGTTCGCCGATGTATTCGGGGCAGATCCAGAGCCGCGGGCCGCGCTATTGCCCGTCGATCGAGGACAAGATCGTGCGCTTCGGCGAGCGCGACGGGCACCAGATTTTCCTTGAGCCCGAGGGACTCGACGACACCACGGTCTATCCCAACGGGATCTCGACCTCGTTGCCCGAAGAGGTGCAGATCGCCGTGGTGGCGAGCATTCCGGGTCTGGAGAAGGCCCGCATCATCCGCCCGGGTTATGCGATCGAGTACGACCATGTCGATCCCCGAGAGCTGAAGTCGACCCTGGAGACCAAGCGGCTCGCTGGGCTCTATTTGGCGGGCCAGATCAACGGCACGACCGGTTACGAGGAAGCGGCCGCGCAGGGGCTGGTCGCCGGTCTGAACGCGGCTGCGCGGGCCGGGGGGCGGCGGCGACATCCGGTTCGATCGCTCGCAGGCCTATCTGGGGCGTGATGATCGACGACCTCACGACTCGCGGCGTGACCGAGCCCTATCGCATGTTCACGTCACGCGCCGAATATCGCCTCACGCTGCGGGCCGACAATGCGGATCAGCGCCTGACCGGGCAGGGGATCGCCATCGGTTGCATCGGCGGCGTGCGGGCGGCGCACCACCGCAACAAGATGGCGGCCCTTGAAGCCGCGCGGGCCTTGGCGCGCTCCGTATCGCTGACCCCGACCGAGGCCGCACGACATGGGCTGGCGCTCAATCTGGATGGCCAGCGCCGCACAGCCTTTGATCTGCTGGCCTATCCGAACCTGGGTCTCGGCGATCTCGCGCGCATTTGGCTGGCGTTCGGCGAGCTTGCGCCCGCTGTCGCGGCGCAGCTCGAGATCGACGCCAAATACGCCGTCTACCTCGATCGCCAAGCGCAGGATGTGGCCGCCTATCGACGCGACGAGAGCCTGGTGCTGCCGGACGACCTCGATTTTGCGCAGGTGTCAGGGCTGTCCAACGAGATGAAGCAGAAGTTCGCCGCCCATCGGCCGCGCACCGTCGGCCAGGCGGGCCGCCTCGACGGCGTGACCCCGGCGGCCCTGACGCTGCTCGCGGCGCATGTTCGGCGGGGTGAGCGGCGAGGCGGTCGGCACCGCGCCGCGCCCCATTCGTGAGCGTCGCGCCGGACCTTGTGGAGGATCGTCGCCGTGCGCTCGCCCTGACGCCTGTTTCACGTGAAACAGCGCAACGCCTCGATCGGTTCGTCGAGCTCCTGTTGGCGACGCAGACCCATACGAACCTGGTCAGCGCGTCTTCGGTGCCCGAGATCTGGACGCGGCATATTGCGGATTTGCTGCAGCTCCTCGATCTCGCGCCCGAGGCCCAAATCTGGCTCGATATCGGCGCCGGCGCCGGCTTCCCGGGTATTGTCATCGCGTGTGCGCTCGCAGATCGCGCAGGCGCCGCCGTGCATCTGGTCGAGAGCAACGGCAAGAAGGCGGTGTTTCTGAACCAGGTCGTGGATGCGCTCGGCCTTCCCGCAGTCGTCCATCGGCAGCGGATCGAGGACTTCGCGGCTGACGTCCTGCCCGATGTGATCACGGCGCGGGCGATCGCGCCGCTTGCCAAGCTCCTCGGCTATGTGGCGCCGCTGCTAAAATCAGGTGCAAAAGCGCTGCTGCCCAAAGGCCAAGATGTAGAGGCTGAATTGACCGAAGCCGCTAAATATTGGAAGATCGAGGCTGAGCTGGTGCCCAGTCGGACGAATCCGGCGAGCCGCATCGTAGTCGTACGGGCGGCGCGACGCCGGAGTGGAAAGCAGTAGCGGGCCAACTACATGGGTTTTGGTGGCCCAGATGGATGCGGATCATGTCGGACAACGTGACTTCGAGCGAGATCGTCGCGTTTCCCAATGAGGTGCGGCCGGGCGGGGCGCTGCCGGCGCGCGTGCTCGCGATCGCCAACCAGAAGGGCGGCGTCGGCAAGACCACGACCGCGATCAATCTCGGCACGGCACTCGCAGCCATCGGCGAGCGTGTGTTGATCATCGACCTCGATCCGCAGGGCAACGCCTCGACGGGTCTCGGCATCGACCACAAGAGCCGGCAGATCTCGACCTATGACGTGATCACCGGCGAGAAGTCGCTGCGCGAGGCCGTGCTGGCGACCGCGGTGCCGCATCTGCACATTGCGCCCTCGACCATGGATCTCTCGGGCTTCGAGCTCGAGGTCGGCCATTCGCGCGATCGCGCCTATCGGCTGCGCACCGCGCTCGGCCAGCTCAACGATGTTGCCATGGGCTCGGGCGCCTACAACTACGTGCTGATCGACTGCCCACCCTCGCTCAACCTGCTCACCATTAACGCAATGGCGGCCGCGAATGCGATCCTGGTGCCGCTGCAGTGCGAGTTCTTCGCGCTCGAAGGCCTGTCGCAGCTGCTCAAGACGGTCGAGCAGGTGAAGCAGAACCTTAACCCGGACCTGACCATCCACGGCATCGTGCTCACCATGTTCGACGCGCGCAACAACCTGTCGGGCCAGGTGGTCGCGGACGTGCGCCAGTTCATGGGGCCCAAAGTGTACGACACGATCATCCCGCGCAACGTTCGGGTGTCCGAGGCGCCGTCCTACGGCAAGCCGGTGCTGGTCTACGACCTCAAATGCGTCGGCAGCGAAGCCTATCTGCGGCTTGCGACCGAGATCATCCAACGCGAGAAGCAGTTCAAGGAGCTGCGCGCGAGCTGATGCGGCACGCAAGCCGGCCTCTGGGTTTTGTGCGCAACATGAAATTGCTGCGATGCAGCAATTTGGGCGCAGCATAGACGCAAAACACTAGGATTTTTCGCGGAGCGAGGTGCGGGAGATATGTCGATGGCGGAGGAATCCCACCGGTCGCGGCTCGGCCGCGGCCTCGCATCGCTGATCGGGGACGCCGGCACCGAGCCGGTGAGCGCCGACCGCGGCCGCGGCCATCGCCGCGTGTCGATCGCGTTCCTGCGGCCCAACCCGCGCAACCCGCGCAAGGTCTTTTCCGACGCCGAGATCATCGAGCTCGCCGGCTCGATCCGCGAGCGCGGCATCATCCAGCCGATCGTGGTGCGCACCCTGCATGGCGCGACCGAGCAGTTCGAGATCATCGCGGGCGAGCGGCGCTGGCGCGCCGCCCAGCGCGCCGGCCTGCACGAGGTGCCGATCATCGTGCACGAGGCGACCGACGCCGAGGCGCTCGAGCTCGCCATCATCGAGAACGTGCAGCGCGCCGACCTCAACCCGCTCGAGGAGGCGATGGGATACCAGGCGCTCGCCGACGAGTACACCTACAGCCAGGACGAGATCGCAAAAATCGTCGGTAAGAGCCGCAGCCACGTCGCCAACACGTTGCGCCTGCTCAAGCTGCCCGAGACTGTCAAAGTCTACATCAACGCGGGCAAGCTGTCGGCCGGCCACGCGCGCGCGCTGGTCGGCGTGCCCGACCCTGAGCCGATCGCGCGCGAGATCGTCGAGCGTGGCCTCAACGTGCGCGACGTCGAGAGCCTCGCGCACGAGCGCGCCCGCGCCGCCGGCAAGCCGAAGAAGAAGCACAAGCGCGCCGCCAAGGACGTCGATACGCTGGCGCTGGAGAAGCGCCTCTCCGACGCGCTCGGACTCACGGTGACGATCGAGGCGCGCGGCGAGGGCGGCGCGATGCAGATCAAGTATCGCGACCTCGATCAGCTCGACGACGTGATCCGGCGGCTGGAAGAAAGCTAAAAAGTCAGCGCCGCCGCGCCATCTCGGCCACGGCCATCAGCGCGCGTTGCGCCACCGCCTCGGCGAGCGCGGGGCGCTGGCGCGTGTCGAGCGATGCCTCGGCAAGCCGCGCCATGATGCGTTCGAGGCGCGCCGCGGTCCACGCCGAGACGGCGGCCTCGACCTGCGATTTGCGGCGGAAATGCAGGCCCGGCATCGCGCTCGCGATCGCCTCGTTGGCGCTGGCGCCGCCCTCGATCGCGAGCCGCGCGCGGTGAAGCTGCGCGACCTGACGCAGCGCTGCGCCTACGATCACGCCCGGATAGGTGCCCGCCGCGCGCGCCTTGGCGAACTGGGTCTCGGCATCGCCGGTGCGCCCCGCGAAGGCGGCGTCGACGGCGGCATCGAGCGCGAGCGAGGATGCATCGGCGACCACCGCGAGCACGTCGTCGAGGTCGATCGTCGACTTGCCGAGGCCGTAGAGCGCAAGCTTGCGGATCTCGCTGCGCGACGCGGCGCGGTCGCCGCCGATCAGCGACACGAGCTGGGCGCGGGCGTCCGGCGCGATCGTCAGACCGGCGGCGCGCATTTCCTCATCGATCAGCCGCGCCAGCTCGCGGTCGCCGTCGGCGTAACAGGGGAGCGCGACGGCGACCGCCGATTTCTCGATCAGGTTGCGCAGCGGTGCGTTGCGGCGCAGGTCGCCGGCCTCGATGACGACGCGGCAGTCGGCTGCGGGCGGTGCCGCGAGCAGAGTCTCGACCGCCTCGGCAAAATTGCGCCCCCCGGCTTTCACCCAGACGGCGCGCCGGCCGCCGAACAGCGGGATCGTGTGCGCCTCCTCGACCAGCCGGCTCGGCTCGTCGGCGAGTGAGTCGCCGTCGAGGCGCGCGAGCGCGAACGGATCGGCCGGATCATCGACCGCAGATTTGATCAGCGCGTCGACGCGCTCGTGCACCAGCCCGGCGTCCGGGCCGAACACCAGCGCGATCGGACGCCTGACGTCAGGCCGGGCGACATAACCGTCGATCTCGCTGGTTTTGAGGGCGACCATCGGAACGATCCATCCGGACCTGTAGCAACGACGATCGAGGATTTAGCGCTCAGGTCCCGGCGACGAAATACGAGGCGAGCCGGTTCTTGATCGATTCGGCGATCACCTCGGCGGCGCGGTTTTCGGCGTCGCGCAGTCCGCGCGCCTGGGCGAAGCGCTGCGCCTCGCCCGGGATGTCGTAGGAGACGCGCGCGAAGGTCTGGTCGTTCACGACGGTCTGGCCGGTCTGCAGATCGACCAGCTGGTAGGTCGCGTTGATGCCGTAGTTCTCGACCTCCGGGCGCGCGCTGGTGAGGTCGACCACCACACTCAGGCGCGACGAGGTCATGCGGATGTTGAGGCGATAGCGGGGCCGCGGGGGCGGCGCCCCTTGGCTCATCCCGAACATCAGCGACTCGCGGATGTTCACGGCGAGACGCGATTCGGGCGTGCCATTCGGGACCGGAATCTGCGCCACGTCGACCGAATTCATGGAAGCGCGGACGCTCGGCCCGGCCCCGACCGAGTGCTCCCCATACAGGGGCTGGAAGCAGCCCGCGAGCAGGCATGCGGCCACGAACGGCGCAGCCAGCCGGACACCACGCAACACCCGGCGCGAGACCCCCATGCGCATCTCAAGCCACCACATTGACGATCCTGTGCGGGACGATGATGACCTTTTTAGGGGTCTTCCCGTCGAGCGCCTTCCGCACGGCATCGAGCCGCAGGACCGCCGCCTCAATATCCCCGTTTGAGGCGTCCCGCGCAACCGCTACTTCCGCCCGCTTCTTGCCATTAACCTGCACGGGTAAAGTTACGGTATCCTCGACCAGGAGGGCTGCCTCGACCGATGGCCAGGCGGCGCCCGCCACCGGAGTTTGGTGGCCGAGCACCGCCCAGGATTCCTCGGCGAGGTGCGGCATCATCGGGTGAAAAAGCTGCACCAGGATGTCCGCCGCCTCGCGGATCGCCCAGGCAAGGTCAGGCGTCGAAGCGCCCTGACCGGCCGCCGCATCGGCCAGCGCAGTCTGCAGCGCGCCGGCGAACTCGTAGATGTGCGCGATCGCGACGTTGAAATGCAGCTTTTCGATCGCCTCCGACACCTTGGCGAGGGTGCCGTGCGCGGCCTTGCGCAGCGTTAGTGCGGCGGCGCCGAACGCCGCGGGCCGGGTTGCCGGCGGCGCCACCTCGGCGGCCTCGCCGACGAGGCGCCAGAGCCGCTGGGTGAAACGCCAGGCGCCCTGCACGCCGCGTTCGGTCCAGTTCACGTCGCGCTCGGGCGGCGAGTCGGACAGCATGAACCAGCGCGCCGTATCGGCCCCATAGGTCGCGATGATGTCGTCGGGGTCGACGGTATTGCGCTTCGACTTCGACATCTTCTCGATCGGGCCGATCTCGACCGGTGCTCCGGTGGTCTTAAGCGTCGCGCGGCGGTCGTCGTCGCTGCCCTCGATGTTGATCTCGTTGGGCGCGACCCAGCTGCCGTCGGCGGCCTGGTAGGTCTCGTGCACCACCATGCCTTGGGTGAACAGGCCGGCGAACGGCTCGTCGACGGCGATGTGGCCGGTCTTCTTCATGGCGCGCATGAAGAAGCGGCTGTAGAGCAGATGCAGGATCGCGTGCTCGATGCCGCCGATGTACTGGTCGACCGGCATCCAGTGATCGACCACTTGGCGGTCGGTCGGCGCATCCTCGTTGTGCGGATCGGTGAAGCGGGCGAAGTACCACGACGAGTCGACGAAGGTATCCATCGTGTCGGTCTCCCGCGTGGCGGGCCCGCCGCACTGCGGGCAGACGACGTGCTTCCAGGTAGGATGGCGGTCGAGCGGATTGCCGGGCCGGTCGAACGCAACGTCGATCGGCAGCTTGACCGGAAGATCCTGATGGGCACCGGCACGACGCCGCATGTCGCGCAGTGGATGATCGGGATCGGGCAGCCCCAGTAGCGCTGACGCGAGATGCCCCAGTCGCGCAGGCGGAAGTTCACCTGGCGCTGGCCCACGGGACCTTTCCCGCGCGTCTGCGACTCGAGGCGGCGCGCGACCTCCTCCTTGGCCTCACCGATCGTCATGCCGTCGAGGAAGCGCGAGTTGATCATCCGCCCGTCGCCGTCATAGGCGGTGTCGGTGATGATGAAGGTCTTTGGATGAACGTCCGGCGGACACACCACCGGCGTGTTGCCGAGCCCGTACTTGTTGACGAAGTCGAGGTCGCGCTGGTCGTGCGCCGGGCAGCCGAAGATCGCGCCGGTGCCGTAGTCCATCAGGATGAAATTGGCCACATAGACCGGCAGCTTCCACCCCGGGTCGAACGGATGGATCGCGCGGATGCCGGTGTCGAAGCCGAGCTTGTCGGCCTTGTCGATGACCTCCTGGGCGAGGCCCATGCGTTTGCACTCGGCGATGAACGCGGCGAGCGCCGGATTCTTCTTTGCGGCCGCGGCCGCCAGCGGATGGTCGGGCGACAGCGCCATGAACTTCGCGCCGAACAAGGTGTCGGGCCGCGTCGTGTAGATCTGCAGCTCATCCTCGCCCGCGGGCGCCGTCTTGGCATCGAGCGCGAAGCGGACCAGCAGGCCCTCGGAGCGGCCGATCCAGTTCTTCTGCATCGTGCGCACTTTTTCCGGCCAGCGGTCGAGCCGGTCGAGCGCATCGAGCAGGTCCTGCGCGAACGCCGTGATCTTGAAGAACCACTGGGTGAGCTCGCGCTGCTCGACCACCGCGCCCGAGCGCCAGCCGCGCCCGTCGATCACCTGCTCGTTGGCGAGCACGGTCTGGTCGACCGGGTCCCAGTTCACCTTCGACTGCTTGCGCTCGACCAATCCGGCCGCGAGGAAGTCGAGGAACATGCGCTGCTGATGCTTGTAGTACTCGGGCTCGCAGGTCGCGATCTCGCGCCGCCACTCGAGCGAGAGGCCCATCGACTTGAGCTGCGCCTTCATGGCCGCGATGTTCTGGTGCGTCCACGCGCCGGGGCTGACTTTGCGCTCCATGGCGGCGTTCTCGGCCGGCAGGCCGAACGCGTCCCAACCCATCGGGTGCAGCACGGCGAACCCGTTGGCCCGCTTGTAGCGCGCCACCACGTCGCCCATCGTGTAGTTGCGCACGTGCCCCATGTGGATGCGCCCCGACGGGTAGGGGAACATCTCGAGCACGTAGTATTTCGGGCGCGGGTCGTCGTTGCGCGTCGCGAAGGTCTCGCGCGCGTCCCAGAAATGCTGCCAGCGCGGCTCGGCCTCGCGGGCGTTGTAGCGGTCGGCGGTCATGAGAGCTTCGTGTTTCGGCGCCAAAAGCGGCCGACTAGGACACGAAAGCGCGCGTCGGGTCAACGGGTTGGGCTAAATCGGCGGCGGTCCATCAGGCTGCCGGCGTGACCATGGCCTGCTCGCTCCAGACCATGTCGCGGCCGTTGCGCTTGGCCGCGTAGAGACTTCGCATCCGCGGCCTCGATCAGGCCCTGCGGGCCTTCGGCGCCGGTGGGCGTCAGGCACGCGACCCCGATGCTCACCGTGACATGGCCGCAGGGCGCGAAGCGGTGGGCGATCGCGAGCGCCGCCATGGCGGCGCGCAGGCGATCGGCGATCTCCAGCGCGGTCGCAAGGTTGGTGTCGGGCAGTAGCAGCACGAACTCCTCGCCGCCGTAGCGCGCCGCGAAGTCCGCCTTGTGGCTGCTCGCGGTCGCCAGCGCCTCGCCGATCACGCGCAGGCAATGATCGCCTTCCACGTGCCCGTAATTGTCGTTGAACAGCTTGAAGTGATCGACGTCGATCATCATCAGGGCGACCGGCCGTTTGAGGTTGGCGGCGCGCTGCCACTCGGCCTCGAGGCGGGCGTCGAAGCTGCGCCGGTTGGCGAGGCCGGACAGGCTGTCGATCGAGGCGAGCGTTTCGAGATGGCGGTTGACCGAGCGCAGCTCGCGATCGCGCTCGCCGAGCTTGATCGCCATGTCGGTCAGCGCGGCCGCGAGCGGGGCGAACTCGACCGCGAGCTTGACGCGGTTGGGGCGCGCATCGAGGTCGCCGCGGCCGATGCGGCCGGCCGTGCGGGCAAGCGCGCGGATCGGCTCGACGATGAGTTGCTCGCCGCCGAACCAGGCCGCCAGCAGCGTCAGCATTCCGAACAGCGCAAGCTGCAGATAGGCGATGCCGATCTCGCGATCGATGCGGCGCAGCACCTCGGCCTCGTCGAGCCCGACGAGCAGACGCGCGGTGGTGCCGGCGAGCGGCACGAACGCGAAGATGCGCCGCGCCCCGTCGAAGCCAGCCATCGTCACGGTGCCGTCGAGGCGGGAGAAGATCGCGCGAACCAGCGGAGAATCGCGATGGTTCTTGCCGTGCTCGGGCGGCTCGGGGAATTGCGCCAGCACGGTGCCGTTGCGGTCGATCAGGATGGCGCTCGCGGCCGGATGGGTATCCAGCAGGCCGGCGAGCTGCCCGACCCAGCGCAGGTCGACCGAGGCGACGATGATGGCGTTGATGCTCTCGTCCTTGCCGAGCGTCGGATAGGCCGCCATGACGGCCGGCTGGTTGGTGGTGCGCTCGATCAGATAGTCGCTGAGCACGAAGCCCCAGCTCTTGCGCGCATCCTGGACATATTGGCGATCCGACACGTCGAGGCCCACCAACGTCTGCCGCGTCGAGCACACGATGCGGTTGTTCGGGCCGATCACCGACAGGCCGCGGATCCACGGCACGTCGATGGCAAAGCCGCTGAGGAACTCGGTGCAGTCGCGCCCGCTGCGCGCGATCGTGATGTAGGCGCGCGCCACCACCTCGAGCACCGCGCGGGTCGAGTTGATCATGTCGACCTGGGCGGCCGCGCCGCGCTTGGCAAGATCGAGCGCCTCGGCCGACGCCATGTCGAGCCGTTCGGTGCGGCTCGCTTCGAGCAGGCGCACGCGATCGAGGGTGAGCGGCACCACCGCGAGCAGCGCGAGCAGCATGAGGCGCGCGCGAATGCTCAGACGCGGGGATGCGCGCTTTCCCGGGACGCCGTCGGGGATATCGTCGCTCTGCATGGATTGTCCCACCCCCTTCGCGCAGTGTACCGGTGGGCGCATGAAGATCGGTTTGGTGGGATAGCTAAAATTTGAGCGGTACCGGCGCATTTTGGAACTCGACGGCAACTTGTGGCGAGGCCGGCAATGAATGATTCACCATCCGGCGTTGCGGCACGCCTTGCCGAGGTCCGCCACAACGTCGCCCAGGCCTGCGCCGAGGCGGGCCGCGATGCGGCCGCCGTCAGCCTGGTGGCGGTGTCGAAGACCTTTGCGGCCGACGCCATCGAGCCGGTGATCGCGGCCGGCCAGCACGTCTTCGGCGAGAACCGTGTGCAGGAGGCGAAGGCGAAATGGCCGGCGCTGCGGGAGCGCCATCCCGGCGTCGCCCTGCACCTGATCGGCCCGCTGCAATCAAACAAGGCCAAGGAGGCGGTCGCGCTGTTTGACGCCATTCACTCGGTCGACCGGCCGAGCCTGTGCGCCGCGCTCGCCAAAGAGCTGGAAAAGCAGGATCGGCAGCCGCTGCTATTCGTCGAGATCAATACGGGCGCCGAGCCGCAGAAGGCCGGTATCCTGCCGGAGGCGGCCGACGCCTTCCTGCGCGACTGCCGCACGACCTATGGCCTTACCATCGCGGGCCTGATGTGCATCCCGCCGCACGACGAGCCGCCAGCCCCGCATTTCGCCCTGACGGCGAAAATCGCCGGCCGCAATGGCTTGAAGCTGCTCTCCATGGGCATGAGCGCCGACTATCAGGTCGCCATCCGCTTCGGCGCCACCCATGTGCGGGTTGGCAGCGCCATTTTCGGAGCGCGGACCTGAATCTATGTTGCGCGGTAAAATATTGATATGATTGTAGATTTATTCAATTATGATGCCCGTATCGCGACCAACCCGGCCAACCAGCCAGCGCAGCCGCCACAACGGCATCGCGACGCACCCGGCGGTCGGCTTCAGCCCCGGGCGGGCGACATGGATGAACACCGCACTGCCGCGACCCGCCGTCCGCGGCCGCGTGTTGTGGTCGATCTCGATGACGAAGTCGTAGAGCCGGTCCTCCCGCCAGAGCCGGTCGCCCGGCTCGTCCGTGGCGCGGCGGAACGGCCGGTTGTAGCGCCGGTCATGCGGGTCCTCGCACCAGGCAGTGTCCCGGGTGATCCGGCGCGCCGGCAGCCCGGTCGGCGGCCGCGGGTGGCGGTCGGCCCGCCACCACAGGCGCAGCAGGCGGAATTCGCCGCGCGGCGTCCCGCCGTCGCCCTCATGCTTGTTGGCCAGAATACCGCCGCGGCCGAGGGCGACCGGGAGCGTCAGGCCGCCCACGACAAGCCAGCCTTGCGACCGGTTCCCGGGGCGCGGACGGATGCGCAGGCGTCGGAAAGAGCGATGATGCATCAATTCTTTATAGCGAATATTCGCGCGCAACGGTGCAAGCCCAATTGCGTCAACCACTTGCTCTTTTCCGCCCGCATGCTCTATTGCGCCCAGCGACGCTCGGGGGGCGACGCTTTCCGCCAGGCTCCAACCAATGTCCAACGTGCGCAAGATCCTGATCGTCGACGACGACGCCGAGCTGCGCGATGCGCTGGTCGAGCAGCTGTCGCTGCACGAGGAATTCGAAGCGGTGGCGGCCGACAGCGGCGCCAAAGGCGTGCAGGCCGCGCGCGCCGGCCAGATCGATCTCGTGATCATGGATGTGGGCCTGCCCGACATCGACGGCCGCGAGGCCGTGCGGCTGCTGCGCAAGAACGGCTTCAAGGCGCCCATCATCATGCTGACGGGCCACGACACCAACTCGGACACGATCCTCGGTCTGGAGTCGGGTGCCAATGACTACGTCACCAAGCCGTTCCGCTTCGCGGTGCTGCTTGCGCGCATCCGCGCGCAGCTGCGCCAGCACGAGGCGAGCGAGGATGCGGTCTTCACCATCGGGCCCTACACGTTCCGGCCGAGCTCGAAGCTGCTGCTTAGCCCCAAGGGCAACAAGGTGCGGCTGACCGAGAAGGAGACTGCGATCCTGCGCTATCTCTACCGCGCCGGGCAGCGGCCGGTGTCGCGCGAGGTGCTGCTGCAGGAAGTATGGGGCTACAATTCGGGCGTTACCACGCATACGCTGGAAACGCACATCTATCGGTTGCGCCAAAAGGTCGAGAAGGATGCCGCCATGCCGGCGATCCTGGTGACCGAGGCCGGCGGCTACAAGCTCGTGCCTTGAGCAGCATGATCCCGAAAAGTGGGAACCGGCTTTCGGAAAAGATCATGCGCAAAAGTGCCTCAGCCGAATGACGATCGAGGACGATATCGCGTTCCTGGAAAGGGTACCGAGCTTTGCGATCCTCGGCCGCGACGCGCTGAGGATCCTCGCGATCGGCGCCGAGAGCCGGTACATCCACAGCGGCGAGGTGCTGTTCACGGTGGGCGATCCGGCTGACGCCGGCTATGTCGTGCAGGACGGCTCATTCCGGCTCACGACCGACAACACCGACTCCAATTCTGCCGGAGTGACCGTCACGCGTGGGGTGCTCCTCGGCGAGCTCGCCCTGCTCACCGAGACGACGCGGCCCGTCACCGCGATCGCGGCCGAGCCCTCGACCGTGATCCGCGTGCCGCGCAGCCTGTTTCTCAAGATGCTGGAAGGCTATCCGGACGCCGCCGCCCGCATGCGCGAACATATCGCGGCGCGCACCAATCAGGCCGCGCAGGACATGATCAACGTCCGCAGCACGCTCGATCCGCGCCCGCCGCGGCGGGGATAAGAGTTTTCGCGAGGCGTGCTTTGCGCCGCGCCATGGCGGGATCTACAATTCCACGCGCGCCGTGACCGGCACGTGGTCGGACGGGCGCTCCCAGCCGCGCGCATCGCGGCGGATCTTCAGTGACGACACCCGATCGCCCAGCTCCGGGCTGACCCAGATATGGTCGAGCCGGCGGCCGCGGTCGGCGGCAGCCCAATCGGCGGCACGATAGCTCCACCATGTGTAGAGCTTGGCGGGTTCCGGCACGAAGGCACGCATGGTGTCGAGCCATGCGCCCGCCTTCTGTGCGGCCGCGAGCTTCTCGCACTCGATCGGCGTATGCGAAACCACCTTGAGCATCTGCTTGTGGCTCCAGAACGTCATGCTCGAGCGGCGCGACGTTGAGGTCGCCGACCAGGATCGCGCGCGCCTTTGCGGCAGGACGCAGCGCCGGCTCGCTCGTCATCTCGTCGAGGAAGGCGAGCTTGTGGGCGAACTTGACGTTGACTTGCGCGTCGGGCTCATCGCCGCCCGCCGGCACGTAGAAGTTATGCACTGTCGCGGGATCGCGCAGGCCCGCCTTCTCGCCGAAGGTCACCCCGACATGCCGGCAGTCGGACTTGCTGCAGAAATCGCGCTTGTCGACCGTCTCGAACGGCACGCGCGAGACGATGGCGACGCCGTGGTAGCCCTTCTGCCCGTTGAGCGCGATGTGGTCGTAGCCGAGCCGTGCGAAGCGCTTGCGCGGAAATTTGTCGTCCGGGCACTTGGTCTCCTGCAGGCAGAGCACGTCCGGCCGCTCCGCCTTGATGAACTTCGCCACCGAATTGATGCGCAGCCGCACCGAATTGATGTTCCAGGTCGAGATGGCGAGATGCATCGACGATAAATGTCATTGCGAGCGGAGCGAAGCAATCCCGCGCGGCCAGGTGAGAGCCAAGCGATTGTGGATCGCGGTTGCTTCCGCCTTCGCGCTCACGCGCTTCGGCGGAACTCGAAACCCGTCCGTAGCTTGCGAAGCAAGCGGAGGCGGTCGGCGCCCTTCGGGCGCCTCGCCGTCACCTACTGCTGGCGGTCCGGATACGTGATGGTGAAGAGATCCGGGTCGGGCTTCTTGGTGGTGTCGAGATTGTAGACCGCGACGGTGGTGTCGAGGCCCTGCGGATCGGTCACGGTCCATTGCCGCAGCTGCATGTCCTTGGAGCCGAACATCAGCATCAGCCGGCTCGTGCCGGCCACCACCTGGTGCTCCTCGACCACCACCGTGATGAAGGTGTCGTCGGCCGACACCGAGACGAGGTTGGTGTCGCGCATCAGGTCGATGTGGTTCGACAGCAGGAAACGCAGCGGGGTCTGCGACAGCGGATAAACATCCTGGGTCGCGAGGTTACGGTCGCGCACGACGACCGCCTGGCCGTCCGCGATCACGTCGATCGGGCTCGGCGGATTGTAGGCGAAGCGAACCTTGCCGGGCTTCTGGATGAAGAACTGACCCTCGGTGCGCCGGCCGTCCGGGCCGACTTGCACGAAGTCGCCGACCAGCGTCTGCATGCCCGACAGGTAAGCGCTGACCTTCTGCACCAGCGCCCGCTGCCGGTCGTCGAGCGTGGTGGCTTGGCCGGGTTGCGGCGGAGGCACAATGACGGCCGCATTCGGCGCGATCGGCATCGGCGTGCGCGGGGCGGATTGCGCCGGCTGCTTCTTCGGCGCGGGCTGCGGGAGCGGGACGTTCTCGGCGGTGGCCGCAACGGTTGCGCCGATCCACAGTGCCGCAACTAGCGCGCCGAGTTCCGCCTTGCCCATGTCGATCTCCGCCGCGCCCCGTATTCTCTTACGGCTTCTCGCTAGTCGCATCCTGTGGCGATTTCGCGACCCTGATTCGCGGACCGACTATAGCGCGTCGACACGATGCCGCGTCAAAATCGCTCTTCGTCCTCGCCGGGGATCAGGATCTCGCGCTTGCCCGCGTGATTGGCCTGGCCGACGATGCCTTCCTTCTCCATCCGCTCCATCAGCGAGGCGGCGCGGTTGTAGCCGATCTGCAACCGGCGCTGGATATAGCTGGTCGAGGCCTTGCGGTCGCGGGTGACGACCTGCACGGCCTGCGCGTAAAGGTCGCCCCCCTCCGGCTGACCCATGGCGGTCGCGTCGAACACGGCGGCGTCCTCGCCCTCCTCGTCGTCGTCGGCCGTGACGGCCTCGAGATATTGCGGCGCGCCTTGCGTCTTGAGATGGCGCACCACCTTCTCGACTTCCTCGTCCGACACGAACGGCCCGTGCACGCGGCTGATGCGGCCGCCGCCCGCCATGTAGAGCATGTCGCCCTGGCCGAGCAGCTGCTCGGCGCCCTGCTCGCCGAGAATCGTGCGGCTGTCGATCTTCGAGGTGACCTGGAACGAGATGCGGGTCGGGAAGTTCGCCTTGATGGTGCCGGTGATGACGTCGACCGAGGGGCGCTGCGTCGCCAGGATCACATGAATGCCGGCCGCGCGCGCCATCTGGGCGAGGCGCTGGATCGCGCCTTCGATATCCTTGCCCGCGACCATCATGAGGTCGGCCATCTCATCGACGATCACCACCAGGTAGGGCAGGGGCTCGAGATCGAACTCCTCCTTCTCGTAGATCGCCTCGCCGGTCTCGCGGTCGTAGCCCGTGTGCACGGTGCGCGACAGCGCCTCGCCCTTCGCTTTGGCATCGGCGAGCCGCGCGTTGTAGCCGTCGATGTTACGCACCCCGAGCTTCGCGATCTTGCGATAGCGATCCTCCATCTCGCGCACCGCCCATTTGAGCGCGACTACGGCCTTCTTCGGATCGGTGACGACCGGGGTGAGGAGGTGCGGGATGTTGTCGTAGGCCGAGAGCTCCAGCATTTTCGGGTCGACCATGATCAGCCGGCATTGGTTGGGGCCGAGCCGGTAGAGCAGGCTCAGGATCATGGTGTTGATCGCGACCGACTTGCCCGAGCCGGTGGTGCCGGCGATCAAGAGATGCGGCATGCGGGCGAGGTCGACGATCACGGGCTCGCCGCCGATGGTCTTGCCGAGGCAGAGCGGGAGCTTGGCGGCCGAGTTGTTGTAGTCGTCGGTGGCGAGCAGCTCGCGCAGATAGACCTTCTCGCGCGTCGGATTGGGCAGCTCGATGCCGATGGCGTTGCGGCCCGAGACGACCGCGACGCGCGCCGAGACGGCGCTCATCGATCTTGCGATGTCGTCCGCGAGACCGATCACGCGCGACGATTTGATGCCGGGCGCCGGCTCGAGCTCGTAGAGCGTGACCACCGGGCCGGGCCGCGCATTGATGATCTCGCCGCGCACGCCGAAATCGCCGAGCACGTTCTCGAGCGACGTTGCATTCTCCTGCAGCGCCTCCATGCTGGGCGCGAAGCGCTCCTGTGCCTTGGACGCGGTCAAGAGGCCGAGCGCCGGCAGCTCGTAGCCGCTCGACGATTTGCGCGCCGGCGGTTTGGCGGGCGTTCGCGTCGTCTTGGGCGGCGTGACCCGCAGCTGTCCGCGCGCGGGCTCGTCTCCGTCCCCGCCTTCGTCCTCGCCGGCTGGGGCGGGTTCGGCCTGCGGCAGGATGCGCGGCTCGACCCGCGGTTTGGCGGGCGCCCGCTTCGGCGCGGCCGCGCCGCGGAAGGCGAGCAGGCTCCCGATGCCGCGTCCGATCGCGGCCCTGAGGCTGAGCACGCCATGGCCGATCCAGCCGAGCGCGATCTCGATCGCGCCGGCCTCGTCGTCCTCGCCTTCGTCCTCCTCGGCAGCCGCCGTGTCGTCGAGCGGGGCATGGAAGCCGACGCCGCAGGCCACGACGATCACAATGAAGGCCGCGCAGCCGAGGATGAGCGCGATCACGAGGCGCGGCATGCCGGTGAGCACGCCGCCCGCCACATAGGCGGGCAGGCGCAGCAGCGCGTCGCCGATCACGCCGCCGAGCCCGGTCGGCAGCGGCCAGGTCGGCGGGCGCGTGAGGCAGGCGACGAAGCCGGCAGCGAGCAGCGCGCCCGCGAGCCACAGCATCAGACGCAGCCGTACGCGATCGAGCCGCCGGTGGGTCAGCATGCGCCAGCCCCATAGCGCGACCGGCAGCACGAGCGCGATGGCGGCGAGCCCGAACAGCTGCATCAGGAGGTCGGCCGCGAGCGCGCCCGAGGTGCCGAGCAGGTTGTGCACCGGCGCACCAGTCGCATAGCTGAAGCTCGGGTCCTTGACGGACCAGGTCGCGAGCGCCGCGACCGCCATCGCGACGGCGCCGATCAGCGCGACGCCGGCGATCTCGCGCACGCGCCGACGCAAGGCGGCGCTGAGGTCGTCCGGCAGGAACGCGCCGGCATCGAACCCGCGATGAAGAGTTGAGATCGCCACGCCCGCTCCTTACGCTCCTACTGACACACCCTTCGGCCTACCGTACCTGCCGAGCTAGCCGAGCACCGCGACGATGCGATGCAGCGCTTCCGCGGTGGTCTCCTGGTCATGCACCATGGCGACGCGGATATAGCCCGCGCCCGGATTGCTGCCGTCCGGCTGCTCGCGTGCGCAGTAATTGCCCGGTAGCACGCGCACGCCCGCCTCGCGCCACAGCCGCAAGGCCGCGTCCTCGCTGCCGCCATGCGCCGAGACGTTGAGCCACAGGAAGAATCCGCCCGCCGGCCGCCGATAGCCGTATCGATCGCCGATGATCTGGTCGGCGAGATCGAACTTGCGCCGATAGAGGTCGCGATTGCGCTCGACATGGGTTTCGTCGCCATAGGCCGCGACGGCCACCTGCTGCGCCGGGATCGGCACTTGCGGCGCCGAGACGCTGCGCAGCTCGAGAAACCGCTTGAGGAAGCGGCGATCACCGGCGACGAACCCCATGCGCAGGCCTGGCAGGCTCGAGCGCTTCGACAGCGACTGGAACAGAACCGCGTTCTCGAAGTCCGGCCCCGCGGCCTGCAGGATGCCGGCCGGCGGCGTGGTGGAGTAGACCTCCGAATAGCACTCGTCGCAGAACACCAGAAAGCCATGGCGGCGCGCCATCGCGGTGACGCGCTCGAGATAGGCGAGGCTCGCAACCGCGCCCTGCGGGTTGGCGGGCGAAGCGAGATAGAACGCGACCGTACGTGCGAGCACGGACGGATCGATGGCATCGAGGTCGGGCAGAAAGCCGGTCGCGCGCGTGCCGGGCAGATAGATCACCTCGCTGTCGGCTGCGCTCGCGCCGGCCGAATAGGCCGCGTAGAAAGGGTTGGGCACCAGGATCGCGGGGCGGCCGGCGCGCGGCGGCACGAAGCGGCGTGCCGCGATCGCGGCGAGGAAAAGACCCTCGCGCGAGCCCGCAAGCACCAGCACCTCGCCGTTGGGATCGGGGGCGCGCGCAAGTCCGTAACGGCGGGCGACCCAGGCCGAGACGGCGGCGCGGAACTCGGGGATTCCCTCGTTGCGCGGATAGCGGCCGAAATCCTTCACGTGCGCCGCAATCACGGGGCCGACGAAATCGGGGATCGGGTGCTTGGGCTCGCCGACGCCGAGGTCGATCACCGGCTTGCCCGGCTCGATGCTGCCGATGAGGTCGGCGAGCCGCATGAACGGCGAACGCATATTCGTATTCGGGCCGGTCGCGGCGGCGGGTTCGGCCGGCGCGGACTGACGATCTGACTCGCGCTTGGGGTCGCGTACAACGCTGATCATGACACTCTGACATCGCGGCCGGCGCGTCCGCCGCAGTTCGCTGGGCAGGCCACCTTAGGGGAGATGGGGTTAAGACGCGATTAACCATCGGCGATAAGCCCCGCCGCCGGGCAAAAAAACAAGGGCCGGAAAGCACAAGAGGCCCTGGCTTGCGCCAGGGCCTCCCGCAACGGACGAGGCGGTTGCCGGGTAGCCGCCTCGAACCGTATCGCTTGTGACTTATCGGTGGAGCATGATCTTTACCGAAAACCGGTTTCCACTTTTCGGGATCATGCTCTACTGGACCGCCTCGCCGTGCAGCGCGACGTCGAGGCCTTCGCGCTCGACTTCGTCCTTCACGCGCAGGCCGATCACGATGTCGATGATCTTGAGGATGATCAGCGACACGACCAAGTCGTAGACGAACACGGTGCCGACACCGATGAGCTGGTTGATCACCTGGCCCGGGTTGCCCTCGATCAGGCCCTTGGTGCCGCCGTACTGCTCGATCGCGAATACGCCGGTGAGGATCGCGCCGGCGGCGCCGCCGACCGCATGCACGCCGAAGGCGTCCAGCGCGTCATCGTAGCCGAACATGTGCTTGAGGCCGGTGCAGCCCCAGTAGCAGACGATGCCGGCCGCGACGCCGATCACCAGCGAGCCCAACGGGCCGACGAAGCCCGAGGCCGGCGTGATCGCGACGAGACCCGCCACCGCACCGGTGCAGATGCCGATGACGGTCGGCTTGCCGCGCAACATCCATTCCACCAGCATCCACGTGAAGCCGGCCGCCGCGGTGGCGAACTGGGTCACCGCCATGGCCATGCCGGCCTGCATGCCCGCCGTGACGGCCGAGCCGGCGTTGAAGCCGAACCAGCCGACCCACAGCAGCGAGGCGCCGATGAAGGTCAGGATCATATTGTGCCCCGGGCCGGTGTCCTTGCGCTTGCCCAGCATGATGCAGGCCGCGAGGCCGGCGGTGCCGGAGTTGACGTGCACCACGGTGCCGCCCGCGAAGTCGAGCACCTTGACCCAACCCGCGAAGTCACCCTTGTCGTTGGTGTTGGCGACGCTGAAGATGCCGTCCGGTCCCCACACCCAGTGGGCAACCGGCGAGTAGACGCAGATCGCCCACAGGCCGATGAACCACAGCATGGCCGAGAACTTCATGCGCTCCGCGAACGCACCGGCGATCAGCGCCGGCGTGATGATCGCGAAGGTGAGCTGGAAGCAGATGTAGACGGTCTCCGGGATCGTCGGCGCCAGCGAGTTCGGGTTGCCAGTGCCGTTGGAGATGTCGCTCAGGATGCCCTGCAGGAAGGCGCGATCGAGCCCGCCGATGAAGGGCGAGCCGGCGCGGAACGCCAGGCTGTAGGTGCAGATGACCCAGAGGATCGTGATCAGGCAGGTGATCGCGAAGCTGGTCATCACAGTGTCGCCGACGTTCTTCTTGCGCACCATTCCGCCGTAAAACAGGCCGAGGCCCGGAATCGTCATCATCAGGACGAGCGCGACCGAGGTGAGCATCCAGGCCGTGTCGCCCGAGTTGGGCGTGCACTTGGTCTGCGTCTTGGCATCGCAGGCGGGCGGCGTTGCCGGTGCCGCGGGAGCAGCCGCAGCCGGGGCGGACGCCGGCGCCGCGGCGGGGGCCGCTGCCGGAGCTGCCGCAGGCGCCGCCGGAGCGGCGGGCGCTGCAGCCGGAGCCTGCGCCTGCGCGTAGGCGGTCGAATGACCGACCATCGGCGCCGCGGCGAACAACAGTCCGCCGAGCCCCGTCAACCCGAGCGCGACGAGGCCCGCACGGGTAACTTTCTTGAAGTTCATGATGTCACTCCTGTGAGGTGCGGGTTCAGAGCGCGGCCGCGTCGGTCTCGCCGGTGCGGATGCGGACGGCCTGATCGAGGCTCAGCACGAAGATCTTTCCGTCGCCGATCTGGCCGGTCTTGGCGGCGCTGGTGATCGTCTCGATGATCTTGTCGGTCTGGTTGGCGGCAACCGCAACTTCGATCTTCAGCTTGGGCAGGAAGCTCACGGCATATTCGGTGCCGCGGTAGATTTCCGTGTGGCCCTTCTGGCGTCCGTACCCTTTGACTTCGGTGACGGTCATCCCGTGCACGCCAACCGCAGTCAGAGCGTCGCGGACCTCGTCGAGCTTGAACGGCTTGATGATGGCCATGACGATTTTCATGGGTTTGTCCCCTTGAGGCCCGCTCTGGTGGAAGAGCAGATCGGGCAGTTGCAACGACTCCGGCGTGCGACGGCACGCAGGTGTTGCCGGGGTCCTCTATCAAGCCCTATGCCAACGCCGATTTCTCAACTTAAATGGCTGAAATAATTGGTATTTTACTCGCTGAGGGCATTGACCGGGTGGGTCGCGTCGAAGCCTACGCCCAAGAAGATGCCAAGTCTGCCTAAAGTTTAATCAGCACCAGATGACTCAGGATTGGGCAGAGCTTTGCGTCATCGCGGCGGTGGAATGAGTCCTGCAGCAACCGTCAAAACCAAGTGATTTCAATGCGATGACGAGGCATTGCCTTCCGCGGCGCAAGGCCGGCGTCGCTGTCAGCGCGCGCAAGCACCGCGGTCCCGATCGGCCCGCGCAATATCCGCGTGTTTATCCGCACCCTCTGCTCACAGCGCGTCGCTGTCGGTCTCGCCGGTGCGGATGCGCACCGCGTGATCGAGCGGCATGACGAAGACCTTGCCGTCGCCGATCTGCCCGGTGCGCGCCGAGGCGGTCAGCACCTCGACCACGCGATCCGCCTGCTCGGCCGGCACCGCGACCTCGACCCGCACCTTGGGGAGGAAATTCACCACGTACTCGGCGCCGCGATAGATCTCGGTGTGGCCCTTCTGGCGCCCGTAGCCTTTCACTTCCGACACCGTCATGCCGTTGACGCCGAGGCGATTGAGCGCCTCGCGCACCTCGTCGAGCTTGAACGGCTTGATGATCGCGATGATGAGCTTCATGGCCGGCTCCCCCGTCTTCTCGTGGGCCCGCCGGCGCAACGATCGCGGCCGCAGGATCAATGCGCACCCGCAGCCCGGCACCCCGGCGACGCCAGGGGTGTGATTACAGGCTTTCGCGGGCAGTGGGAATAGAGCTGCGCTTAAGCGCTTGCGACTCCAGCGTCCTCTCCCCCGCTTGCCGCCGCTCGCGCACCAAGCCTTCCTGTGCGACCGACGCCACCAGCGTGCCGTCCGCCGCGAAGATCATGCCGCGCGCAAAGCTGTGTGTAGAGGCCAAAATTAAACAGGGGGCCTGTCGGGCCCCTTAGAAAAGTCTATGAGGTTCACCCTAATTGTCTTTTGGCGCTGGGTAGTGTAAACAAGCCTCCTGGTTAATTTTTTCGCGGGATTGGAGCGGTTTATGCCTTTCGCCCTTTGAAGCACACAGTGTGTTCTTAATGGGTAAGGCTAAATTTGCGGGCCGGTAGGTTGGCTTCTTAGATGACTTATATTGCTGCAAATACTATAACATGCAGCATTGAGTCCAACCGGTTGGACTTTTTTGATTTTTCGT
>CAVPGG010000059.1:0-8657 GCA_963703755.1 uncultured Pseudomonadota bacterium
CCCTGCCGTCGCGGATCGCCTTGATCGCCGCTTCCTTGATGTTGTCGGGCGTGTCGAAGTCGGGCTCGCCGGCGCCGAGCCCGATGACGTTGCGGCCCGCGAGCTTGAGCGCGCGCGCCTTGTCGGTCACCGCGATGGTGGCAGACGGCTTGATGCGCTTGAGCGAGTCCGCGAGGAAGGCCATGTCGCTGTCTCCGGTCGGCCCCGCACAGACTCAGGGCCTATTGTGCAGTGCGATTTCCTAATGCGGGAAGCCAGACGGGGCAAGGGTCGGGGCGCCGGTGCACCCATGAATTTCAGTGTCGCGAGGCTTCACGGTCCTGTTAGGCGCGCGCCGCGCCCGGCCGATCGGCATTTTCCACAAGGAACTGCAGCTTCGCGAACACCGTGGCGATCTCGTCGAACCGCGCCGTCAGCCGCCCGGTCGAGACCAGATCGCTAGCGCCCGCCCAGCTGTCCGCGACCAGCCGCGCATCGGCGCTGATCCGCAGCGCCCCGGCGGTGCCGCCCAGCCCGTCCGCGACCGCGACCGGCTGGCCGATGTGACATGGCGTTGCGGCAATCGGGTCCGCGAGGCCGAGGGCTGCGGTGTCCATGTTGAGCGCCTGATGCAGCATGCGCGTCTCGGCGAGTGACAGCGGGCGCCCGGCACGCATGATCAGGAACGGGAAGATCGTGCGCGCCGCGAATTCGTCCAGGCCGTCATCGGCGCCACCAACCTCGGGCGCAGGCAGCAGGCGGAACTCCGGATAGCGCGCGATGTGACGCGTCGCCGCCGCGGCGAATTCGGCGAGCGCCAGCCGGCGAAACAGCTCAGGTACGGCAAAATAGGTACGAATGTCCTCGGCGGCCGCGCGCCAGCGCAGCGCCTGTCCGACATTCACGTCGCCGGACAGCCGCGCGCGGATCAGGGAGAAGCACGCCGGCCAGTCGTCGCGCGTCGTGTAGTCGGCAAGTCCCACCGGCACGTCGGCGATGCGTCCGACCGCGGCGCGCAGCGTATCGGGAATGAGCAGCGCGCCGCTCAACGGTGGGCCGGCGAAGAATTTCGAGCCGGTGATCAGCACCAGGAACCGCTGGTCGAGATACCAGGCAAGCCGTGCGCGACTGAGCCGCGCCTGGCAGGCGTCGACCACCACCTGCACGGCCCCTGGCGCGAGCGCACAGAATCTCGCGCAGGCACGCCAGAGTCGGGCCCGCGCTGCCGAGCTTGGAATGATCCATCGCGTGCAGCACCACGCCGTTGCCGGCAGCGATCGCTTCCTCGGCCGCCGCCGCGACCGCGGCATCGATCTCGGCCATGGGCCGCGCCCGGCCCGCGACGTCGCGCGCCGCGATGGAGACGGCCGCGCAGGCGAGACCGGCGATCGGCTCGCCTTTGGCGACCAGCCGGCCGCGCGAGCTTGTTGTCCCAAAGTGGCGGCCGGATGCCGCCGCCGGCACGCCGGTGCCGCTTTCCTCCGCCGCCACCACGATGCTGGTGACCGGCCGCCCGAGCAGGCCGCGCGCGACGAACAGCGCCTGCAGCGCGCCGTCGGTGCCGGACGGCGACAGCACCACCTCGGCGTCGGGCAGGTCGAAGGCGCGCCGGATCGTGCCGCGCAGCTCATCGGCGAGGTCGGCAAAGACCACCGCGAGGCGCCCGCGCTCGCGCGCATCTTCGAGCCGCGCGAAGGCGGCGCGTGCGGCCGCGTAGCCGCGCCGCGAGATGGTGCTCGCGGTCGAGGACGACAGGCTGATTTCATCGGGGCGCGGGAACGGCAGCGTGCCATAGGCATTCATGCCGTGCACCGGGTCGAGCGCGAGCCGCGCATCGCTGCCGGAGACCAGCGCCGCCTCGAGTGCGGCGTCCTTCGGCTCGGCCGCTGTCCGAAGGGATCGGTTCGCCAGCAATGCGCCGTTCATCCTCATCGCGGCCGGCTTTCGATCCAATGCGTCCGAATTCGTCCTGGCACCCGCGGCCCCAAATATCGGTGAATGTGCGCGCTCCCGCGCATGGCAGACCAATGACCTTAACGCCCTGTTAATGACGCCGGCCGAAACATGCGGGACACCCGGATATTCCGCATGCAGTCCCCGACCACCGCCGCGCCCAACCTCGATCCCGACGACTGGGAGGCGTTTCGCGCCGCGAGCCGTCGCGCCCTCGACGACATGATCGACTTCCTGCGCACCGTGCGCGAGCGCCCGGTCTGGCAGCCGCCGCCGCCGGCGGTTACGCGGGCGTTCAGTGCGCCCCTGCCGACCGCGCCGCAGGACCTCGACGAGGTGCTCGCCGACTTCGCCTCGCTTATCCGCCCCTACGCGACCGGCAACCTGCATCCCCTGTTCATGGGCTGGGTGCATGGCGCCGGCACGCCGGTCGGCATGGTCGCCGAGATGCTCGCCGCGGGACTCAATGCCAATTGCGGCGGGCGCAACCACATCGCGCTCGACGTTGAACGCCAGATCGCGGCCTGGGCGGCCGGCCTGTTCGGCTTTCCGGCGCAAGCCTCGGGGGTATTCGTCACCGGCACCTCGGCGGCCAATCATCTGGCCCTGCTCGTCGCCCGCAACGCGAGCCTCGGCCACGACGTCCGGCGCAATGGCCTGCGCGACGCTGGCGGGCAGCTCGTCGCCTATACGTCGGCGGAGGCACACGGCTGCATCAAGCAGGCGGTCGAGATGGCCGGCATCGGCTCGCGCTTTCTGCGGCTCATTCCGGTCGATGCGCGCGGCGCGATGCGGACCGACGTCCTCGCCGAGACGATCGCGGCCGATCGCGCCCACGGGCTGCGCCCGTTCCTGGTCGCCGGAACCGCCGGCACGGTCAATACGGGCGCGTTCGACGATCTCGTCGCGCTGGCCGATATCTGCGTGCGAGAGAAGCTCTGGTTCCATGTCGACGGCGCCTTCGGGGCGCTGGTCGCGCTATCGCCGGCGCTGGCGCCGCTCATCCGCGGCATCGAGCGCGCCGATTCGATCGCCTTCGATTTCCACAAATGGGCGCACGTGCCCTACGACGCCGGCTTCCTGCTGGTGCGCGACCCCGAGCAGCATCGCCACACCTTCAGCAATCCGGCCGCCTACCTGCATCGCGCGCCGAGCGGGCTCGCGGCCGGCGAGGTGTGGCCGTGCGATCTAGGGCCGGACCTTTCGCGCGGCTTTCGCGCGCTCAAGACCTGGTTCACGTTCCGCGTCCACGGCGCCGACAAGATCGGCGCCTGCATCGAGCACACCTGCCGGGTCGCCAAGCATCTGGAAAAGCGACTGCTCGAGCACGCGAACCTGTACGAGCTCGCGGCCCCGGTCGCGCTCAACATCGTATGCTTCGGCCTGCGCACATCGCCCGACGGCGAGCTCAACAAGGCGATCGCGATCGACCTGCAGGAGCGCGGCGTCGCGGCGCCTTCGACCACCGTCATCGGCGGCCGCAGCGTGATCCGCGCCGCGATCGTCAATCACCGCACGACCGAGGCCGACATGGACGCGTTCATGATGGCGCTGCGCGACTCGGCGCTGCGGGTGACGCTCGCGCAGATGCAGCGGGGCGACGAGGCGGCCGCGGCACCGGCGGCGGCCGCAGGTTAGGCGGGCACAAAGCCCGCCTCACATATCCTTCAGCGAGGTCTTGTTCACGGCCCGGCGCTCGGCGGCTTTGTGCTTCTGCGTCGCGAGGAAACCGATCAGCTCGGCGTCGAGGACGCCGCGCGCGTCGGCGAGCTGGGGCAGGAAGAAGTCAGGCCGCTCGTTCATCTCGACGATGACGGGGCCGTCGTCGAGCGCCGCCACGTCCCAGCCGACCAGCGGCACATGCTGCATTAGGCGCGCTGCCTCGACGACCATCGCGACCATCGCGTCCCAGTGCGGAATGCGGAAGTCGGTCATGCGGAACTTCGTGTCCGGATGGACGATATGGTGGGCGAGCGAAAGCCCGGCGCCCGAGACGACGCGCGACACGGTGCCCTGGGCGAGATCGAGCTGCGCCAGCAGGTTGCCGGCGCGCCAGTAGTTGTCGGCCATGTTGTCGCCGGCCGGGACCTTCCAGCAGGCGCGAAAGACCTTCGGGGCGCCGTCGAGGTTGAGCGTCACGAGGCGGATGGTCGCGAGACGGTCGCCGCAGACGGCGCGGATCGCCGCATGCGGCGAGGCGAATTTCTGGAACATGTAGCCGCCCGCATAGTTACGCACGATGTCGGCCACGAAAGCATCGAGCGCGACGACGCGGCCGTCGGCCGTCTCCAGGCAGCGCGACTGCGACGAGTAACGTTTGAGCCCGACCGAGCCGAGGCTCTGCAGGCCCTCGGTCGGCTTGCCGAACAGCGGATAGATGCTCTCGTCGGCGAGCGCGCGGCGCAGGCCGTCGGCGTCGCGCGCCACATGCGCGGCCGTGGTGGCGAGGCTCTCGCAGTAGACCGCATGCGTCGCGATGGTCGGGAACCCATAGGCCGCAAGGTAGCTCGCCATGGCGATCTTGTTGTCGAACATGCCCCACCAGTCGTGGCGGAAGTTCACCTGCTGGTGGATCTCGACGCCGCGATGCTGGCCGACCACCTGGCGGCGATCGGCGCCTTGCCAGAACGCCTCGTCGAACAGCCGCAGCTGCGTGTAGTCCTTGAACGAGACCTTGCCGGGCCCGAACGAGAGGCTGACATAGTCGCGCATGATCTTGAGCGGGCTCGACTTCGTTTCCGCCACCATGCGCAGCAGCGCGGTGTCGACCGTCTGCGATCGACTGCGGCCGCGCTACATCGACGACCGGTTTTTGCGGCTCGTGACCGCCGGCATTGCTGTCCGGAATCTTGACGAGGGCGGCGGGCATGGTCGGCTCCGGATCGGTCGCGGCAGGGTGTGAAAAGAGGTTCCGTAGATGCGGTTAAACAAAGATTAAATTTCGTGGCTTTCGCCGGCGGGACGCTTAAAATAAGTGATCGACACGGTAGCGACGCCGGCGCCGCTGCCCGCGAGGCGCGAAGCGACCGCGGTGCGGCGAGGACCGCATTTTCCTCGCGCGACGGATCGAAGCAGATCGTTCCCGCATCGGTCGACGCGACGGCATGCTCTCACTCATTTGAATCGAGAGCAGGGAGGCGCCTTGCATCGGCCACGCTTTGTGGCTGAATGCGCCGCACGCGACACGGGAAGCGACGAAGGCGGTAGGATCAGGATGCTTACGCTCTACTCGATGCGGCGCTCCGGCAACTGCTACAAGGTGCGCCTCGCGCTCGCCCAGCTCAAGATTCCCCATCACCTCGTCGAGGTCGACATCCTCAAGGGCGAGACGCGCACGCCCGATTTCCTCGGCAAGAACCCGAGCGGCCACGTGCCGCTGCTCAAGGTGACGCCGCAGCGCTACCTCGCCGAGTCGGGCGCCATCCTGTGGTACATCGCGGGCGGCAGCCCGCTCGCGCCGGAGGACCGCATCGATCGCGCCGACGCGCTGCAATGGATGTTCTTCGAGCAGCACAGCGTCGAGCCGAACCTCGGCGCCGCGCACTTCTGGCTCACCATGGTCAAGGGCGGGCGGGAATTGCAGACGCACGCGCTCGAGGATTGGACCGAGAACGGCTATCAGGCGCTCGGCGTGATGGAGAAGCATCTCGCGACGCACGATTTCTTCGCCGCCGGCCGCTACACCATCGCGGACATCGCGCTCTACGCCTACACGCACATGGCCAACGAGAGCGGCTATGACCTCACGGGGTTTCCGTCGCTCCGCTCGTGGCTCAAGCGCGTCGCCGAGCAGCCCGGCTACGTGCCGATCAACTGGCAGCCGGCCGCGATGGCCATCGTCGAATAGAGCGAAGCGCGCCGCAAAATCGCGCAATCAAACGGCATTTCGTGCGCACCGTTGCGCGTTAGCCACGTTCGCAGAAAATCGCGATCACACGCAATCACGTTAACCCTTTCTTAACTCGGCGCCTTGAAATCGCCGCCGATCCTCAAAGGCTTCGCCGGAATCCGGTCGAAACGCCGCCGGTATCCGGATCGATTTTCATCACCAAGGGGAAGTGATTCGAAAGGCAGATTGCCATGACTCTCGATCGGATCGACCGCACGGGCTTTGCGCCGCCGCCTTGCGAGCGCGCGCACGGCCATCGCTCCACCGCGGTCGCACAGCTTATCGCCTCGGCGGCGCTCGTCCTGTCCATCGGCGTGGCGGCGACCGCCGTCTCGATCGGCATCGCGCGCGCCGACGGCCTCACGGCCGTCGCCGAGGATTCGAGCGCGAATGTCGCCGTGCTGCTCTCGCTCGTGCTGGTCGGCATGGGCGGCCTCACGGCGTGGATGACCCGCACGCGGATCAAGGCGCGCGACTAAAGGGTGACGGAATTTGTTGCGGCGGCGCGCCGCAGTTTTGTACCGGTAATTTTTTGAGCCCGCGCAAGTCGTCCAGCGTATATCCTGGCGTTGAATCCGGAACGGCCGGCGTCCGTGTCGCGTTGCCGTCGGACCGGCTCGGGTGAAGGCGATGTCTTCGGGTGAAGGCGATGTCTATGGTCCCAGCGAAACCAACGAGCGGGCCGCAGCAAATCGCCTGCGGGCGCTGCGGCGCTGCGTTGGTTTGCGAGCCAATGGGCGATTGCTGGTGCAAGCACGAGCCCGTGCGCCTGACGGTGCCGACCGCGGACGCGGGCTGCCTGTGCGCCAACTGCCTGCGCGATGCCGCGGCGATCGACACCAGCCGGTTCGTGAAGAACCCCGGCTGAGTGCAATTCAAGAACAGGTCATTTACACAACGTTTTCCCGCGCTCACCCGTGGCGCAGCTTCAGCCCGAGAATCACCAGCATAAGGGCGAGCGTCACGATGCTGGAGGTGATCAGCGGCCAGTCGATCAGCGCGACGCCATAGACCAGCCACAGCGCCATCCCGAGCGTGAACAGGCCGGTGGCGGGCAGCGAGATCGATCGCGTCTCGCGCTCGCGGATGGTCTTGAGGGCCTGGGGCAGCCAGCACACAGTGGTGAGCGCGGCCCCCGTCATGCCGATGGCGTCAACGAGATTCCAGTGCATTGCCAAAGTGATGTAGCGATGATTTGCGGAGGGTGTATGACAGCCGCGTGCGGTGCGCTGGCGCCCCTCCCCCGCAAGCGGGACCGGAGGGGGAAGCCGCTTGCTTATGCATGTGCGGACTTGCCCCCTCCCTTACCCTCCCCCGCAAGCGGCTGAGGGAAAAACGCCATTCTCCGGCCATTAATGGCTCCTACACGCACGGCCCGCTCAATCGACATGAGACGGCTCCCCGCCGCGCAAACCGCGCGGTGCGGAGCCGTGCGCGTCGTTGCACTGTTTGCGCATGCCCTTATCGGCGAACCGGTAGCCACTTCGCCGGGGCATGCGATAGAAGACTGACCCATGTTCCGCCGGTTTGAGAAAACGATCGATCCGACCCGACAGCCCGAGCGGCCGCAGCCGCCGTCCGGGCTCATGGCGTTCTATTGGCACTTCGCCCGCCAGGCGAAGGGCCTGTTGATCGCGCTCTTCGTCATCGAGCTGTTCGTCGCGCTGTTCGACACCGCAGTGCCATGGTTCATGGGCCGCATCGTCTCGTTCGTCAGCAAGGTCGCGCCCGACCGCTTCCTCGCCGTCACCTGGCCGTGGCTCCTCGGCATGACGCTCACGGTGCTGCTCGCGCGGCCCGGCATCGTGCTGGCGCGCTACCTCGTCACCAACCAGGCGATCGCCGGGCCGTTCAGCAACCTGATCCGCTGGCAGAGCCACTGGCACGTGGTGCGGCAGAGCTGGGCGTTCTTCCAGGACGATTTCGCCGGTCGCATCTCCAACCGCGTGATGCAGACCGGGCCGGCGCTGCGCGAGAGCCTCGTCGCCTCGGTGACGGCCGTCTGGTACATCGTGGTCTACGGCACCACCGCGGTCATCATGACGGCGGCGGCCGACTGGTGGCTGACGACACCGATCCTGGTCTGGTCCGTGGGTTATGTCGGGCTGCTCGTCTATTTCGTGCCGCGCATGCGCGAGCGCTCGAAGCTCTCGTCGGAAGCGCGCTCCGCCATGATGGGCCGCATCGTCGACAGCTACACCAACATCCTGACCGTCAAGCTGTTCGCGCGGCCGCGCGACGAGGACGACTACGTGCGCGACTCGGTCGAGTACCACACCGGCCGGTTCCTCGCGCTGCAGCGCCTGATCACCACCTTCGGCGTGATCCTCGCGCTGCTCAACGCGCTGCTGGTGTTCGCGGCGGGCGCGCTCGCGCTGCTGCTGTGGCGGTTCGGCAAGGTCGAGGTCGGCGCCATCGCGATGGTGCTGCCGCTCGCCTTCCAGCTCACCAACATGTCGCGCTGGATCGCGTTCTCGGTCACCGACATCTTCGAGCAGGTCGGCGTGGTGCAGGAAGGCATGATCACGATCGCGCAGCCGCTGCGGCTAGCCGACCGGGCGGACGCACGCGCGCTCGCGATCGGCCAGGGCGGCATCGCGTTCGAGAACGTGCGCTTCGGTTACGGCCGCGAGACCGGCGTGCTCGACGGCTTCTCGCTGGCGATCAAGCCGGGCGAGAAGATCGGCCTGGTCGGCCGCTCCGGCGCCGGCAAGTCGACGGTCGTCAACCTGCTGCTGCGCTTCTTCGATCTCGAGGGCGGCCGCATTCTCATCGACGGCCAGGACATCGCCGGCATGACGCAGGAGTCGCTGCGCGCGCAGATCTCGATGGTGAC
>CAVPGG010000060.1:0-17396 GCA_963703755.1 uncultured Pseudomonadota bacterium
TTTATTATGTCCTGTTGCTGGTTCAGTTGCGTATTGCTATCGGCCTGCCGATGAGCGTGCCGCGCGTTCTACGTCACGCTGTGGCAGTTGCGCACCATTGATTCGTGACGGCGTTCGCCGTGCTCGCAGCCAGGCTTTACCTGTGGTGGATTTACCGGGTCTGGCGCGAGCGCCGGGTCCGGCCATCGCCCTGGTGGCGGACCGGCGCTGTTCCTCGCCGGGATCGGCGCGATCGTGATCGCCACCGAGAGCGGCATCGGCAGCTACGACGACGGGATGGGACCACATGGTGCAGCATCTGCTGCTGCTGATGGTGGCCCCGCCACTGCTGCATGGTGGGGCAGCCGGGCACGCTGCTGCTGCATGCCAGCCGGAACCCGGTACACACCTGGGCGAAGCGAGCGATGCGCTCCAGGGTGATCAGCGCGCTGACGTTCCCCGCGGTCGGCGTGGTGCTATACACCGGCACGATCGTCGGCACGCACCTCACCGGCTTCATGAACCTGGTGATAACCCGCGAAGCGGTGCGCCGGAGTAAGCGCGTGCTCTGCTGGTGGCCGGCTACCTGTACTTCCTCCCACTGGTCGGCCGCGAGCCGATCCGCTGGCGGGTGTCGTACCCGACCAGGCTGTTCCTGCTGTTCCTCGCCATCCATGGACGCGTTCACCGGTCTCGTCCTCGGCTCCGAAGGCGGCAACCCGTTCCCCGCCATGGCCGACGGCCGCCCGTCGTGGGCGCCGGTGCCGATCGACGACGTGCACATCGGCGGCGGGGTCATGTGGGTAGGCGGGCGGTTGCCGTCGCTCGCGCCGCCCTCGCCGAACAGCAGGACGGGATCGCCTTCGGCGAGGCGCTGGGCGATCTCGGCATTGACGTCACGCGTCTTGTGGCGGCGCGTGCGGTCGACGAACACCGAGCGCTGCAGCCTGGCGAGGGTGCCGAATATCGGCCAACCGGCAATCTCCTGCTTGGCGACGAACACCACCGGCGCAACCGAGGTGATCACCGGGATGTCGAGCCACGACGAATGGTTGGCGACGATCAATAGCGGATGCTCGGAAATGCACCGGCCGTGCACGCGGACGCGCACGCCCAGGATGGCGCACACGAGGCGGTGATAGAACGACGGGATCTTCCGCCGCAGCGGCAGGCGGAGCGCGACCGCGATCGCCTGGAACGGCAGCAGGACGAGCGTGATCGCGCCGATCGCGGCGACGACAAAATAGGGGCGGAGCATCAGCGGCGTTTCACGGCAAGCGACTTGGCCAGCGGGATTTGTCGCATACTACCGTGGCGGCGGCGCGACCGCCATTTTCGTGAATGCACGATCCTTGCGCTCAGGCGAGATCGCGGCGGAGCACGAGCGCGCTCGCGGGCGGCGCCGCGTCGCGCGCATAATAGGCCGGCCGGCGGCCCACCTCGCGGAAGCGGGCGTGGCCGTAGAGCCGGCGCGCCGCAGCGTTGTCCTCGTCCACCTCGAGAAACACCGCCGTGACGCCGAGGCCGGCGAGGCGGCGCAGGTGCAGGTCGAGGAGCTTGCGTGCGAGCCCGCGGCCGCGCCGCGCCGGCGCCACCGCGACCGAGAGAATCTCGGCCTCGCCGCCGGCGAGCCGCGACAGGATGAAGCCCGCGAGCGTGCGTCCCGCCACCGCGCGATGCGCAATCACGCCGCGGTCGAGCAGCAGGCGTTCGAACTCGTCCTCGCTCCAGCCGCGCTGGAAGGCGGCGGCATGCAGCGCCGCAAGGGCCGTGGCGTCGCGCCCGGAGGCTTCCGACAGCACGGGCTCGGACCGTGCGAGCTTGCGCAGGAGACCGATCATCGGCGTGGCAGGTGGGCGGCATCCTGCGGCTGGGCGTCAGGCGCGCGCAGGTAGAGCGGCTTCGGCAGCGCCTGCGGCTGGGCGGCGGCGGCGCCGAGATGGGCGACCCAGTCGATCACCGGGGCGCGCGACGCATCGACGATGACGGGCGCCCGCTCGCCGGCGGGCCAGGCCGCCGCGATGATGGCGGCGCCCGAGCCGACGAGGCGCGCGGGTCCCGTGATCGCGGCGCGCACCGCATCGCGCAGGCTGGCGATGCGCGGCTGGATCAAGGTGCGCCCGCCGGGTCCGAACAGCTGCATGTAGACCTGGTCGTTGCGGGCATCGACCGCGGTGACGAGCGGCGACACGTCGTCGGTCGCGATGTAGGGCGCCGCGTACGCCGCGAGCGTGGTGAGCCCGACGGCGGGCTTGCCGGCCGCGACCGCGATGCCGCGCGCCGCCGCGACGCCCACGCGCAGGCCCGTGAAGCTGCCCGGCCCGACCGTCACGGCGATGCGGTCGAGCTCGAGGAACTCGAGCCGCGCCTCGCTCATGACACGGGCGACGAGCGGCATCAGGGCTTCGGCATGCCCGCGCACCATGGGGATCGATTCGCTCGCCAGAATGCCGCCCTGCTCGGTGTCGAGGACCGCGGCGGAGCAAGCCTCGAGGGCGGTATCGATGGCGAGAACACGCATCGTGGTTGAAATAATCAGCGTCGGTATCGGCGGTTATCTAGCATGCGGCGCCGGCCGCGGCGGGGCTCCGGCCGCGCGCCATGCACACTATTCGGCATTAAGGTAACCGGCCACCAGTCGGAAAGTCGCAGCCCTGGCCTCAGTTGGGGCGGACCTCGACCACATCGGGCACAAAGTGGCGCAGCAGGTTCTGGATGCCGTGCCGCAGCGTCGCGGTCGACGAGGGGCAGCCCGAGCAGGCGCCCTTCATGTCGAGATAGACGACGCCGTCCTTGAAGCCGCGGAACGTGATGTCGCCACCGTCATTGGCGACCGCCGGGCGCACGCGCGTCTCGATCAGATCCTTGATCTGCGCCACCGTCTCGGCGTCCTTCGCGTCGAAGAACTCGTCCGCGTCGGACCCGCTCGTGGATGTGCCCTCGTTGAGGATCGGCACGCCCGACATGAAGTGCTCCATGATGGCGCCGAGCAGGGCGGGCTTGAGCTGCTGCCATTCGCCGTCGGTCTTGGTCACCGCGATGAAGTCGGTGCCGAAGAACACGCCGCCGACGCCGTCGATCTCGAACAGCCGCGTCGCGAGCGGCGACGCCAGCGCCTGCGTTTTGTCGCGCATGTCGAGGGTCCCTTCCGCCAGCACGGTGCGGCCGGGCAGGAACTTCAACGTGGCGGGATTGGGCGTGGTCTCGGTCTGGATGAACATGACGGTCTCCTTCTCGTCACGGGTTCAAGGCCCGCGCGGAACAAGCCTTACTTGGGTCTTTCCGGCCGCGCGGTCAACCGTCCGGCGGCCCGTCGGGGCTTGCGCTCAGCGCCGCACGAAGCCGACGATATCCTTGACGTAGCGCATGGTTTCGGCCGCGATCGTCTGCGCGCGGGCGGCGCCGTCGGCGAGAATCCCGTCGATATGGCCGGGGTCCTGCACGAGGCGCTTCATCTCGCCGCCGATCGGGCCGAGGCGGGAGACCGCCAGCTCGACGAGGGCCGCCTTGAAGCTCGAGAACTGCGCGCCGCCGAATTCCTTGAGCACGTCCGTCCTGGTCTTGTTTGCGAGCGCCGCGAAGATGCCGACCAGGTTCTCGGCTTCTGGTCGCGTTTCAAGGCCCTTTTCCTCGTGCGGCAGCGGGTCGGGGTCGGTCTTCGCCTTGCGGACCTTCTGCGCGATCGTGTCGGCGTCGTCGGAAAGATTGATGCGCGAATAGTCGGACGGGTCCGACTTCGACATCTTCTTCGATCCGTCGCGCAGCGACATGACCCTTGTCGCCGGCCCCTGGATGATCGGCTCCGGCTGCGGGAAGAAGGCCGGGCCGAGCCCGAGGGAAGCGATCGAGGCGCCGTAGTCGTTGTTGAACTTCTGCGCGATGTCGCGGGAAAGCTCGAGGTGCTGCTTCTGGTCCTCGCCGACCGGCACGTGGGTCGCGCGATAAACGAGGATGTCGGCCGCCATCAGGCTCGGATAGGCATAGAGGCCGACCGAGGCGTTCTCGCGGTCCTTGCCGGCCTTCTCCTTGAACTGGGTCATGCGGTTGAGCCAGCCGAGCCGCGCCACGCAGTTGAACACCCAGGCGAGCTCCGCGTGCTCGGCGACCTGGCTCTGGTTGAACACGATGTGCTTCTTCGGATCGATGCCGCAGGCGATGAACGCCGCCGTCACCTCGCGGATGCTGCGCTTGAGCTCGGCCGGGTCCTGCCACGTCGTGATCGCGTGCATGTCGACGACGCAGTAGATGCAGTCGTAACGCTCCTGCAGCGCGACGAATTTCACGATCGCGCCGAGATAGTTGCCGAGATGCAGGTTGCCGGTCGGCTGCACGCCGGAAAAGACCCGTTCCTTGAAGGCCATTTGCGTCGGCTCCTTGCCGCAGCTGGAATTGCGCGTGGTATTGCGCGGCGTCCCAATGCCACGCCGGCCCCGCGCGACGCAAGGGCGAGTGGGCGGCATCCTCGTTGCCAGTGCGGACGCGCCCGCTATAGTGCGCGGCCTTCAGAGCGTATTCCATTCCTACTGAATCGGAATACGCTCTGATTTCCTTTGATTGGCGCATGTTCTTGTCGGCGAACCGGTAGCCACTTCGCCGGAACATGCGCTCGCGATCCGGTGAGCAAACCTCATGACATCCGCCCGCTACGACGTCCTCGGAATCGGCAACGCCATCGTCGACGTGCTCGCGCGCGCCGACGACGAATTCCTGGTGCGCCAGAACATGCGCAAGGGCGCGATGATGCTGATCGACGAGGAGCGCGCGACCAGCATCTACGACGCCATGGGCCCGGCGGTGGAGATCTCCGGCGGCTCGGCGGCCAACACCATCGTGGGCTGCGCGAGCCTCGGCGCGCGCGCGGCCTTCGTCGGCAAGGTCAAGGACGATGCGCTGGGTCAGGTGTTCGCCCACGACATCCGTGCCGCCGGCGTCGCCTTCGACACGCCGCCCGCCTCCGAGGGGCCCTCGACCGGGCGCTGCTACGTGCTCGTCACCGAGGACGGCGAGCGCACCATGAACACGTATCTCGGCGCCGCCCAGGACCTGCATCCGCGCGACATCGATCCCGCCACGATCGCGGCGACTGCGATCACGTATCTGGAAGGCTACCTGTGGGACCCCAAGCACGCCAAGGATGCCTTCGTGAAGGCGGCCGCAGCCGCGCATGAGGCCAAGCGCCTGGTCGCGCTGAGTCTGTCGGACGCCTTCTGCGTCGATCGCTGGCGCGACGAGTTCCTCGAGCTGGTGCGCTCTGGCACCGTCGATCTCCTGTTCGCCAATGCCGCCGAGCTGCACAGCCTCTACCAGACGGCCGATTTCGATACCGCGGTCGCGGCGCTCCGCCGGGAAGGGCGACTCGCCGTGGTGACGCGCAGCGAGAACGGCTGTGTGGTGGTCTCGCGCGACGCGGTGCTGGCGGTGCCGGCCGCAACCGTCGAGCGGGTGGTCGACACCACCGGCGCAGGCGATCTGTTCGCGGCGGGCTTCCTGCACGGCCTCGCCCGCGGCGCCGGGCACGAGCGCGCCGCGAGCCTCGGCGCGCTCGCGGCGGCCGAGGTGATCCAACACCTCGGCGCCCGGCCGCAGACCTCGCTCAAGGCGCTGGCGCAGGAGCGCGGGCTCGCGGTCTAGCGCGTAGCCGGGGAAAATCATCGCGATTTGCCGCGCGCCGCATGCGCCGGTAACGGATTGGTAAGTATCGATAGTTACCGATTGGTGAAGGGGTCCAATCGGGAACAAATCCATGGGCAAGCGCAAGGCCGACGAGCCGAACTCGCAAGCACAAGCTGCTGCCGGCAGTGGGCCGGAGAAACCAGTGACGCCGACCGCCGACGGCGCGCCGCCGGACGCCCTCGCCAAGGTCGAGGCGCCGCAGACCGTGCCGGCGACGCCAAGCGCCGCGGCAGCGTCCATTGCGGAACCCGTAAAGCTCGAGGCTCCGCCCGCGCTCGATACGGCGAAAATGGACACCGCGGGCAGCGCACCGGCGATCACGCCGCCGACGCCGAGCGAACCTCCGGCGATCCAGCAAGATATTGCCGCTGCCGGCACCACGCCCGCGCCGTGGATGCCGTCGTGGCTGAAGATGCCGCAGATGCCGCGTTTCACGCCGCTCGCCGCGACCGTCGCGATCGCGGCCGTCGCCGGCGCGCTCGCGGGATCGATCGCGACCGCCGCCATCGGCGGCCTGTGGGCGAGCCCGGCGCCGCAGACGAAGACGGCGGAGGTGCGGCCGGTGCGCGACACGATCACCCGCATCAACAGCGAGCTCGCGGCGCTCAAGGCCTCGATCGAGAATTCCGGCCGGACCGCGAACACCCAGCTCGCCAAGTTGGGCGACCGGTTCGATCGCCTCGAGCGTGCGCAGGCCGAGCCCGCTGCGCGGCTCGCCAAGCTGAGCGAGGCGGTCGACCGGCTCGAGCGACGCACCCCCGCCGCCACCGCGCCGCACGACATCACCGGGTCGATCGCAACCCCGTCGCCGCAGCCCGCGGCCGCCGCGGCGGCGCGTCCCGCTGGCCCGCCCGTGATCGACGGATGGGTGGTGCGCAGCGTCTACAACGGCGCCGCGCTGATCCAGGCGCGCTACGGCGGCGTCCTCGAGGTCGAACCGGGCGACAACCTGCCGGGCCTCGGGCGGATCGAGAACATCCGCCGCCAGGACGGCCGCTGGGTCGTGGTGACGAGCCGCGGCATGATCGTCGCGCGCTGATCGCGGCATTCCGTTTCGCATCGGCCGCGGGCATGCCCCGCGGCCTTTTTTTTTGCCCGGACCGACATGGTCTTGCGCGCGCGTCAAGCTATGATTTCGCCGCTTGTCCTTGCGGCGGAGCGTGACGATGCGGTGCGGTCTTCGGCTGGCGGCTCTTCTCGTCGTGGCGTTCGCGCCGGCGTTTTTCCCGCCCGCGGCGCGCGCGCAATCGGCGGCGCCGGCGCCGCCGGCCAAGCCGGAGATGCGCGAGAACTGCCCGGGGCTCGTCGCCTCGGGCGCGCCGCGCGCCATCCCGGCGGCGCTGCGGCTCGCGGCGCCCGGCGCCGACCAGGTGCGCCTCACCTATGTGGGCCACGCCACGTTCCTGATCGAGAGCCCGCAGCTCGTGCGCATCGCCACCGACTACAACGACTATGTCCGCCCCTTGCTGGTGCCGGACATCGTGACGATGAACCACGCCCATTCGACCCATTTCACCGACCGTCCCGACCTGGGCATCAAGCTGGTGCTGCGCGGCTGGCGTGAGGACGGCCGTCCGTCCGGATACGACGTGAGCTTCAAGGATGTGCGCATCCGCAGCATCGCGACCAACATCCGCACCTGGAGCGGCGAGACCGAGCGCAACGGCAACTCGATCTTCGTGTTCGAGATCGCCGGGCTGTGCATCGCCCATCTCGGCCACCTGCACCACACGCTCACCCAGCAGCAGCTCGACGAGATCGGCCGCATGGACGTGGTGATGGCGCCGGTCGACGGCAACTACACGCTCGATCTCGACGGCATGGTCGAGGTGCTGCAATCGCTGCGCGCGCAGATGATCATCCCGATGCATTTCTTCAACACCTTCACGCTCGAGCGCTTCCTCACCCGCATGCGTCAGAGCTACCAGGTCGAGCGCAATATGACGCCCTCGCTCGTCGTGTCCAAGAAGACGATGCCGGCCACGCCGACCGTCGTCGTGCTGCCGGGCCATTAGCGCATGTTACGGCGAAGGCTGTTCCGGGATTGATCCGGGCCGGATGCTGGTTCGCCGCCAACGACAGGCGCAAGACGAATGAAGGGGAGAGACCTCTCGATGAATCTTGAGGGCAAGGTCTGCGTGATCACGGGCGCCACCTCCGGCATCGGCGAGGTCGGCGCGCAGGAGCTTGCCCGCCTGGGCGCGCGCCTCGTGCTCGTCGCGCGCGACCGGGCGCGCGGCGAGGCGACCCTCGCGCGCCTGCGCGCGCTGGCGCCCGCGGCCGCGCACCGCGTCCACTACGCGGACCTTACACGCATCGCCGAGATGAAGCGCGTCGCGGCCGAGATCGCCGCGGCCGAGGCGCGCATCGATCTTCTCGTCAACAATGCGGGTGCACTGTTCGCGGCGCGGCAGATGACGGGCGACGGCCTGGAGATGCATTTCGCCGTCAACCACATGGCCTATTTCGTCATCACGCAGGCCCTGCGCGAGCGTCTCGTCGCGGCCGCGCCGGCGCGCGTCGTCAGCACTGCGTCGGGCGCGCACTACGGCGCCCGGCTCGATCTCGACGATCTGCAGTTCGCGCGCGGCTACCGCGCCTTCCAGGCCTATCAGCGCTCGAAGCTCTACAACGTCATGTGGACGCGCGAGGTCGCGCGCCGCTTCGCCGGCATCGGCGTGACGGCGAACTGTTTCCACCCCGGCTTCGTCGCGACGCGCTACGGCGACCGCAGCGGCGGCCTTCTGTCCTGGGGCGTGCGCGTCGCCAAGTTGTTCGCGATCCCGTCGGAGAAAGGCGCCCGCACGCTCGTCTACCTCGCGGCCTCGGACGCGGTCGCGGGACGTCAGCGGCGGCTATTTCTACAAATGCCGGCAGATGAGGCCGAGCGCCGCCGCGCAAGACGATGCTGCGGCGCGGCGGCTGTGGGACGAGACGGCCCGGCTTGCCGGGATGGAGTAGAGGCGCGGCTCATCGCCGCCGTCATGCGGCCGGCGTGGCGACATGGCGCTGGCGCGCCCGCTCGATGACGATCCCGATGATCGACAGAGCCGAAATCGCGGCCTCGGGCACGAGCTTGAAGACCGTCTCGGGCGCGGCGCCATCGACCAGCGCGCCGAAGACCCGCGCCGCGGTCACGCATCCGACGACGATCGCGAGCAGGACGAATCCGGCCAGCAGCCGCCGCGTGGAGAGGAGCGACAGCAGCGTCGCGATCCCGAGCGCGAGAAAGACGGCGCCGGCGGCGCGCGTATCGGTGACCGCGGCCGGCGAGCCGAGCACGATGTGGATCCTGCCGCGACGTCGAGCGGATGGCTCATGTATTTCCAGCCGATGAAAGCGAAGAGCAGCGCCGGGGCTGCGAGCATCAACCGCTCTACCACGGCGGCGTGGCGCCAGAGGGCGCTTGCGACGGGGGCCGCAGGGGCCGGCGGCAACGCGGCTCCATCCGCCGTGCGCCGACCGAACCACATCCGGCGCAGCAGCTGATCGCGGCGGACGAATACGTGATAGAGCGCGCCAGCGACGTGCAGGCCGATCAGCGCCATCAGCAGCCGCGACAACGCATAGTGCACGGAGCGCAGCGGAAAGACCCAGAAGTCCGCCGGCAGCGTTCCCTGTCCGAACCACACCACGTCGGGCACATGCGCCTGCAGGCCGAGCGCGAGACCGCTCGCCGCCATCGCGAACACAGCGGCATAGAGCAGCCGGTGCGACAGCCACGCCACGCGGTCGAGCCACGCGCCGCCGGTCGACGCCTGCGCCGGCGTCGCGGTCGCGGCGCGGACCGCGAGGCGCACGAGCATCAGCACGAGGATCGCGATGCCGCCGCTCATGTGGGCGCGCAGACCCTCGATCTTGCGCGGCAGGTCGTTCGGGATGTGCACGAGCACGAGCGAGCCGATGGCGAGGTCGGCGATGATGAGCGCGGCAAGCACCCAGTGCAGCGCGACCAGCGCCGGATGAAAGCGGGAGACCTGCTGCCGCTTGAGCGGCGGATTGGTCTGCGGATTGGCCTGCGGATTCATGGGCGAACACTCCTGCGGGCCGCTGCCAGGTGCGTCCGCGGCGGCGATGTGGTAAAGCATCTTGACAAAACGATAAAGGACCTTGACGACATGGTCAAGAAGACTGACCATCGACACGGAAATGTGAGCGCGCGGGAACCGGGCAACGTCGCGCCGGCGATCGGTGCGGCGAGCCGCGCCATGATCGGCGCCATGATGGCGCGCCTCGGCGCCCGGGGCTTCGCAGGATTGACGCCGGCTTTTGCCGGCCTGATCCCGCTGCTCGACGCGACCGGCGCGCGGGCGAGCGCGCTGGCGCAGCGCTCGGGCGTGACCAAGCAGGCGATGAGCCAGCTCGTGCGCGAGCTCGAGTCGCGCGGCTATGTCGAGCAGGCGGCGGATCCGATCGACACGCGCGCCAAGATCATCCGTCTGACGAAGCGCGGCGTCGCGCTGCGCGCGGCGTGCCTGCAGGTGCGCGACGAGATCCAGGCGCTCGCGGCTGCGATATTGGGAAAGAGCGGGCTCGTGCGCCTGCAGCGCGACCTCGCGCGAACTCGCGGGCGCGCTGGGGAAGACGCGTCCCCGGTGAGCGTTATCGACATTTCCGGGCGGATGGTGCCGCGCGGCAGCTTGTCGAGCGCAGTACCGATTTCCCGCAGTCGCCGCGACATCCGCGCCCTACCGCGGCGGAGCGGCACGGAACCGGTCGAAGATCGCCAGCACCGCCTCCGCGGTAAAGATGCGATTCCGTCGCGTCTCCGCCGGTATCGTCAAAATGCCTGCCTTAACCAGGTGATCGGCGGCGGTGTTGACGCTGGCGAACGTGGCGCCAATGTCCCGGACCGCATCGTGGATCGTGAACGCCGGCCGCGTGAGAGCAAGGCGAACGAGGTCGTGGACCATGCTGTCCGACCGGAATGAGCTCGTGGCGCCCCGCCATATTCCGTCGAGATCGCGCAGGGCATTGATGCGGCCGATGTTTCGCTCCGCTGTGCGCGCGATCAATGTCAGGAAGAGCCGTGACCACAACGTCAGGTCGCCGGAGGCTCTCGCGATCTTGAGCGCTTCGACATAGATCTGCTTGTCCTCGTGCACGGCCTCGCCGAAAAAGGCGCAGGCGCTCTTCAGCGTCCCCTTGATCTTCAGCCCCAGCGGAACGAGCAGCCGTCCGATGCGACCGTTTCCGTCGGCGACCGGATGGATGTGCTCGAACATCCAATGCGACAGGGCTTGCCGGAGGATCTCCGGGACGCGCGGCTGGACGGCCATCGTGAAGCGGCTCCACTCCTGCATCGCCGCCGGAACCGAGCCGGGCCTCGTGTAGTAGAAATATCCGCTGCTAGCCTCCTGATCGGGCGTCGCGTTGCGGCGCGACTTCCACCGACCGGCCTCCGATGAGATCATTCGGTTCCGCGCGCCCTCGAACAGACGGCGGTGTAGCTGCAGCGTGACGGCGGGCAGATCGCCGACACTGTTCGTCTCCGCTTCGAATGCGGCCGCGCAGGCGGCCACGCTTTCGGCATCGTCGAGATTCGGCGCGACGCGCGCCGACGTCTCGAACTCCATGAGGTCCGTGAAGGTGGTGGTCGATCCTTCGGCGCCGGAGGAATGCACGGCGTCCAGGCGGGCAAACAGCCGCCCGATGCTGCCCGGTCTGGGCCACTCGCCGAGCAACCGATCGAAGTCGCGCAGGCGCTGCAGCGCATCGTCGACGGCATCATGAATGTCTTCGAGCATCGGCAAGCGCGGGACAGCCGGCCGGAAGCACAAAACACCGTCTTCGTCGCTCTCATATGTGCCGGAATCCATCACTCCCGCAGCTTATTATAGATTATTATCGCAATCAATAATAAAGACGTGACAAGTTAAAGGTTACGCCTCACACATCCACGCTCGCCGCGAGCGCGTTGTCCTGGATGAACTCGCGGCGCGGCTCGACCAACTCGCCCATCAGCTTGGTGAAGATGTCGTCCGCGTCGTCGACCTCCTTCACCTTCACCTGCAGCAGCGAGCGGGCGTTGAGGTCGAGGGTCGTCTCCCACAGCTGCTCCGGGTTCATCTCGCCCAGACCCTTGTAGCGCTGCATCGTGATGCCCTTGCGCCCGGCGGCCGTCACCGCCTCGAACAGGTCGAGCGGCCCATGGATCGGCGTCTCGTCGCCCTTGCGGCGCAGGTGGCCGGTACGCGCGTAGATGCCCTGCAGCGCGACCGCGAACTCGTCGAGCTTGCGCGCATCGGCGGAGCCGAGCAGCGCCTGGTCGATCACGGCCGCTTCCTTGACGCCGCGCACGGTGCGCTCGAACTGGAAGCCCTGGCCTTCCACGAACGCGCCCTGCCAGCCGCGCTCGGTCTCCTCCGCCAGCGCATCGAGGCGCCGGGCGATGAAGGGCGCGGCGGCGGTCGCCTTCTGCGGATCGCCGAAGATGTCGGCGTTGAGCACGCCGAGGATCGCGGCCTGCTCGATCACCACCCGGTTGTAGCGGCTGTGCAGATTGCGGATGACGCTACGAATCACACGCGCGTCGTCGACCAGCCGGGCGAGGTCCACGCCGGCGCGCTCCTCGCCGCTGGAGAGGCGAAACACCGCCTCCTCGAGGCCGGCCGCGACCAGGTAGTCATCGAGCGCGCGGTCGTCCTTGAGGTACTGCTCGGATTTGGCGCGCGACACCTTGTAGAGCGGCGGCTGGGCGATGAAGAGGTGGCCCTGCTCGATCAGCGACGGCATCTGCCGGTAGAAGAACGTCAGCAGCAGCGTGCGGATATGCGCGCCGTCGACGTTGGCGTCGGTCATGATGATGATCTTGTGGTAGCGCAGCTTATCGAGCGTGAATTCGTCGCTGATGCCGGTGCCGAGCGCGGTGATCAGCGTGCCGATCTCCTGGCTCGACAGCATCTTGTCCATGCGCACGCGCTCGACGTTGAGGATTTTTCCCCGCAGCGGCAGCACGGCCTGGAACGCGCGGTCGCGCCCCTGCTTGGCGGAGCCGCCGGCCGAGTCGCCCTCGACGATGAACAGCTCCGATTTGGCCGGATCGCGCTCCTGGCAGTCGGCGAGCTTGCCGGGCAGTGAGTTCATGCCGAGCGCGCTCTTGCGCGTCATCTCGCGCGCCTTGCGCGCCGCCTCGCGCGCCGCCGCCGCCTGGATCACCTTGCCGACGATGACCTTGGCCTCGCCCGGATGCTCCTCGAACCAGGCCTTGAGCGCGTCGTTGATGACCCCCTCGACCACCGGCCGCACCTCCGACGAGACGAGCTTGTCCTTGGTCTGCGACGAGAACTTCGGATCCGCGACCTTGACGGAGAGCACCGCGGTCAGGCCTTCGCGGCAGTCGTCGCCCGTGAGCGCGACCTTCTCCTTCTTGGCGAGACTGCTCGTTTCGGCATAGCCGGTCACCTGGCGCGTGAGCGCGCCGCGGAAGCCGGCGAGGTGCGTGCCGCCGTCGCGCTGCGGGATGTTGTTGGTGAAGCACAGCACGGCCTCGTGATAGCCGTCGTTCCACCACAGCGCGGCCTCGACGCCGACGCCGTCGCGCGTCGTATTGATCACGATCGGCTTCGGCACCAGCGGCGTCTTGTTGCGGTCGAGATATTTCACGAACGCCTCGACGCCGCCCTGGTACACCATCTCCTCGCGCTTCTCGACCGCGTGGCGCTGGTCGGCCAGCACGATGCGCACGCCCGAATTGAGGAAGGCGAGCTCGCGCAGGCGGTGCTCCAGCGTCGCCCAGTCGAAATCGGTCATCGTGAAGGTCGCGCGCGAGGGCAGGAACGTCACCTCGGTGCCGCGCTTGCCATGGGCGTCGCCGACCACCTTCAGCGGCGCCTTGGCGTCGCCATCGGCGAACTCCATGAAATGCTCCTGGCCGTCGCGCCAGATCGTGAGCTTGAGCCAGCTCGACAGCGCGTTGACGACCGAGACGCCGACGCCGTGCAGGCCGCCGGAAACCTTGTAGGAGTTCTGGTCGAATTTTCCGCCCGCGTGCAGCTGGGTCATGATGACCTCGGCGGCCGAGACGCCCTCGCCCTTGTGGATGTCGGTCGGGATGCCGCGCCCGTCGTCGCGCACCGTGCACGAGCCGTCCGGATTGAGCGTGACCGTGACCTCCTTGGCGTGCCCCACGAGCGCCTCGTCGATCGCGTTGTCGACGACCTCGTAGACCATGTGGTGCAGGCCCGAGCCGTCGTCGGTATCGCCGATGTACATGCCGGGGCGCTTGCGCACCGCATCGAGGCCCTTGAGGACCTTGATCGATTCGGCGCCGTAATCGGACGCGTCGGAACGGGGCTGCTGACGGGCGGCTTCGGCCATGATGGGTGCTTCGGATTCGGGCTTGGAATGAAACGTCGTCGCGGGCCGGAAGCGGCCGGAATCAACGCATTTGGTGTGACACGAATATGGGTGTGTTACAAGGCAAAGTGAAGGCCAATAAGCGTTTGAAACAACTTGATTTTACCCCAATTCTTAAGGGCCCGGCAAGGCGTTGGCCGGATACCGTTCGAGACGATGTCATGACCCGCGTGCAGACTGCGAAATGGTTCCGTCAGCGAGGTTCCGCGGCGCCTGCCCGGGCTTGACCTCGAACACCTGCGCGCGTGTCGCAAGGTCAGCGAATGCCGCCGGATCGGCACCCGTCATCCAGATCTGCGCGCCCAGGCGCTCGAGCCCCGCATAGAGTGCGGCGCGGCGGCTCGGGTCGAGATGGGCGACGACTTCGTCGAGCAGGATGATGGGCGCATGGCCGGTCATCTCGCCGACAAGCCCCGCATGCGCCAGCACGAGGCCGATCAGCAGCGCCTTCTGCTCGCCCGTCGAGGCGTCGCGCGCCGCAATGCCCTTGGGCTCGTAGACGACCGCGAGATCGGTCAGGTGCGGGCCGTCGAGCGTGCGGCCGGCGGCGGCGTCGCGCGCGCGGTTCTCCTTGAGCACGGCGCGGTAGCGGTCCTCGACCTCGACGGCCGGATGCGCGAGCACCAGCGCCTCCATCCAGCCTTCGAGCGCGATCTCGGCCGACGGGAAGGCGCCGCCGGCCGCGCGGCTCGCCGCGAGCGCGGCGGAGAGCCGCGCACCGTCTCGGCGCGCGCCGCCGCGACCGCGACCGCGAGCTCGGCGGTCTCGTGCTCGCTGGCGTCGAGCCAGTGCGGGTCCGGATTTGGGTTTTCCAGGAGCCGGTTGCGCGAGCGCAGCGAGCGCTCGAGCGCGTTGACGCGGCTGCCATGCTCGGCGTCGACGGCGAGCACCAGGCGGTCGATGAAGCGCCGCCGCTCGCTCGCCGGGCCGGCGAAGAGCTGGTCCATGGCGGGCACGAGCCAGATGACGCGCAGATGGTCCGCGAAGGCCGTGGCCGACGCGACCGGCTCGCGATCGATCCGGCACTTGCGCGGCGGCGCCGCGTCCTCGCTTGCGGGCGGCTCGATGCCGGTGCCGAGCGTGACGAGGCCGAGCGCGCCTTCGACCTCGGTCGACACCGCCCAGCTGCCGTCGCCTTCGCTGAACGCTACCTCCTCGAACGTGGCACGGCGCAGGCCGCGGCCCGGGGCGAGGAACGAGATCGCTTCGAGCAGGTTGGTCTTGCCGGCGCCGTTTGGCCCGACCAGCACCACGGGGCCGTCGTCGATCGACAGATTCGCGGCGTGATAGCTGCGGAAGTTCGTCAGCGTCAGGCGGCGGATGCGGGCGGCGTTCATCGGGCGCTAGTTAGCGCATGTCCCGGCGAAGTGGATACCGGTTCGCCGATAAGGACATGCGCAAATGCATAGCGTCCTCGCGCTGCACGGCGCGAGGGGCGCATCACACCCGCATCGGCATCAGCACGTAGAGCGCGCCCTTGGATTCCTTGTCCTGCACCAGCGTAGGCGAGCCCGGATCGGCGAGCTTGAGCACCGCGCTTGCGCCCTCGATCTGCGCCGCGATGTCGAGCAGGTAGCGCGAATTGAAGCCGATATCGATCGGATCGGCCTCGTAGGAGACCTCGAGCTCCTCGGTGGCGCTGCCCGAATCCGGATTGGTGACCGAGAGCACGAGACGCCCGGCGGTGAGCGAGAGCTTGACGGCGCGGCCGCGCTCGCTCGCGATCGTCGAGACACGGTCGACCGCCTGCTCGAACTCCTTCTTGTCGACCTCGAGCAGCTTGTCGTTGCCGAGCGGGATGACGCGGCCGTAGTCCGGGAAGGTGCCGTCGATCAGCTTGGAGGTCAGCACAACGTCGCCCAGCGTGAAGCGGATCTTCGAGGCCGAGAGCTCGACCGCGATCTCGCCGTTCACGTCCTCGATCAGCCGCTGCATCTCGTTCACGGTCTTGCGCGGCACGATCACGCCCGGCATCCCCTCGGCGCCCGCCGGCGCCGGCAGCTCGACCTGGGCGAGGCGGTGGCCGTCGGTCGCGACCGCGCGCAGCATGACGTTCGATCCGGTGCCGGCGGTGTGCAGGTAGATGCCGTTGAGGTAGTAGCGGGTTTCCTCGGTCGAGATCGCGAACTGGGTCTTCTCGATCAGGCGCTTGAGATCGGCCGCCGCGAGCGTGAACTTGTGCGTCATGTCGCCCGCCGCGATGTCGGGGAAATCGCTCTCCGGCAGGGTCTGCAGCGTGAAGCGCGAGCGGCCGGCGCGGATGGTGAGGACCGCGCGGTCGCCCGAGGCCTCGAGCACCACCTGCGTGCCCTCCGGCAGCTTGCGCACGATCTCGTAGAACATGTGCGCCGGGACTGTGGTGACGCCGCCCGGCGAGACCTCGCCGTTGACCGTCTCGATCACCTCGAGGTCGAGGTCGGTCGCCTTGAATGCCAGCTTCGCGCGCTCGGCGCGGATCAGCACGTTGGCGAGAATCGGGATGGTGTTGCGCCGCTCGACCACGCGGTGGACGTGGGACAGCGACCTCAGCAGCTCGGCGCGCTCGACCGTGACCTTCATGCGGGACCCCGCTCGATCGAAAGGGAAAGCCCCGGCGCGTCAAGGAAAACAGCACCGCGCCGGCGCAGGCCGGCGCGATCCTGTCGTCGGCGCCGGGTGTTGAAATTGACCCGGCAGCGCGGATTATTCAAGGGTGAGGAGGGCAAGGCGGAGGTGGATTCCTTATCGATTATTCTTGCAGCTGACGCTTGAGGGACTCGATCTCCTCGGCCAGCGTCGTGTCGTTGCCGACGAGATTCTCGATCTTCCGGACCGCGTGCAGGACCGTGGTATGGTCGCGGCCGCCGAAACGCCTGCCGATTTCCGGCAGCGAGCGCAGCGTCAAGGTCTTGGCCAGGTACATGGCGACTTGGCGCGGCCGCACCACGTTGGCGGTGCGGCGCGAGGAGAGCAGGTCGCCGCGGCTGACGTTGTAGTGGCGCGCGACGATGCGCTGGATATCCTCGATCTTGACCCGCTTGGGCTCCTGCGGGCGGATCAGATCGCGGATCTCGCGCTCGGCCAGATCCATGGTCACGGGTTGGGCGGTGAGCTTGCTGTGCGCCAGCAGGCGGTTGAGCGCGCCTTCCAGATCGCGGCCGTTGTGGGTGACCGACTTCGCGATATAGGTCAGCACCGGCTCGGGCACGTCGAAGCCCGGGTGATGCACGCGCGCGAGCGCGACGCGCGACTTGAGGATTTCGAGGCGCAGCTCCTCGCCCAGCGATCCCATCTCGACTACGAGGCCGCCGGCAAGGCGCGAGCCACGCGCTCGTCGAGGCTTTGAGATCGGCCGGCGGCCGGTCGGCCGCGATGACGACTCGCCGTCCGCCGTCGATCAACGGACA